>JAGAAL010000005.1 GCA_017615245.1 Bacteroidaceae bacterium
ATAGCAAAAAAATTTGAAAGTTGAAAGTTGAAAGTTGAAAAAAATTAAAAAAACTCTAAACTCTAAACTCTAAACTCTAAACTTTTTATATCTTTGCAAGCAAAAGACGAAATCATGAAAAAGATTCGGTTTGTCGCAGTCTTTGCGTTCCTGATTGCCTCATTGTGCATATCTGCGCAATATGCCCGCCTATATACCACGCAGAATGGGTTGAAGTCGAGTGCGCTCTATTCCACTCAGTTCGACTCGAAGGGTATGGCTTGGATTACGGGTATCGGTACGTTGCAGCTGTTTGAGGGAACCACGTTCATCGATGTGTTGAAGGACAAGGGTGAGCTGGCAAATGCGGTATTCCATAGTGTCAAGGAATACAAGGACGACCGCTATTGGTTGGTGACGAGCCGAGGGCTACACCTCTATGATATGCACACGAATAGTGTGAAGCATGTGGTGATCAGTAGCGAGGAGGCGGAGATGGAGGTGCCGCTCAATCGTATGATAGACTATCCGAAGACCGACTATGCGCTGATTACCACATCTGGTTTTGGTCTCTTTGTCTTCGATATGGATGCCCAACGGGTTGATTCGGTGCTGACACGGCAACTGACTTCTCTGATTGGTGTGCGGTTGTATCGCGATGTGATGATTGACGAAGAGGAATGTCTATGGGGTAGCGGTGTGGGGCAGAACCTGTTTTGTGTGGATTTGAATACGATGCTACGCAAGGAGCTAACGATTACCCCGGAGGCGCAGGCTGTGCTGGAGCGCAGCAACGTGCAAGGCTTCTGTGAATGGCGTGGGTCGCATCGTCTGCTGATTGCAACAAACGAGGGTATGCTTGTTTACGACCGCACCCAGCAATGTGTACGTACCCTGCGAGGACCTGCGGTTCCACGAATGACAATATCGCGTATAATGCAGACTCACGATGGTAGGATATTGGTGGGAACTGACAGCCACGGATTGTGGCAGCTGGACAATCATGAGGTGCTGACGCGTTATAGGGTGACGAATCAGCAGATAGACCTCTCGTATGCCAAGATACGTTCGATTGACGAGGATGCGGGGGGAAATATCATCATAGGCATCTATCAGAAAGGGGTGTTGCTGATAAGTGATATCAGCGACAACTTTGTCTATCTTCCCGTATCGCTCACATCGCGTCAGGCTAATGTGGCTTGTGTGACATCGATTGCTGCCGACCGTCAAGGCAACTACTGGATGGGTACTGACGGTTGCGGAGTGTTCAGAAGCAGTAAGACCGACCTGACTGATGCTGTGCTGTATGACGAGGGGCTGACTTCGTTGCAGGTACAGGTTATCAAGGTGGACCGTGAGGGCACGGTGTGGGTTGGTACGTTCGGAGGCGGCATTCAGCGGTTGCAGGGCAATAGGTTTGTGACTCCCGATTGGTTACAGTCTTTGGGCAGTCAGTTTGTCATGACGATGGCTTACGATGCTGCCCGTCATTGTATGTATATTGGTACGAACGGAAATGGAGTGTTGATGCTGGATCTCGCTACTCATGAAATCACGCCCCTCATGCGCTATGGTGAGTTTAATCCTTGGACGGTTGCCCTCTATTGTGACCCACAGGGGGTAGTGTGGTGTGGTACGGTGAGTCAGACTTTCTGGTTCAATCCTGTTACTCGTCTGCTCCGCGAAGTGACGTTTGCTGACAGCCTGCAGGTGGCAGCACGTGCTTTTGCTGCTGATGGTGACGATATGCTTATCGGTTCGAACATCGGGTTGTATCGATATGATGCCAAGCAGGGCAAAGCTCGTGTGATAGCATCTGATCTGAACGTCATGTCTGTCGAAACGACACCATCGAACCTCTGGGTGGCTACTGCTGATGCAATTGTGCGGCTTGACCGAAAAAACAATAAGCCGTACACCTATACTTCGTTTGATGGTTATTATATCGGTGAGTTCCACAAGATGGCATCCTTCCAGTCATCATCGCATGTCATCTATTATGGAGGCGATAATGGAGTGATTGCCTTCAATGCTCAGCATCTGCAACAGCTGCAACCCCTGCAAAACGTGCTGATTCTGACCAGCTTGAAGGTGAACGGCGAGAACTACGACTATTCGGAGCTACGCAGCGACAACATGCTCGATAGTTCGCTCCGTTATGCCACGGAATTGACTGTACCATATGACCAGAATACCTTGGCGTTCACGTTTAGTGTACCCAATTTTTCTACCCCTAACCGTATTTTCTATCGCTACCGGCTCGAAGGTTATGAACGGAATTGGCACGAGGTGATGTCTGCTCACGAAGCCTACTATGCCAGTTTGCCGCCAGGCTCCTACCGATTGGTTATCCAAGCCTACTATGAGACAGGCGAGCAGGCGGTAATTGAACGTGCGCTCGACATCTGCGTGCGTCGTCCCTGGTATGCTTCATGGTGGGCTTGGTGCATCTATCTGCTTCTGGCCCTTTTGGCTGCTTACTATCTCTATAACACCTATCGCATCCGTCAGCGTCAGCGTCAGTTGCTGTCACAGGTGCGCCACAACGAACAAATCAAGGAGGCGAAATTGCGTATGTTTACCAGTATCGCCCATGAAATGAAGTCGCCGCTTACAATGATTGTGTCGCCACTCCGACAGCTGATGAGCGAAGCCTATCCCCAAGGGGAGAAAAAGGGAAATGTGCAGGAGGCCGATCGTCAGAGCCTATATAAGATGATGAATATGAACTGCGACCGTCTGCTTCGTATTATCAAACAGGTGACCGACATCCGTAAAATTGATAGCGGACAGTTCAAGTTGCATTTCTCCGAAGTCGATTTTGCGACCTATGCCGATGAAATCTTCAAGTCGTTCTCGGGCTATGCTGTATCGAAACGCATCTCGTTCGTCATCGAGCATGGTGATAACGAAGCTCGCCTATGGCTCGACCGTGAGCACTTTGAGAAAATTCTGTCGAACCTTCTGTCAAATGCCTTCAAGTTCACCCCAGAGGGAGGGCGTGTCATTGTGCGTACACGTCCTGTGAAGCGCAACAACGGCGATTGGTTCGAAATCCGTGTCTACAACAGCGGTTCGTCTATCGCCCCGACCGACTTGCCTCATATCTTTGAACGTTTCTATCAGGCGCCAAATGGTGAGTCACTTAAGATGGGTTCGGGTATTGGTCTTAACCTCGCTACCGAACTGGTCAACCTGCATCATGGCACCATTACCGCCACTAATGTCGACCCCGATGGTGTGGAATTCATCCTTCACTTCCCACTTGGTTCATCTCATCTCGGAGCTGAAGAACGCACAGTTGCTGCAGATAGCTCTGAATTTGCAGAATACTCCGAGTATTCGGAAAACTCTGAATTTTCTGATTATTCCGAGCTTTCTGAATCGTCTGATTCCCCTGGTCATCAACCTCTCGTCCTTGTTGTCGATGATGATGAGAGCCTATGCCACTATGTGACCGACATCCTTCATGACCACTATCGGGTGGTTGAAGCATACGATGGCAATAGTGCCTGGCAACAGATTCTCACCCAGCGCCCTGATGCTGTGGTGACCGACATCCGCATGCCGCTGTGCGACGGTATCGAACTCTGTCGCCGCATCCGTAATAATCCCGATACAGACAACCTGCCCATCATTATTCTCACCAGCGAGAGTAGCGACCGCACCCACATATATAGTCTTAATCTCGATGTCGACCACTTCATCAATAAGCCTTTCAACCCCCTGATGTTGCAGGGTGCCGTGGCTCATAGCATCCGCGTTCGCGAACGTATCGTAAGTCGTTTGCGTCGTACAGAGGTAGGCTTCGACTACAACGAAACGACTATTGATAGCCCCGATGACCGCCTGTTCAGCCGGGTTATTCAAGCTATTAAAGCCCATATTGATGATACTTCGTTCGGCGTAAACGAACTGGCTAATGAGGTGGGTATCAGTCGTGTGCAGTTAGGTCGCAAGATGAAGGAGCGTTACGGTATGTCGCCCGTCAGCTTCATCCGTTCTTACCGCCTGAAGCAGTCCGCCTATCTGTTGGTCAACAACCAGGTGAGCATTTCCGATGTGGCCTACCGCATGGGCTTCTCGTCGCATCCCTATTTCAGCAATGTGTTCCGCGAGTATTTCGGTATGTCGCCTAAGGAGTTCGTTGCTTATTATGCCGATAGTGCCAACGAAGACATGTTGCAAAAACTGCTTGAATAATGGATGACTCCTAACATCTACGATTAAACCAACGGGCAAAATCATCATCAAACACATGAACTACTAATCTACAAAACTATTAAATTAAACGACAAAACATGAAGAAGATAGTATTAATATTCATGATATTGATAGGTACACTCACGATGTTAGCGGAGGATACCTATCCCTACCTTACCTTTGTGACGACCGACGGAGCAAAAGCCTCTTTCAATGTGTCGAAGTTGTCATTTTCAATCGATGGTACGACATTGAAGGTGGGTGACCGCCAATTCACACTATCGAACCTCAGCAAGATGTATTTCTCGACTGAAGACGAAACGACGTCGGGCATCGAGGAAGTTACAAAGGCAGTACTCGATGAGACAACCGAAATCTATGACCTGAAGGGACGGAAAGTTGCGAGGGGTGATAAAGGCGAACTGCCGAAAGGTGTGTATATTGTCAAGACAAAAAAAGGAACCCATAAACTGATGGTACGATGAAGAAGGTTGGAACTCTCCTTACGGCCTTCTGGCTGACGATAGCAGCTATGGGGCAGACGCTGAATGTCCAGGTGGGCAGCGTGACTTATCAGTTCCCTGCTGAACAGACGGGCGAGATGATATATACAAATGGTACGGAACTGACCGTCATGGGCAGGACGTTCACCCTTGCCGACATCGATGCGATGACAGTCGGTGAAAACGAAGTGAAGGACAATACCGTCAGCGTAAATTATGATGGCGAGACAGCTACCATACTCGTTGCAGGTAATGTGGCACAATATGTCGAAGCAACCGTCAGCGGTGCGCATGTCAGCATCGAACAGACGAATACTGACGCCATCGATGGTGATGAGATTACCTACAGTTTAAGTGGAGCATCATCGAATGGTTCGCTCACGTTGGGTGGTAGCTATAAGTGTACCGTACAGTTGGCAGGACTGACGCTGACCAACCCCAATGGGGCAGTTATCGAAATCAACAACAAGAAACGCATTCAGCTCAGCGTGAAGAAAGATACGGAGAACTCGTTGTCGGATGGCGCTAATGGCTCGCAGAAAGCATGTCTGTACAGCAAGGGACAACTGCAGATGCAGGGCAACGGTTTGCTTACCGTTACGGGTAACACCACTCACGCCATCAAGGGTGGCGATTACATCACTATGAAAAACCTGACACTTGTCATTCCTTCTGCTGTTGACGACGGCATCAACTGCAATAAGTATTTCCAGATGAATAGCGGCAACGTCAGCATCATGAGCGTAGGCGATGATGGCATACAGGTTGACTTGGAAAGTGACGACGACACAACAGCAGAGACCGATGGCCATAAGAACGAGAACTCCGGTAACCTCTATGTTGAGGACGGTACGCTTACCATTACTATTCCTGCTGCTGCAGCAGGCGGTAAGTGTCTGAAGGCAACGGGCTTGGCACGCATCTCCGGTGGCGACCTCTCGTTGACGGTCAGCGGTAGGGTTGACACCAGCGACAGTTCCGACCCTTCGTATGCAATGGCCATTAAGGGTACTAACGTTACAATCGCAGGCGGTAACACAACCATCAAGGTGACAGGTGCAGCAGGACGAGGTCTCTCTGCCGATGACACCATTACCACCGATGGCGGTACACTCGTCATCACCAATAGTGGTGCACCTACTACCATCAGCAGCGACGTGAAAAGCGCTAAGGGTTTGAATGCACTCAACATAGCACTCAACGCCGGCGATATCACTATCAACATGAGCAGCAATGCCTCGAAGGCTATCAGTTGTGGTGATGGGACGAAGACCACTTCAGGTGGCGGTGGCGGACCTTGGGGAGGCATGGGAGGAAGTACCAAGTGGACTAACGTCAAAGGATCCTTTACCATGGGGTTGTCTGATGGAACAGGTCCCAAACTGACTATTTCTCAGACGGGTTCGACCTACAACTCATCATCAGCCAAAGCCATCAAGGCTATCTGTGCGGTGACCATCTATGGTGGCGAGACCGACATCTACACCAAGTCGAGTGGGGGCGAAGGACTGGAATCGAAGACCAGTATCGACATCCGGGGAGGACATCATTACTTCAAGTGTTACGACGACTGCATCAATTCGGCAGGTAAGATATTCTTCAACGGCGGTATTACCGTATGCTACTCGAATGGCAACGATGCTGTCGATTCAAACGCAGGTACTACGGGAGCTATCACTATAGGCAATGGAATCGCTTTTGCTTACACATCGAAAGGCTCACCTGAAGAAGGCTTCGACTGTGACAACAACTCCTACATCCAAATTACCGGCACGGGTATCGGCATCAGCGCAGGTGGTAACCAAGGCGGTGGTGGTGGAGGCGGCCCTTGGGGCGGCGGAGGTGGCAGCAGTAGCGGCAGCACAATCTCGAATGCCAAACAGGGTTATGCTTTCGTAACAAGCAGCATTAGCTATCAAGCCAAACGTTACTACACTCTGGCCGATGCTTCAGGCAACAATCTCGTCACTTATTCTTTCGTTGCAGCATGCAGCAGCAACTTGGCGCTCTTTACCGCTACAGGTATGGTGAAGAACGAGAAATACACAATAAAGTACTCCACAGAAGAACCGACCGATGCTACCACGGTATGGCACGGGCTGTATCTTGGCTCTACCCACCAAGGCACTACCAATGTTACCTCATTTACAGCGAAGTAAATAACACAAGCGGCACCACATCGGCGCCGCTTGGTGTATTATGTTCTGGAATTTCCTTTCCTTCTAAGCTACGAACCTCCTTCGTATCACGACAAACCTTCGATTTCTCCGTTTGTGATGCTGATGCGCTCGGCTTGTGGACTCTTGGGCAGTCCTGGCATTCGGAGCATATCGCCTGCAATGGCGACAATCATCTCGCTACCGCAGTTGAGGATGACATCGCGGATGCGGATGGTGAAACCTTCGGGCGAGCCGTAGCGTGTGGAGTCGGCCGTAAATGAGAACTGCGTCTTTGCGATGCAGACAGGGTAGTGAGCGATAGCACCGTCCTCGTCAGTAAAGGTGGCGCGCAGGTCCTCAAGTTTCTTCTTCGCCGTCTTACTGTACTCTACAGCCGAAGCGCCATAGATGCGCTTGCATACCTTTTCTATCTTGTCTTCCAATTGGTCTGCCTCCTTATAGGTGAAGCGGATAGGCAGCGGCTTAATGCGTTCGATGGTGTCGACAACGGTCTGTGCCAGTTCTACTGCTCCTTCACCGCCTTTCAGGAAGGCTTCGTTGACAGCAAATCCCACTCCCAGATCTTCACAGTTCTTGCGTATGATGTCTATTTCCTCTTCCAAATCGGAATCATGACGGTTGAGAGTGACAACGACAGGCTGTCCGAATCCTTGCATATTGCGGATGTGTCGGTTGAGGTTCTTCAGACCTTCTTTCAATCCTTTCATGTTAGGTTCGTTGATGGCGTCCAATGGCACGCCGCCATGCATCTTCAGACCTTGGTTGTTGGCTACGATGACCACCAGTCGAGGCAGAAGCCCCGTCTTGCGACATTTGATATCGAAGAACTTCTCGGCACCGAGGTCTGCACCGAAACCTGCTTCTGTCACCACATAGTCGCTATAGCTCATCGCCATTTTCGTGGCCAGGACGCTACTACAGCCGTGTGCGATGTTGGCAAACGGACCGCCGTGGATGAAGGCTGGTGTATGTTCGGTAGTCTGTACGAGGTTGGGGTTGAGGGCATCGCGCAGCAGTACCGTGATGGCTCCTGCTACTCCTAAGTCTTTTACTTTGAAGTGCTTTCCGTCGGCAGTAATGCCCAGCACGATGTTCTCGATGCGTCGTTGCAAATCCTCCTCGCTGGTTGCCAGACAGAGGATAGCCATCAGCTCCGAGGCAGGAGTGATGTCGAATCCCGTTTCCTGTACCACACCGTCGCCTCGCAGACCTGTCACTACATTGCGTAGCGAACGGTCGTTCACGTCGAGCACACGCTTCCAGAATATCTCACGTAGTGAAAATCCGTCCTTGCGGTGCTGGTAGAGATAGTTGTCTAAAAGAGCGCTGATGGTGTTGTGGGCCGAGGTTACGGCATGGAAGTCACCTGTGAAGTGAAGGTTGATTTTCTCCATGGGCAGCACTTGGGCGTAACCACCACCTGCGGCACCACCTTTCATACCGAAGCAAGGGCCGAGCGAAGGCTCTCGCAGAGCTACCGTGGCTTTCTTGCCAATCTTGTTCAGGCCTAAGGTCAGACCGATACTGACGGTGGTCTTGCCGATACCCGCCTTCGTAGGGCTGATGGCCGTTACGAGAATAAGGCGGCTTTGCTTCACCTTTTCTTCGTCGATGAGGTTGATGGGCACTTTGGCCATATAACGTCCGTATGGATCTATCTTCTCTGGGTCGATGCCCAACTGGGATGCAATCTCGCTGATATGTTTCAGCTCGCACTCTCTTGCTATCTGTATGTCTGTCTTCATGTATGTTTAATTATTTAATACTTATGATTATTTTACCAATACCTTATGGGTGTGTCCGTCGGCATCGATGACGATATTGATGCCACGCTGGAGGGTCTGACGAAGTGCACCTGTCGGACTATAGATACCTTGTTGAGGTCGGATGTCTGAGGTTGGATGACTGATGCCTGTATCGTTGCCCAAGTAGCGGAGTCGGCATTCGGCGAGGAGGAACTCCTGCATGCCGCTGCCTACTTCACGGAACTGTATGATGTACTTGCCCTGATTCACGATTTCGAAGTCGAGGGTGTTACGCTGGGCAGAGGAGAGGTCGCCTGCGTAGTTGCCGTTGAGGTTCGGACTGGCTTTAAGCGTGGCTGAAGTCTTGATGTTCGCTCCGCTGCTGCTGAGGATGCGTGCCTGATAGCTCGGCGTACCTTTCCAAGCTGCCATGGCGAAGACAAGCTGATAGTTGCCTGGTTCGAGTGTCAGCTGGTAGTTGGTCAGTCGGCCGTATTCAGCACTTGTCGTGCGCCAATAGAGAGCCTTGCCTTGGTAGCCGGTCATGCCGGTAAAGGTGCGTGGTCCGCTGCCGTTCTGGGTAGGATAGTTGCGGACATCGTTGCCGTCGGTGGTGCGCCATCCCATAGGCAGGGCGCCGCTGGCTACGTCGCTGAAGTCGAGTTCGTAGATAGCAGCCATGTCGTAGAATGCAGGTTGGATGGTCACATTGTCGTCGGGCATGACGAAGGTAGTCGTTGTAGCTCCTTTGGTGAACGGAATGGTCTTACCTTGTGTGAAGAAGATGGAGTTGACGACGTTCATCGACTTGATGCCATAGCCTTCGTCAGGGGTGATGGTGAGTGTGACGGTGTCGCCTGCTGCGGCAGAATCGACGTTTGCTACTACCGTTCCGAAGTCGGACGGACGGATGAGTACTTTGAACTTCTCCTTTGGTGTACCGGCAGGTTCATAGACAATCTGGTCGATATACATCGTGATGGAGCCGGTGTTCTGAAGTATCAGCGTGTTGGTACCTGCGTTCAGCGTGGCAGGAATGACGGCCATGTGCCAGTCGCTCATGCCGACCTTTTCGAACGCTACGTTCTTGGCTGTGCCGTTGACGGTTGCCCGCATGTTGCCGGCTTTGTTGCTGTTGCAGTAGCGTACCAGAATGTTATAGTCGCCGCCTTCCGCCAGTTTCAGTTGATGGCGCAGGGCGCAGTTTGTCGTCGCTTTGGTTTCGATATATCCCATGCCGGCGAAGTCGTTTACATGCGATGCCCACCACCCGGAATGTGTCAGGGTGCAGTTGGCATCCTTGCGGTCCATGTTCTCCGCTTCGATGAGGATAGGACCACGGAACGGCTCTGGCTGCAGGGGCTGCGGTAGTGTTTCGGCTGGCAACACATCGGTCAGACGTTCGGTTGCCTCGCCCGAGCAGTCGATACGCAGGATGGCTGGTCCCATGTGCTTCACGCTGATGGTGAAGGTCTTTGCTTCCGCATCATACGACCTGCCCGTAAGGCTGGCGTTGTGACCTGTCGCATTGGTTGTAGGCTTGGTCAGCTTGGTAGTAGGCTCTACCGTCACGCCTGTGATGACAATCTTATCGGTCTGCTGGGTGGTACTGTCGCTGCGGTAGTTGTTCAGATAGAAGTCGATGTGGTCGGCATACTCGCGGATGATGCCGCTGGAAAGTTTGCCGTAGGTGAGCAGTAACGAATCACATGTGTTGTACTGCAACGGTATCTCTGCCGATGCGGTCTTCTTCTTATTCAGATAGGTATAGGGCGTGTAGGTAACCAGCTGATTGTGATAGCGGTTCACGTAGAGGTCGCCTTTCGACACCTCGGGATAGCGGCTGTTGAAGTCGTTGACCTTACGGGTCTGTGTGCTCCAGCGCGATGAATAGTTCGATTTCTTTATCTGCAGCGGGATGGCCTTGGCAGCAGCATCGTAAAGGCCTGTAACCATCGGGATGGCACCATAGCGGCCTGTCGACTTGAAGTAGCAGAGGTTGTCGCCGAAGTAGCCGTTGCCGCGGTTGGCAGGGTCGGTCTGCTTGTAGAGGCCGTCGTAGAGGTTGTCCCACACACGGAAGTCATCGCTTGTGTCGTGGACAATCACCACCTTGGTCTTGGCTACGACTTCCTCACGCGAAGGAATATACATCGTTCCGTCGATGATGCGGCGCCACATATCGAGCCAGATGCCCCGGAAGTTAGGGAAGGTCGTCCAGTTGCGACGTGTATAGCCGTCAACCTGGCTGTCGTTCTGGTTCTGGAAACATTCGCCGCTCCAGATAAGTTCGGGACCATCCCACACGGCACCACCGTTGACACACGTCTGTTCCATCACCGTACCGATGCCGGCACTACCTGGGTATTTACACTTATCGCTACCTACCACCGCATCCATCGCACCATTCCATCCGCAGTTGTCGTAGCGCACGCCGTAGTTCTTGGTTAGACCGCTGACGAAAGGACCGAAGCACACGCTCTCGTTGTTGTAGAAGCTGCTGGCATGAGTGTACTTATAGAGGAACACCATCGCCTCGGGATATTTCTGACATGCCTCCAGGAATCGCGGCTCGTTCTTCAGCTGGGCAATAGGGTCGGTGTCGAAATGATAGATGCCGCCACACCAGCTCACGGTGAGGAAGCCGCCGTACTTGTGCGACATCTCCACCAGATTGGCAAACAGCGCCCAGCGGCTCGACTTCGTCTGCGAACTCAGGTCGCCGGCATCGCCGAAAGCCCAGAACTGCTCAGCATAGTTCCAGCCGAGGAAGTTAGGATAAGTCTTGAAGAAGTATTCAAACGTCTCCAGGTCGTAGTCCTGAATATGTGTCTTACCGCCTGAGGCAGGCTGACATGAGAACCACATGCCGTTCTGCTGGCATACCGACGCCCACGACTTATAAGTGCGTACAGCATTACGCGGCATACGATACATGCTGGTCTCCGTGTCGAACTGGCACGACAGCGAGAGGTTCATACAAACGTAAGGGCGAATATCCTCCGGAATGAGGTCGATAATCTTCTGCGGGTCGGCTGAGTTCCATACATCGATATGAATCAGCCACAACGGGTGTTCACGGTCAATGGGGCGACGCTGTTGAGCCGCCACATCCTGCCAAGCCGCCAGCATCATTAGTGCAGTCACGGCCACAAGTAGTAATCTCTTCATCGTATTACGCTATTTGGTGTTAGTATTAATTGGGGGACAAAGGTAGTAATTATTTACCACTTAACCATTTACAATCCCCGTTTTTTTAGGAAAACACACAAAAAAGGATGCGCTCGGCACCCTTTTTAGACTTTCGTTCAGGAGTTTAGGAGTGGCAGGAGTACAGGAGTGACAGACAGATGAATGCTGTTGTTAACTTTCAACTCTACACTTTTTCAACTACTCTAAACTCTACACTCTCAACTCTAAACTTTTAGTTCTGATCCACACCTCCGGAACCTCCGCCGCCGTTGTCACCTCCTCCACCATCTTGTGGTGAGCCTGTCGAACCATTGTCACCGCCTTGGTTCTCATTCCCCTCGCCTTGAGAAGAGGAGTTAGGGGTGAGGCTACCCTTTGCTGCCGCAATCTCGGCCTTGGTCTTGTCGGTCCATGCCAGTCGTACGTCCTTCTTCAGTTCGTCGCGGGTGAAGTCGCCCGTCGACTGCGCCAACAGCTTCACGGTCTTCACGGCGGCACCCGTCTTCTGACCCTCGGCAAGCGTGCCGATAGCAGCCGTTGCCACCTTGTCCTGCTCAGCGTCGTAGAGCACCTCGAGGGCGTTGGCTTCCACCGTTGCCTTGAAGATGGCAAGGTTCTCAATCTTGACGGTGTTGCCCATCAGCACCATCTCGCGCACGCACTTCACGAAGTCGGTCAGCACACCCAGGATGCTACCCTCGGAGAACACCGTGTTGTGCTCAGCCATGTGGCGAGCCATGTCCTGAATGGTCATCGCCTGTTTGTAACTCACGCGGGCGTAAAGCTTACCCGCCTGTTCGGTTTCCGAATTCTCGGTCACCTTTGAAAGATACAGTTCAATCATAGTTTTTTATGGTATTAGATTTACTTTGCGACCAGCTTCCCACGGGTGGCCGCTTCCCGTTTTGAAAGTTGAAAGTTCAAATTTCTCTCTTTTCTTTCACAATGCAAAGTTACGAAAAATATTTCAATTATGCAAATAATTTAGCAACTTTTTTGTAAATATTTCTGTATTTTATCAAAACCCACCCTTATTGCTAAATAACCACGGGTTATTGACGGATAAGGGCAGGTTATTGTTAGTGCGTGGATAGGTAATATTCGCTGAAATCCTTGCAACCTGGGGGCAACTGATGATGTTCCAGATTGGGCAGCACCTCCTTTAGCTGAAGGAACAGCCGTTCGCCTGGCGCATCGTTGTCGGGGTACATGCCAAATTCAGTTGAGAGTTGAGCGTGTAGAGTTGAGAGAAGCTCCACGTCCTTTTTGTTCAGTAGCGTGGCGGAGGGGATGGCTATCGCCTTGTGTCCAGCCGAGAGCATCGCCCAGCAGTCGGAGCAGCCTTCGGTGATGAATAGCGTCTCTTCGGGCTTCAGGAGGTTCAGCACGGGCAGGTTGTAGATGCTGCATTCGGAGCCGCTGGGGAAGCGGAAACGGGGAGAGCCGCCACGCACAAGATTGCGGTTCTGGATGCCAATCAGCCGTCCCTCGCGGTCGTAGTAAGGAATCTGAAGCCACGGAATGCCCTGACGGTCACGCCACGAAGTGAGGCGGCACCAACGCACCACCCGCTCATCCAGCTTGCGCTCCTCGAAGAGAAACTTACGGGCAGCCTCACTCAGCCAAGGCCTTTCGAAGAAACGCTCGTAGCGTCTGGCGTCGAATGTTCGTTGAGGGTTAACATACTCCTCAGTCAGCTTTGCTGACAGCTCCCCTAACTTAGGGGAGCAACTTGCTGATGTGTTTGCTTTATCTAGCTCTCCCCCTAAGTTAGGGGGAGTACCCCGAGGGGGGGAGGGAGTATGTGTACATCCGTATGGGTCAAGCCATCGGCAGGCATCGAGGAAGTCCTTCCTCAGATACTTCATCACTAAGTCGATTACTCCGCCATGTGCTCCGCAGGCAAAGCAGCGGAAGGTGTTGCGGCGCACGCAGAACGAAAGGCTGGCATGATGGTCGTCGTGGAACGGGCAGAGGCACTTATGTCGCGTAACTCGTAGTCCAAGTCGCTCTGCGACCCCCTCAATGGGAAGGTCGCGGAGCTTTTGAAGTTCATATCTTTCCATAAATTTTCAATTTAGAATTGAAGGGCTTTGAAGGGGAGTTTAAGGGAAGTTAAAGGGACGAATGTTTTGTAAACATCCTATGGTAACGTCCTTTCCATTCCCTTTAACTCCTTTTCCATTCTCTTCCATTCCTTTAATTTCAATTTTTCAAATACTCTTCCGTCTTGGTGTATAGTCCCGTCTGGTTTGAGTAGGTGATGAACTTGCGGAACATCCATTGACGCAGTTGCCCACTCGTACCCTCTATGGATTTGCCCAGATTCGTTCGGAGCGCTTCCAACTGTGCCTCGTTGAACGATTCGGGCAGACTGTCGAGCATGTTCTTAGGGCCAGACTTGCCTGCTTCCGAAATGCTTGTGTCGCCACCTTTCAGCATGTCGCTGAATATCTGCATCTTGCTCCAGATATCATGATAGACCAACCATTCCACCAACTCGCCCATCGACTTTGTCCAAGTTTGGTTATTGAGTATCCACATCACGCATCCTGCCTTCCATGCAGATACCAAGGCACGTTTCGAAACGTCCCAGAGAATGTCATCATCCGCTAGATCGGCAAGCGAAGCCATGTCCTGAGCCAGACGGTCTGTGAGCATGTTCAACGGGCGGATGATGTAGCGGCCTTTGCAGATGTCGAGCCGCACCATGTATTCGTCCAACTTCTGATAGAACTCGTCCTTGTACTTTCCCTGTCGGGGAATTCGTCCGTCGCGGCTGGTGCGAGCCTTGTAGGAGAAAACCATACGTCCGAAGGTGCCGTTGAAAAGCTCGTTCTTATAGAACTTGCGCGTAGCATACGGAGTTGATGAAATCGTCAGGTTAGTACGCAAGATG
Organism: Bacteroidaceae bacterium; assembly: GCA_017615245.1. Classification (GTDB taxonomy): domain Bacteria; phylum Bacteroidota; class Bacteroidia; order Bacteroidales; family Bacteroidaceae; genus Colivivens. The sequence continues at coordinate 14,702 of JAGAAL010000005.1, forward strand.
GGGTTGCCTGTCACGCCGTCGGCTGTAGCGCGGAGAGCACCGGCACGCTGGCGGTCGTAGATGTTGCGTAACATCTGCGTCACTTGCCTATGGCCGCCACATATCCTGTCAGCCATCTCCACCTCAGGCATATTAAGGTACTGGGTACGGCCTTCCTGAGTTTCGAGCGCCATCGCATTCTGAATGAAGGCAGCATTGGTCACATCCGATGGCGGAAACCAGATGGCCACATCCGGGCGGGCAGGCTTCTCCTTGTTGGCACCCTTCGTCTTCACCTGCTTCGCCCATTCCACGAGTTTCTTCAGTTCAGCATCATCGTGCTGACGGAAATCACGGCAAATAGCCTCTACAAGATTTGACAATTGGCCCTTATTACAGCCCGAATCGGCCACAAGATTTGCCATCATGCCACACAATTCCTTCCAAGTGAGGTCGGGATACTGAAATTCTGCGCCGCTTACATGTGCG
>JAGAAL010000031.1 GCA_017615245.1 Bacteroidaceae bacterium
TCACGATACCATCCAGGACCGAAATTTTGAGTGACTTCAATCGCTTTCTTTATCAAATACTCTTTCCGCTCCTCTTCTGTCATAAGACGGAATTTCGCCCACTCCGGAATATACATCTCCTCAAACTTCACTTGATCTTTAGGGCCAATCCCTTCCTTTACAAATTCTTTGTAAGGTTTATCAAGGAAATGTCTGCCATAATTATGACCATATATCACATCTATCGGTTCGCCGCTATCCTCCCAAATCCGGACTTCTGAGGCATGACTCCATCCTACTTCTTTTTTGGTCTTCTCATCATAGATGAATGTAACCTCATAATACTTACGGCCTAAAAGCGCCTTTATGTGTTCTCTCGTATCACCGTCACCATCAAACACTTTGAGTGGGGAAATCGTTACGGACACCTCACCCTGAAGCCATCCAGGCCCGATATTCTCGGTTACTTCTTTGGCCAGTTTTGTCAAGTACTCGTTTCGTGCCTTTTCTGTCATCTGGCTCAAGTTCGTCTGCTGTGCAAAGGTTGAGCAACAGATGAAAGCAATTGCTAATGTGATGATTGTTTTCATAAGCGATGAATCGTTTGATTTTCGGGTGCAAAGTTACGGCGACAATTTCAATCCTCCAAATTTTAGGGGGGTAATTCTTTAGACTCAAGGAAATCGAGCTTGTGGCCTATTGTGAGCGTGATTTTAACGGAATTCTTGAAAAATAGAGGGGGGTAAAAGTGAACTTTTCGAAGATGTTTTAACCGTGAAATATCTTGAAAAACCTACATAATATTGCATTTTTTTGTTCGTTTCATCTGTTTTTCTTTCCTCCTTTCGGTGTGCAATTGAGCTTATAACCCCTAAATAATGAAAAAAGGGTAGGAACGAGGCAATTGACTACGTCAAAATGCACTTTTTTAGTTAATTTGTGTGTTGGTTTTATAAAAAAGATGTATATTTGCAACGATTTATATAGATGACCAGTTGAGATGACCAGTAACTAAGCATAATTATCAACAAAAAAGCAACAACAGATGAAGAAGACCTTTTACTTGACAATCGTAGCTGTCGCAATTTGTGTGATGGCATGCGGAAACTCTCAAACGTCTCAGCCCTCTTCAGAGGGAGAAATCTCGGAAGAGCCAGAGGAAGTGATAGAACCGGACATGTTTGATCGTGGTGCCTACACCATTTTGGAGCCTACGGGCTGGGAAGTGGATAACGCCTACTCTGAGGCGCTGATTACCAAAAGTGGTAGCGATAAGCAATTCAGGGTGCGCGACGAACATAACGGTAGCATAGATAAGTGGGCAGATGGGAAGACGAAGGCTAAGGATTTCGAAGTGAACGGTGTGACTTGGCTAGCCTATACTGCCGACGAAGGTGATTACAAGGTACACTACTATACATTCAATGAGGACTACGGGACGCTCATCTGGGTGGGCGGTACGAATGTGACGGATGCCGACGATTCGGACGCGATGACCATCCTGAAGGGTATCTTCCTCAAAGAAATTTAAAAAAAGAGAAAATGAAACGGATACGCTTTTTGGGATTATTTGTCTTGGTGTTGTTAATGACGGCCGTTGTGACGGGTTGTGACGACACTCCTGAAGAAGCGTATTATTATACGGCGAAGGGTGATATGGCAAATACATATTTGCTGAAACGGCCGGAGTCGTTCAGTAAGTTTGTCGATATCATCAATAAGTCACGCATGGTGAGCCTCGACCTCTTAGGTACTTATGGTTCTTATACGGTGTTTGCTCCTACTGATGAGGCTGTAGACCTCTTTTTGGCAGGACGCGGATTGACATCTGTCGACGAACTGAGTGTGGAGGATTGTGATACGATAGCTGCCACACATATCATTGAGCAGTCGTTTTTCACTTACAATTTCTCTGATGCCACACTCCCAACGATGAACATGCTCGACCGTTATCTCACTATCACCTGTGAGGAGGACACTACGGAAACGGAATCGGTGCCAATCAATTACTACATCAATCGTTCTGCACTTATCATTCATCGAGACGACTCCGTTGAGAATGGTGTGGTTCACACCATCGACCACGTCATCAATGCTACGACAGAGATGCTGCCTGACTATATGCTGCAAGATTCTACTATTTCGCTGTTTACTCAGGCGCTGTTCCTCACGCATATGGACGACTCCCTGCGCGACTATATCGACGAAAGCTATCATTGCTCGGTTGACTCGTTTGCTGAAGGAGTGTGTCATCTCACAGGTTCGACGACAGATAATGTGTCGTACATGGAGAAACGCTATATCTGCTACACGGCTTTCGTAGAAAAGAACGAAGTGTTTGCCAAACATGGAATCAATAACATAGACGACCTTCGCGCGTATGCCAAGCAGGTATATGACGAGATGTATCCAGAAGATGCTGATGTGACGGACGAAACTGACCGTCGGAACTCTCTCAATCGGTTTGTGTCGTACCATCTGTTGCCCGAACGTATCATCTACAACATGCTTACCTGCGACAACCGACTGCTTAACTCGAATTTCGACCGCCGTCATTGGGATGTGGCTGACTGGTATGAGACCATGATGCCCCATTCAATCATGAAGATTTCGTTTCCTTCAGGATCGGCTGCGGGACGATATGTCAACCGTAGGGGATTGCAGAACCACAAGGACTCGAGAGGTGTGTTCATTCCTGGTGCAAAGATTCTCTCTCCATCAGAATCGGCTGTCGATCTTGTGGCTACCAATGGTGTGTACCATTATATCAATGATATCATTGACTATGGACGACAGACTCAGGAGGAAGTGCTGAATGAGCGTCTGCGTATCGATGCGACCACGCTGTCGCCTGACTTCATCACCAGCGGAGCACGCGGACACGGAGTGAGAGGTACAGGCGGCTGTCCTGATTTCCCTGGTCAATATGGAGCACGCAGCAGTTCGTATGACCCCAATGCCAACCCCAATACCTGTCTGGCATTTAAGGCTGGCTCGCTCAAGAACTTCAAATTCGAAGACACAAAAACCCATATACATGTACGCAACCGCTATCTGGATTTCTGGTCGTATCAGGGCGATGAGGTACAGATAACAGGAATGTACGATATCCAGTTCAAGATCCCTCCTGTACCCGAAGGTGAGTATGAGTTCCGTGTGCAGGTATGTATTGGATTCGCCACCAGAGGTATCATACAGGTGTATTTCGACGGAGCACCTTGCGGCATCCCTGTCGACCTTAGAAAACACGGCGATGACCCTTCAATTGGATGGAGATCAGATACGGAATTGGGTGATGAAGAGGCTATAAGTGCATACGACAAAGCTCTCCATAACCGCGGATGGATGAAGGGACCTGCATCGTATGGAGCAACCGCAGCCGATGGTACTGGAAATAGAACCCTTCAGCGAACCATAAAGGATGACATGAGACGTATCTACACCACCTTCCATTCTGACGGGAAAACAGATCATTGGGTGAGGGTGCAGCAGAAACTGGAAACATCGAATGGCTCGTTTGCCTTCGACTATATGGAACTTTGTCCAAGATCGGTCTATAATAACGAATTGTATCCGGAGGATCGATGGTAAATTAGATTAATTGGTAATAGTGATTAGTGTTAACAATTAAATAGTTAAAAGTTTATGGCTTATACAGAGAAAAAAACAACAGGTTACGGAACGCGCGTAGGCCGTTCGTTCAAAGGTATTTTAGGTGGTATCATTCTCTTCATCGGTGGTACTGTGCTGCTGTGGTGGAATGAAGGTAGAGCAGTTCGTACTGCCGACATGCTCGAAGAAGCACAGAAGGCGTGTGTAGTGATGGAAAACCCAAGCAAGAAGGATGCTTCGCTTGATGGCGAACTAACATGCGGAACGGCTATGGCCACCACAGAGGACTCACTCGTCGACAAGGATTTCGGCATTGGTGCTAACGCAATTTCGATGAAGCGTGATGTGGAGTATTATCAGTGGGTAGAACACGAGAATAAAAAGACGGAGGATAAGTTAGGCGGTAAGGAAGAGGTAACCTACGTTTATACGTATGACACCCAGTGGGTTAGCAGTCCTGTCAACTCAAAGGATTTCCACGATCCTGACTATCAGGGAAAGAATTTCACACTGACTACAATAGAACCTGACCAGCAATGGGCAGAGAACGTTACATTCGGTGCTTATCGTCTGAATGAGAGCCTGATTCGTAGCATGACAGTATCTGAACCACTCGAACTGGACCTCAGCAACGAATTGCTCGGCCAGTTGAACAAGACCACTCGGGAAGCTTACCAACGTTTCAATGGCAAGGTGGACATTACAGAAAACGACAGCGATCTCAAATACATCCACGTGAACGGGAACGAGTTGTATCTTGGTGTGAACGCAGCCGCTCCACAGGTGGGCGACGTGCGTGTGACATTCGAAAAGGTGATGCCTGCTAAGGTAACTGTGGTATCAGTAGTAGATGGTGACAGCTTCAAGCCATTCAAGGCCAGCAACGGTGAGAGATTTGAGAAGCTGGTGACGGGTAAGAAGAGCATCGATGAGATTTTCGATGGAGAAAAAAGCGTCAACACCATCTTGACTTGGCTGTTCCGTCTGCTTGGTACGCTGCTTGTGATCGGTGGTCTGAAGGCGATGTTCGGCTTCATAGAAGCTATCCTGAAGGTGGTTCCATTCCTTGCAAACATCGTAGGATGGGGTGTTGGTTTGGTTTGCACCATCGTGGGTATTGTATGGTCATTGATCGTTATCGCTATCGCTTGGCTGTTCTACCGTCCGGTTTTGGGAATAACGTTGCTTGTGATAGCAGGTCTGCTTGTCTGGATTTTCGCATTTGGCGGAAAGAACAAGATTAAGGAGCTTGCCAGCAAGAAGAAGGAAGACCCTACTCAAGCATAAGCGTGTGAAGCGTTCATGAAGAAACAAATCTTATGAAGAAGCTATTATTATTACTCATGTCAGTACTGTTGTTGGTGGGATGTAAGTCTCGCCAACAACAATCTCATGAGGTGGCATCGGAGTTCGATAAGGAGAAAGAGGAACAGGCAATTCGCCAGATGGTAGATGATGTTTACAAGGAAGTGAATGTCCGTTGGGACAAATCGAGCGAAGGAACGGAGCTTGGGGGTACGATGGAGGATAAGTACACTACTGAGGAGTGGCAGAAGCTATATCTCGACCTGTGTGCCATCGAAGCAGAGAAAGTGGCGGCCGGCAATCCTGACGGGAGGTATTTCTCTGAAGACGGGAATGTGTGGACGATGGGTTCGACCGCTTGTCCTTTCACTACTGAGGTCGTGAGGGTGGAATTTGCCGACAGCGAGACTGCTGATGTCTATTTCTGGTTGAAACCTGCCGAGAGCGAGCATCAAGTAGAAGCAGACACCTTGGAGGCCAACAAGGGTATTCCTATCCTCTGGGAGATGAAGAAATTGAACGACAAGTGGTTGATTCAGAACTTCATTCAAGGAGATGAAAATTATTATGAATACGAGTACAACTACATGGAGCACATTAAAGATTATATCAAGCGAAATCAATAACAGTCGAATGAAGAAATACGTATTTATTGATAATTTTTACATTTTATCATTTTTCAATTTTTACATTTTCCTATGCGTTGCTGCCCTGATGGCTGGATGCAAAGGCGGACAGACGCAAAACGAAGCTACAGACGAAGATACAACAAAGGCGGAAGTTGCAGTTGAAGATGAGATGGAGGAAGTAGAGGAGGAGGTGTTGATGCCTACCTTTATCTACTATTTCAATAAGGACAACATGCAGGTTGTCTATTGGAGAGAGCACGAGGCTCCAGAAAAGCCAGACGAGGACGATGAGTACAAAGACTGGTACGACGATGCCTTGCGTTCGTGGAAGGAGCAGGATATGCTGCTTCGCAATGCCGATAAGTACAACCGTATGTATATCACGAATGATAAGTTCGTGAATGTGAAGTTCCTCGAAGAACGCTATATTAACCCCGACGGAGAACTTTATGGATTAGGTCAGTTACATTGTGCCACAATGCCGTCAGCAGGTTTACGATATGCATTTGCCGACCCGAACGAGAAACTGAAGGCTCAGGAATGGGGCGTACTCTATACGCTTGTGGCAGACGAATATCTCCAGACGCGCACCATCTTGCCGATAAAGGAGAACAGCTGGAGCAGTACACGAAGTGATAAGCCGTTCCCAGCAGCTGTAGTAAAGCAGTTAGAAGAGGAATACGGCATGAAGACCCAGCGTTCGCACATTGCAGCTCTTTTGGGTGACCGCTACAAGTATGGAACCGTTCAGTTCAAGTCAAAGAACAATAAGGCGATTGCACTTGAGGTTATCACCGATGGCGACAACGTATATTCGTTCCCGGTCGAAGGGTATTACGAACCAGGCTACGGACCTACATGGAATGTAGATGATGAAGGCATCTATCTGCCATCTGGCGTTACGATGGCATTCGAAGGGCCTGACGGTCCGGAGTTGTGCTATATTCATCATGCTCCTGAGAGTTGTACAACGGGTCATCTCTACATCCGTGATGGAAAACTCGTGAAGGCAGACCAGTCATGCTATTATGTCAATATAGACGAAGGATATGCGAAGCCCCTATGGAAGAAAGACCGTGAGAAATATGTCAAGGCTATCGAGGAGTATGACCCTGAATTCAAGAACTACGAACTCGACAACTGGGCATATATCGACATCGATAAGGACGGAATTGATGAGATTTGGTTGAAGAGCTATGATCCTGAAGTGGGGGCCATTCTGTCCATCAAAGGTGCTCCGACCGTACTCTGCACAACCGACTCAAAGATGCAAGCCTCGCTTTACAAAGGTGCTATCCTTGTGAGCGGTCCTTGTGGAGGCCCTTGTATTTACACCCAAATCATTACGATGAAGAACAGCCAGAAACTGACCAGCCTTGAATACACCGAGTGTGAAGGCGAAGTAGATGGCTATTTCCGGGCAGGAGAGGAAATCAGCGAAGCAGATGCTATGACCTTCAAGGCTAATGCTTTGAAGACTGAGCATGACCGCTGGCCATGCTTCCACTCTTCGAATGATTGAGTATTTTGGGGTGCGTTTTTTTGTTCATCAGCGAAAAGATGTTAAGGTGCATCTTGTTTCGCTGGTGATTCTTTTTGTTTCGCCAAAAATGCTGTTTTTTGACTGAAAAAAGCTTAATTTCTATGTTGCTGGAGAAAATTTTCCATGGGTAGCGTAGGGGTAAAAAACTTATGTGTATGATTTGCAACGAGTTATGCATGCAAAATTCTTCAAATTTTTCCATGGGGTAGGTGATTGTTATTTGAAAAAAATGTCGTAACTTTGCCAGCGAAACAGAATCCAACTACGAAACTGCTTGCATTCTGCAAAAAAATGATGAGGAAATTATGTCATAACATCAAAAACATATGAAACGAACATTATTATTTATTACATTTGTGCTGACTTCATTGGCTATGTCGGCTCAAGGAAAAAACAATGATAATTCCGATCTTGAATATCTGCCACTGGTGGAGAGTAGTAAGTGCTGGAGGGTTGCACGTACAACTTCTGGCCAAGACAATATAGATTATTTATTATATGGTACTTCATATTATTACACCGAAGAAATAGGTGGAATGATTTATTACAATGTGAAAGCTTCCATCGGTAAAACAGAATTAGCATCGTACTTACTATGTGAAGAAAACCGCAAAGTATATCTCTACGATCCTGATTGGCAGGATTACTTTCTATTGTTCGACTATTCGCTAAAGAAAGGTGATACATACGAGACATATTCGTATGACGAGCAGCAATGGGTAAAATACAAAGTATTGTCAGTTGGTGATTTTATTGAAGGACCTGAGGTGGTTAGATATTACTACGACGCAAAGGTAGATAGCGTAGAGGTGTATCACCGCTATTTACGGAAATGGACGGTGTGCCGTACAGACGATGAATCACGTCAAAAGACATGGATTGAAGGTATCGGTTCTCTCGAAGGTCCTTTAGCAAACCTCTATGATGTGCGTTCCGCCTCTACCAGCGATTATCTATATTATGTACAGAATGAATACATAAGCATCGCTTTTCCTTTTTATGACACAACAAATCGAGTCTGGCATGGATGTCGCCTGCCAACAGGTGCAGAAGATAACTGGGAGGACGATGAACGTCATCGACTAACCTACGAACTGGAAGGCGACTGTCTGCATGTCTATGGGAAGGTGTTCACGAATTGCGGATTGGGGTTATATGTCTTTTTCAAGGAAGAGCCGACTGACGACCCGCAAACCATCAGAATCCGCTGGCATCTTAGGCAGTATGGAGATAGGGCTGATTGTGAGGGCCTCTTAGCTACCGACTTCTATGTACCAGGTTTCGACCCAAACAAGAACTATATCGTTGTGGATAACCAAGGGGAGGAACATCCAGTCATTAACAGAACGCCAGAGATGGCCTATCGACCATTCATAGAGGACAATAAGATGTGGGTCGTTAAGACCATTTCTGATTATTCGGATGAAGAGTGGATTGAATATTATTATTTCGATGGATATACCATTGTGAATAATCAGACAGCAAAGCGAATGCTTGGTGACAGAATATCCTATGGGCAATATATAAGTGGAGAATACATTGGTGCCTGGTTTGAGCAAGATAAGAAAGTGTACTTTGCTTTCAAAGGTAAACAGCAGTTTGAACTGCTCTATGACTTCACACTCTCCTCTGGCGACAGCATAATAAGTCCTGACAATATTACTTTAGTTGTGAACAAATTGTCCGGTGGCATCACAGGCTTTAAAGGTACATATTATGAAATAGGACATGGTGAACAGAGCGAACGTTGGCTCGAAGGTGTAGGCAGTGAGCATTATCCATGGCTTCGTAGAAATATGAATGAGGGGCCAATAATTCTCCTCGCATGTACCGTTGGTGATGAAGTGATTTATTGCAATAGCGAAATAGACGACCCATTCAACATGGGAGCCAAGAAGCGCCGTTTCGACTTCAACCATACCATCAAGACACAGCCAAAGGCTCCTGAGCGTAGAGCGGAAGCCGTCTCATTGTATGGCGAATACAACGACTTATTGTTGGATGTTAATCTCAACCCACTCGATGATGCCTATCTGGTACGCATCACAGACAAAGCAGGCAAGGCGGTTTATGAGAAAACCATCAATGCTGGCAACATCGTAGCCCTCAATATTGACATCTCTGCCTATCCTGAAGGGCAATACACCGTGACCATCGAGAATAGCAAGGAGACGTTCACAGGAGAATTCGAAATAATGGCTAATGCCATAGAAGAGACCCCCTCCGACTCCCCCTCTATGGGGAGAGGTATTTACAACCTCCAAGGACAGAAAGTCTCTGTGAACTCAGTCTTCTCTGCGCCCTCAATGCTCCCGAAGGGAGTGTATATCATTAACGGGAAGAAGATTTGGGTGAAATAAAGACCCCTTAACCCCCTTTAGGGGGAGGAGAAA
>JAGAAL010000032.1 GCA_017615245.1 Bacteroidaceae bacterium
AACCTATTCTTGTCTCACACAGCTTCAGCCTTGGGAATAAGGAATTATTCTATTCTCGAAAATGTTGCAGATGGCAAATACTGTATATGGGCTATTAGCAAAGAATCTAATAAAAACGACTGGGTAAATAACGATAACTATCTGAATGAATATATTGCTGACGTTTGGGTTTGCGGCGATTGGTTATCTCTCAAATCATCAGAGTCTGTTGCTGCCCAACTAAGCATTAGCGACTTGGTGCAGACGAGTGAGGCCACGCTTCGTGTTAGCCAGCCATCAGAATTCCAATATAATATCTCTACTGATGCAAACGCCTACGATGGCGGAATCCTCATCAAGGATGCAGCAACAGATAGTGTCATTTACATTGACCGACTACAGCTGACGGGCAATGGTTCTCTCCAGAAATCCTTTACGTTTACTCCCACGAAATCGGGAGACCAGGAACTGATCTTCCTCAACAAGCGTTGGGAAGAAATCGGTCGCCAGACCGTTACTGCCATTTCAGCAACCCAATCTCTTGATCTGTTAGAAGTGACTGGCGTGACTTTGAAGGATGGCGATATGGAGAGACATTTGATTGATGGAACCAGTTTGCGTGGCAGCATCTCGTTGAGGAACAATGATGCTGTAACAAAAAAAGCAAACGTCATCATCGGTCTGACTGACGTTGAGACACAAGCTGTGAAGACGAAGACCATCTCTGTAACGATAGAACCCAATAGCAGCGTATCCTATACCTTCGGATTCGGTAATCTGACTGCTGGCCACCACTATGTGATTACTGCCTCGTATGTGAACGGCAACGAGTTCTACAGTTCTCCGCAACTGCTCTGCACGACAGAAGGCATGGGCGAGGTGGAAGCTGGCAACGAAGCATTATCCGGCTACGAATATTGGTTTGACGACGACATAAATGGTCGGCAATGGGTGAGCCTCAGCGGCAACAACGCCGTCATCAGGGCAAGCATTGACACCCACGGGCTCTCAGGCGGCCTTCACCGGTTCAATTTCCGAGTGAAGCGATCAGATGGTGCATACTCCGCTGTGACCACCTCGACATTCCTCAATTTGAAAGCAGAAAACCAGAGTCGCATCGTCTACTGGTTCGACGACAACTGTGACAACTACGAAAGCACGACTCTAGTCGACACTGAGGCAGAGCAAGAGGTGACACTCAACTTACAAGACTTGGAGAAGTTCCCCATGGGCTTCCACCAGTTGAACATGCGCGTGGCAACCCCCGGCAAGAGTTTGAGCAACGTCTATAGCGCACGTATTCTGAAGATGGGGTCAGGCGAACCCACCCTCATGGAGTACTGGGTGGACGGAGACTTTGAACATCGCAAAACTGTATCGGGACATGCCTCTGTATCAGGCGAAAACGCATTTGTCTATACCGAGCCGTTCGACTTGAACAGTGTTTCTGGCGGTCTTCACCGTATTTATTATCGCGCGAGAAGCGAAAGTGGTCTGACCAACTCTGCCGTGAGCATGACACCCGTAATGGTGAAATCTCGATACCAGCAGGACTACACCGACCCGAGGATTCTGGGTTATAGTATCGCTGTGGATAACGAGGAGCCGAAGATCAGAGAATTCGGCAGTCCGAGGAGCGAACTTGAGATGTCACACATTCTCGATGCACGAAATCTATCCACAGGTAACCACAAGGTGAAGGCGAAGTTCTGGAACACAGCCTATGCTGGTGTGTCGGTGGAGCAGCAGTTCAAAGTACTAGCTCCCGTGGTGCCAACACTCACACTAACGGCACAAGAACAGAACGGCGTGGTTAATCTGAAATTTGATGCCGTGCCCAATGACCTGCGCTATAGAACCATCCGTGTGGATGCTAATGGTGCAAAAGCAAAGGTGGATGGCAAAGAAGGCGGAAGCTATCCGGCCACTATCAGCTTCAATGATAATCCTGCCGCTGGAACATACACTTATTATGTGCAGACTGCATACACCGACTACTTAGGTGAACAGCACTCCTTGAAGTCGAATGAGGTGACGGTGACGGTAGCTGAACCGCTCACCGAAACCGAGGCCATTGTGGAATATGGCTATATCACGGGCCGCATCATCTGCGACAAGAACACGCCCACATACGGAGTGAAGGTGAGGTTCTCACCTGACAACGAAACAGCAAGTGTTAGCGGAGTGAACTTCGCCCGCACAAAGATACCAGTGGGCACACAGCTAACACTCACCGTGGAGGGCGACGACTCACACGACTACGAACCGGTGACGGTCACCGTGAAGGCTGGAGCCAACGATGTTACCCTGCGCGGCACACTACGCGAGGAGTATCAGCCAAACAACCTCGCTAACGACCTCGCCATCGCAGCACCGCTACAGCTGTCGGAAGAGAACGAACGCTACTACGTGAAGTTCAGCGTGAAGAACCTCTCGCACGACAACGATTGGCAGGGCGTTATCCGTGTGAAGGCTATCGACAAGGTGAAGGCCGACAAACAGGATACTGATTTGGCAACGGCGTCGTTCGAGGAAAAGAACCTTTACATCGGCGAGTCTGACTACGTGAAGATTGGGTACAATGCCACAAAGGAAGTGAACATCTTCCTGCGCGGACTGAAAGTGAAGAAGGACACAGAGTTCTATCTCTACCTGGAGTCGCAAGGCAAGTGGGAAGACACCGACGATGCCGAGGAGGCAAAGCCGCTGGAACCCAGTAGTAAGTACGATGTGGCCGACAATCCCGTGGTGCGAACTATCTTGAAACCCGCCGGAGAACTGAAATGGAAGGATGTCAGGGAAGACTTCTCTTACGCGATGCTTGGCGTGGCAAGCCTCACGCCCGGTATGAACGGCATCGTGGGTGATTTCTCTTCCTACGAGAAGCCCATGACGGAGTTTGCCAAGCAGTTCACGCAAAAGACCGATGCTCTCGAGGCCGGCAAGGCCCTCGTGGCATGGCTGCAGGACAAGACGGCTCTGGAAGTCATCAACGAGTGGGGTTGGAATCAAGGCACGTCAGGCGCTCTGACCATCTTCAAAACACTCAAGGACATCTTCTGCCCTAACAAGTCAATCCTTCAGAAGTTCCGCAAGGACATGATTGTAACAACCGAACAGATTGGCGATGCTAATGATGTGCTTGGCGCATTAGTATCGCTCTACGAAGGTGTCACCGCCAAGAACTCGTTTGATGCGGTGATGGGCTGCGCCAACACCATCTACACAGCAGCCGCCTTCGGTGGCGGTGCACCCGTGGGAAGCATGATGTACGCCTACTCCGTCGTAGGCAAGTCGCTCATTGAGTCTGCCCGTGCCTTTGGCCCTATCATGAACAGCCGATATATCACAACACGTCTGAAAGCCAACAAAGTCTACAACGGCACCGACGAAGACAGACAGAACACAGCCGTTGATTTCAAACTAATAGTAAGGAGAAAGGCTCTGCTGGGCTACAAGGACATCGACTTCACCAAGGACAACAACTTCAAGCAGATTAAAAACATCAGCATCAAGGCAGCACTCAATCCCGGACAAGAGCCTGCTGAATTCAGGTTCACACTAGAGCCCATGAAGGATGGCGTGATGTTGAAAACCGATGGAAAGGGAATCACCAATGGTAAGTGGCTTGATGACCAGAACGAGTTGAAGGTGCTCTATATGGAAATACAATGGGCTAACGACCGAACAACGATGATTCCTCTCATCCAGAACGCGAATGGCGTAAACATCGATATTGAAGGTGCCAACATACATAACAATCTCGACAACTTCGAAGCCAACGAGCCCGTCATCTATACCGTTACCCTGACCACGGAGACTGGTGAGGATAAAATGGCTGACGAAATTTATTTAGGATCAAATAAGAATGAATGATATGAAAAAGATTATCAACATAGCATTCCTGCTGGCAGTAACAATCACTGGTCAAGCACAGAAGGTGGTGTTCTACTCACCAGAATTCGGGGAGGGAGTTCGCCTCTATTTGGGGCTGAGCGAGAACGACGAGATACAGCAGACACAGATGGATACCATCACCCGAATCAACCTCTCGGGACTGGGCATCACCGACATACGCGATGCCGTGTATCTTCCGGCAGTAAGGGAACTCGACCTGAGCTACAACAACATCGACGATGTCGAAGCGCTGCTGGCATTGGATTCCCTGCGACGGGTAGACCTGAGCAATAACCAGTTGGAAAGCATCAACATCCTGGCACTCTCGAATGTAGATACGATGGTTGTGGATGTGACGAACAACTACATCACTGACTTTTCATATTTCTATTCGCCTACTCACTGCGAATTCACTTTGTTGGGCACAGGAATGCAGCAGGATAAGAATGCTCCCTATTTCGATGTTTACCAACTATTCGTGGACATCAATGCCGAAGGGAAACCGGAAGTATTCTATCGTGGCTACACCAATATGGAAGAAGCTGCTTACATAGCTTGTGGAAATGCCCAAACTGCAGCGTCTATGGACGGTGATACACACTCAGCTGTCGTGCCAGAGAATCCCACCAGTGCGGCAATGGTCATATTGGCAAATGGCGAACGTGGCGACACGACATGGGTGGTGCCACCTGCCTTATACGAACTGGAAGCCGGTGGAACCGTTTCTATTGCCACAGGACTACCCGAAGGCTATACCATCGGAAGTTCATATAGCAAAGAGGGAACCTCAACCATCGATGGCACTTCCATCAGCTACACGGCTGGTGAGGCAATGGAAAGCGACACCCTCTACATCAGCTACTATGAAGGCAAACAATTACGTGGTTTCACGGAGTTTTATCTTGTGAATCCCGACATGGTGAGCACGCTGAGGGGTGACGTTAATAATGACCGCCTTGTATCACATGCTGACATAGCTGCATTATCCTTTAAGATAGTCGGCAAGAATCCTCCCATCTTCATCCAGCGCAATGCCGACCTAAACGGTGATGGCAAGATAGATATTGCGGACGTCACGGCATTGGTGAATATCATCCTTGGAAATACGACGCAATAGGATATTCGGATTACCTACAGAGACAATCGCTGAGTACTAAAGCCTCCTGCCCCAAAAGGGAACAGGGGGCTTTAACTATCATTAACCTCATGAAACTGCGCGTTTTTGCACGTGTTTGCCCAACAGCGATTATATTTGGACACTGTGTAACACAGAAGACCTGCACCCGTAGCACCGGCGACACCGGCTCCCTCCCTATGGGGGAGGGCGGGGGGAGAGGCTCTTGTTTTTGCTCATAACTCTATGCTTTTCACCTCAAAACTCAATGCTTTGCAAGTGACAACCCATTGAGTTCTGAAATCCAACCCATTGAGGGTGCAAGGAGTATCGGGCAAGAGAAGGGAAAAACAAAAAAACTCGGAGTGAAAATAAAAAAGCGCCCACCAGACTACCAAGGTCAAGCGGGCGCATGTCGCAGAAATAAAAGCAATAAAAAAGGTATCGTTATTCGATGACGTGAATTATCTTGTTCGCGACAACTTCCTTATCGAGTTTCGGGTAGAGCCGCCAATAGTAGCCTTTGGTGATTCCAAAAAAAGCTCCCTGATGAACATAGTGCAGCACAGAAACGTCTAATACATACTGATCACCGCTGTCGCGAAGTCCAATGTCAGAAAGATGGTAGCTGCTGTCATTGAGATAAACGAAGCCCAGCAAGAGTGTGTAGCTTGAAAAATCGATATCGGGAATGGGGGTCTTGCCGTTGTAGATTCTTTCTAATTCCTGTTTGCTGTTCACTACGTAGAAGGCTTCTTTATCTCTGAAATGGACAGATATACTGTCGACAAAACCTCCGCCGATGCGCTCACCGTGACTGTCCCACACGGGGTCGTACAGTTCCTCGGCGAAGAAATAGGGAATTTCGTTCTGTGCTGTACGTTGACGATGCAGATAGCAGAGGGCATTGTAGTCCTTGTCTTCAATATAACCCCCGATGGTTCCGATGTACAACGTGTTGCCTTTTACATAACTTACATATTGCGTTCCATCGATTGTGAGACGTGTTTCGTCATCCAAGTTATCCACATAGCTGTAATTGCCTGCAGGCAGCAGGTAGTCCGTTCCCAACTGATTCTCCACCTTTAGCGTTCCTTCTTCATCGAAAGTAAAGGTGATGCCTTCATCGATGTGCTGCGAAGTTCGTAAACTGAATAACTCCATAGTCCAACTTCCTTGCAAGCCCATTGACCTGAAGCCTCTCTTCACCATCTCTTCTGGGGTCATGCTCTTCAGTAGTTCGGTGTCGAGATATACAACCATAGGATTGTCGGAAGGGGTCTCTGAGTTATTGTCTGTGCTGTCCACAGGCTCTTCGTTCTGATGCGAGCTGGGCTGTTCTGGCGGATCATCCGATTCGCAAGAGCAGGCTGCGAAACCTGCGGAGAGCAGGAACAGACAGCTGAGGATATAAACTAGTTTCTTCATTGCACTATCGTTTTCTTGGTTCTACATTATTTATTTATATGAGGTTGCCGATGCTTTGTTCGGCTTGTCGTAGGCAAAGTTAGGAGAAAAAAGAATATGCTGCAAGGTTTTTAGTGTTAAATCGGTTTAACATTGTTACAGTTTTTCGAGGGGATATTTTTGCAAGAAATCCAGAGTGGCTGGGCGTTTGAACCTCGTTAACAAACGATAAATCGCCAAAAAATTGTAACAAATCTGGGGCATTTTTCTCCATTTAATGCCATATTTTTCCTCTTTTTTTAGGTAATGATATAG
>JAGAAL010000033.1 GCA_017615245.1 Bacteroidaceae bacterium
AAACTTTTATTATCTTTGCAGCGTGAAACATTGCTAAACTGCTAAAGAGAAAAAGAATATGGCATCAATGACATTACCTCAGTCGCCCCGGATGATTAGCTTTTTCATGCCTTTTTTGTAACTTTGCAGGCGAAAATCTATCTTTCTTCAAAAAAAATCGCAATGAGGGGTATTTGATTTGGCTGTTCGAGGGTCTTATACACGATTAATGACCAAAGAGACATTTATGGATTATAGTAAACAAGAGTTTGAACGCCTGTTCAAGGACAGCTATCCGCACATGTATCGCATGGCATTCTCGTTGGTGGAGAATGATGACGATGCCAAGGATGCTGTGTATCAGGTGTTTGCCCAAATCTGGCAGAAGAAGCCACGTGTGGCCGAGGACAGCATCCGCGGCTACCTATTGGCGGCTACCCGAAACCAATGCCTGCACATGCTACGCTCACGACAATTGCAGCGGCAGATGGAGGAAGAATTGCAACGGGACACGGCCGCAAACGAGAGCGAGGAACGCGAAGAGTTGCTACAGCAGCTTCAGCAAGTCATCGACAACAACCTGACAGAGCAAGACCGGCGTGTGCTGAGTCTACACTACGAAGATGAAATGACTTACGAAGAGACGGCCACGGTGCTTGGCATCAGTGCCTCGGCGGTGAACAAACACATCACGCAGTCGTTGGCAAAAATCAGACAAACCTTTAAAATTGCAAAGTAATATGAAAAGAGAAGATATCGACAAGAGAATAGGTATGCCCGACGTGGATGCTGAGTGGGCACGATTTGAACGCGAGGTTATCGGAAAGAATACCAAGCCGAACTGGCAGCGTGTGGCGGCATGGGCAGGCGGCATCGGCATTGCAGCAGCCATTGCATTGCTGTTTGTACTGAATATAGGCAAGGGAGAGATGGAGAAACAGCCATTAGTGGCTCAGCAGCCGCAGTCCAAAGATGGTGGATTTATGAACGTAGACCCTATCCCTGGAAAGGAAAGCCAAAGTGCGGAACCTGCATACGAGCAACCGCAGCAAAGGCTGGAGGCCCGTAATGTGGCGGAGGCATCGCAGGGACGCATAGCAGGACTGGACATTAAGCCAAGCTCTGACAATTTAGGTAGAGGGAACAACATACGGCTTGCAGGCGAAAATAGCATACACCGCATGGACTCTTTCGCAGTCATCCTCAATGGTGTCATAATGCAAGATTCTATTGCACGGCAACAGGCATTCGACCAGTTCTATATCTACAAGCAGCACCAAATAATAAACAGGATAACGGTGCATAAAGATGAGAGTTCGAGGGCACGATTTGAAACCACGTACGGATTTCCACCGCCAAAGGGAGGTTACATCGAAATAGAAGCCATCCCCGACACGCTATGCGATGCCTACGTCAGCCAGCATCCTGAAGTAAAGCAGACGCGCCGCTACATCGAGGGCTACGTCCTAGACGAAGACGACCAGCCGCTGGCCGATGCGTGGATAGCTTGCGATAAGAGCAATATGGGAGCAGCGACCGACAACACCGGACATTTCGTAATGTGGGCTCCCCGTACCGTCAGCATATTATACGTTAGGCATGTAGGCTTTCATACTATCAGTCATAGTATCCAGCCCACCGACATCATCCTGAATTTCCGCATGAAGGATGCGACAAAAATTAAAGACGTGGAGGTGATACCCAAGAGACGGGCGGTGTCTTCCAGCAGTGAACCATCTGGCATCGATGCCCTCACCACCGACAAGCAGGACGGCAAATATTATGACCTGCAGGGCCACGCCATCGACGGCGTGCCCACCGAGCCGGGCATCTACATCGTGAACGGCAAGAAAGTGATGATTAAATAAAAAGATAGAATTCATCTAACTTGTGGGTATGCCAGGCGGCGTGCCCACTTTTTTTTATCAGTGAATAGCATGGGAAACAGGAAAAATCGGGATGAACGACCGCGGCGCAGATTCTGCAAGGCGGTGGACGGGCCGATCATCAAGCGGCTGTACGCTACGATGACGACGGCTGAGTTGGCGCAGCTGTTGGGGCTGACGGAAAAGCAGGTCAAGAACTATGTCTATCGTGAGAATGTGGAGCAGTGGGCGCGGAAGGATGCAGCGACGCTTGCACGCATCAACAGCGAGAAGGGACGAAAAGGCGGTCGGCCAAGGAAAAAAATATGATAAAAAAAAGCTAAGCCTTTTTTTGTACGTTGAAAAGGTTGTTTCTTTGCAGGCGGAAGATGCAAATCGACCACGGTGAGTTTATCAATCGACCACGGTGAGTTTGGTAATCGACCATGGTCAGTTTGATAATCGACCACGGTCAGTTTAGCAATCGACCACGGTCAATTTGGTAATCGACCACGGTGAGTTAAATTATTATTGTTTAATCTAAAAAACTTTGAACTATGGCACAATTAAAGTTGCGTATCAAGAAGGTTAGCATGAAGAAGCCTGTGACGAAGGAGCCAGGCTTTGCAACCCGCGTATTGACCAATGGCACGGCAGAATTCGACGACATCGTGAAGGAGGCCGGTCACAACACGACCATGCACAAGGCCGAGTTGCGTATGGCTTTCGAGCTGTGCATGGACTCAGTTACTGACATGCTGAAGCAAGGCTACATCGTTGACCTTGGCCCGTTGGGCAAAATCTATCCGAGCTGTTCTGCCGGATGGTACGAGAAGGAAGAGGATATGAAGCTCAGCGACGTGAAGCCGCAGCTGTATTACCGTGCAGGCGACGAAGTGGAAGCTGCCATCAAGTCGGCTAAGCTCGTATGGGCCAAGGCTGGCGAGGAAGAGGAAGAAGAGGAAGAAGGTGATGACACCCCTACTCCAACTCCTGACCCTGGCGACCAAGGTGGAGATGGCGGCGACCAAGGTGGTGGCGGCACAACGCCTCCAAGTGGTGGCGGTGGCGTCGACCAGAATTAACTGACCTACCCCCTTCCCCTCCCTGTATGGAGGGGAGTGAAATGACGGCTGAGGCATACAAAAGCAGCACCTTGAACGAGGTGCTGCTTTCTTGATGTCCAATGGTAACTACTCCCCGCCCTCGCAGGGAGGGGCATAGGGGGAGGGTCCGCTAGAACTCGGCGTTCTTCGGTGTTCGTGGGAACGGAATGACGTCGCGGATGTTCTGCATTCCGGTGACGAAAAGGATGAGGCGTTCGAAGCCGAGACCGAAGCCGGCGTGGGGACAACTGCCCCAACGGCGGGTGTCGAGATACCACCAAAGATGGGTCATGTCCATCTGTCGACGGGTGATCTCTCCCATGAGCTTGTCGTAGTCGGCTTCGCGGACTGATCCGCCGATGATTTCACCGATTTGTGGGAAGAGTACGTCGGTGCCTTGCATCGTGGGTGCCGGGGCTACGCAGCCTTTATATCCTATAGAGGCTCCGTTGGGTGTGCCGCCTTCGACGGGTGCGTTCTGCTTCATGTAGAACGACTTGATGGCGGTTGGGTAGTCGGTCATGATGACCGGTTTCTTGAAGTGTTCTTCTACCAGATAGCGCTCGTGTTCGGAGGCGAGGTCGTCGCCCCAATTGCATGGGAACTCGAACTTACGACCGGCCTTGATGGCTTCCTGGAGGATGCGGATTCCCTCGGTGTATGGCAGACGGACGAAGGTTTCGCTGAGTACGCCTTCGAGTCGGGCTATGAGGGTTTTGTCGATCATCTGATTGAGGAAGTTGAGGTCGTCGCGGCAGTTGTCTAATGCCCAACGTACGCAGTATTTGATGAAGTCTTCTTCGAGGTCCATGAGTTCCTCTTGGTCGAGGAAGGCTATCTCGGGTTCTATCATCCAGAACTCGGCCAGGTGGCGTGGAGTGTTGCTGTTTTCGGCGCGGAATGTCGGGCCGAAAGTATAGATGGCTCCGAGTGCCGTGGCACCGAGTTCGCCTTCGAGCTGACCGCTCACTGTGAGCGAGGTCTGCTGGCCGAAGAAGTCGTCGTCGTAGATGATTTTGCCTTGCTCATCCTTCTTCAGGTCGTAGAGGTTTTTGGTCGTTACCTGGAACATGTTGCCGGCTCCTTCGCAGTCGCTTGCCGTGATGAGGGGGGTGTGGAAATAGAAGAATCCGTGCTCGTGGAAGTAGGTGTGGATGGCCATGGCCATGTTGTGACGGATGCGCATGACGGCCCCGAACGTGTTGGTGCGGAGTCGCATGTGAGCGTTCTTGCGCATGGTCTCGAAGCTCTGCCCTTTCTTTTGCATTGGGTATTCGTTGTCGCACAGGCCGTAGATTTCGAGACTCGTAGCCTGAATCTCCGAGGGTTGGCCTGCTGCCGGACTCTCAACCAGTGTTCCGACGACGCAGATGCATGCGCCGGTGGTGATGTCCTTGAGCGTCTGTTCGTCGAACTTTGTGGGGTCGACCACCACCTGAACGTTCTTAATGGTCGAGCCGTCGTTCAGTGCGATGAAGTCGACTGCTTTCGAGCTGCGGTGCGTGCGCACCCAGCCCTTCACGCAGACGTCCTTTCCGTATTCTGTGCTCTTCAGCACGTCGATTATCCTTGTTCGTTTCATCTTACTTTTACATTTGACATTTAACATTTAACATCAAATCAGTCCTGCGTATTCATATGCAGCATAGCTACCTCTTGTTCGGTGAGGAAACGCCAGTCGCCACGCTTCAGTCCCTTCTTCGTCAGGCCGGCAAAGACGACGCGGTCGAGGCGGATGACACGGTAGCCCATTGCCTCGAAGATGCGGCGAACGATGCGGTTCTTGCCCGAGTGAATCTCGATGCCCACCTGCTTGCGGTCGGTGTCGCTTGCGTAGCTGATGGCGTCGGCACGGATAGGTCCGTCGTCGAGCTCAATACCCTCAGCAATCTTCGCCATATCGGCAGCTGTGCAGTTCTTATCGAGGTATACGTGGTAGATCTTCTTCTTGAGATACTTCGGATGGGTCAGCTTAGAAGCCAGCTCACCATCGTTGGTGAAGAGCAGCACACCCGTGGTGTTGCGGTCGAGGCGACCTACAGGGTAGATGCGCTCGCGACAGCAGTTCTTCACGAGGTCCATCACGGTCTTGCGAGCCTGAGGATCGTCGCTGGTTGTCACGTAGTCCTTAGGTTTGTTCAGGAGCACATAGACCTTCTTCTCCAGCGTAACCAACTGGTCGTGGAAGTGCACTTGGTCGGTACGCAGGATCTTGGTTCCCAGCTCAGTCACGACCTCGCCGTTCACCTTGATGACACCTGCCTGGATGAAGTCATCGGCCTCACGACGGGAACATACACCGGCATTGGCGAGGAACTTGTTCAGACGGAGCGGAGCATTAGGATCCTCGAGATACTCCTTATATTCTATCTGCTTCTTCAAGCTATACTTTGCATTTGGATTGTAGTCGGCCGAACGCTGGCGGAACAGACCTTGTCCACCACCTGGACGCTGCTTGTTGTAGCCGCCCTGACGGTTGTTATAGCCGCCTTTGTTGTAGCCTCCTTGGCCACCCTGACGGTTATAGCCTCCCTGATGGTTGGCATTGTAACCACCCTTGTTGTAGCCACCCTGACGGTTATAGCCTCCCTGGCCTCCTTGACGGTTGTAACCGCCTTGACCACCCTGACGGTTGGCATTGTAGCCACCCTTGTTGTAGCCTCCTTGGCCACCTTGATGGCCGTAACTGTTCTGGCGGTTGTAACCACCCTGATGTTCACCATTACCTGCTTGCGTGTCGAATCCCTGCGGACGGAAAGCACGCTCACCAGAATTACCATTAGCGCTGTAAGCTCGCTCTACTCGCGTAAAACGAGGACGCGGACGTTTTTCATTGGCTCCTTCTTGCCATTTCTCATTCTCCATAATCGTTCAATGTTTTGTTTGTTTGGTTAATTTGTTTTCTTTATTCACATAAATACTATGTAGTATATTTTATCTCTCTTACATGCCGAAGTAGGTGCTCGGCGTAATCTTTCGAAGCTCAGCCTTTACTCCATCGCTCACATCGAGTCCGTCGATAAAGTCGCGGATGCTCTGCTCCGTGATTGCATTGTTGGTACGAGTCAATGCCTTCAATGCCTCGTAAGGATGCGGATAGCCTTCACGGCGGAGGATGGTCTGAATACCTTCGGCACATACCGCCCAGCAGTTATCCAAATCGCGCTGGATAGCAGCCTCGTTGATAAGCAACTTACGCAGTCCCTTCAAGGTGCTCTGGATGGCAATCACCATGTGACCCATCGGCACACCCACATTACGGAGGACGGTCGAGTCAGTCAAGTCACGCTGCAGACGCGATACTGGCAGTTTGTTCGCCAAGTGAGCCAAGATAGCATTTGCAATACCGAGATTACCTTCCGAGTTCTCGAAGTCAATCGGGTTCACCTTATGCGGCATCGCACTCGACCCTACTTCGCCAGCCTTGATCTTCTGCTTGAAGTACTCCATCGAGACATACATCCAGAAGTCGCGGTCCAAGTCAATCATGATGGTGTTGATACGCGCCATCGCATTGAACACCGCACCCAGATGGTCGTAGTTCGAAATCTGCGTGGTCCACTGCTCACGCTCCAGTCCCAACTGCTCGCTGACAAACTGGTTGCCGAAAGCCTTCCAGTCAATCTGTGGATAAGCCACATGATGAGCGTTGTAGTTTCCTGTCGCACCACCGAACTTTGCCGTCAGCTTGCAACCTTTCAGCGCCTGCAACTGTTCTGTGAGACGATACACATACACCATCACTTCCTTACCCAGTCGGGTTGGCGATGCAGGCTGCCCGTGTGTCTTTGCCAACATCGGAATGTCCTTCCACGCATCGGCATACTCCTGCAACTGCGCAATCAGTTCCTCAATCATCGGATAGTAAACCTCCTCGAGTGCCTCCTTGATAGACAACGGCACACTCGTGTTGTTGATGTCCTGGCTCGTCAGGCCGAAATGGATGAACTCCTTATATGCCTCAAGTCCTCCTATCTCGTCGAATTTCTCCTTGATGAAGTACTCCACAGCCTTCACGTCGTGGTTTGTCACCTTCTCGATGTCCTTCACTCGCTGCGCATCAGCCTCGGTGAAGTCCTGATAGATTGCCCGCAGTTTCGATGCAACGCTTTCTACGTCAAACACCTTCAGGAACATCGTCAGGGCGATGAAATACTCAATCTCCACCCTCACGCGGTATCTGATCAGAGCATACTCTGAGAAATAAGGAGCAAGGCAGTCGGTCTTTCCCCTGTATCGTCCGTCGATAGGCGAAACTGCTGTTAACGCTGATAATATCATTTGTTTTCTTTTTTAAGTTCGCTTGGTATGCGAAAAGCTGTATACAATTCTATTACTACAAATATGAAGAAGGGCAACAGCCACGCCGAAGCGGTGGCATGCACCTCGTAATCACCAATCTCGAAGCCGTTGATGCGGTCATAGAAGAACATCAGCAAAGCAGACAATACCAACACCACCACACCTATCGTGCGTTGGGTGTAGAGTCGGCGGAGTGTGATTGTTGTTGATTCAGGATGTTTTTCAAATAGTCTTCCTACGGTAAAAAGCAAAGTACCTACTGCAAAAACGTAATTTATGAATTCCCATCCAGTTATCCAGAAAGCGGCACCAATTAAAACTAAAACTTCACCAATGTTTGCAATATAACCAAATACGTTTTGTTTGTTCATTTAATTATCTATCTCGTCATCAATCACAAAGATATCTTCATCTTCGGTTTTCATATAATACTTCTCATGAGCCACACGCTTCACAGCTTCGGGGTTCTTTTGAATTTTCTCCAGTTCGATTTTGTCGTTCTTATATGTATTCTTCTGTTCGTTAATCTGAGTCTTCAACTCTGCAATCTCCTGTTTCTGCGCCCATCGTTTAACCAAACTATGATCTCCCACAAAACCTATGACCACCGCAAAAACGATGATTGATATCAGGTATTTGTACTTAATCAGAAACTGTTTGAATGTTCGCTTCATCTGGAGAGTCGGAGAGTTCATTTGCAAATTTCGATGCGAAGTTAGTAAAAATTCTGCAATCCACCAAATATTTATACATGAAGTTGCATTTCTTTCTCAAGAATTGCCAATGCAGGATTCTTTTCTTTCATTTTGGCATACAATTGCGCTTTCGTTAATACCGTTTTGGGTGTGAACGAAACAACCTTGATTTTCACGTCAAGCGCCTGCATTTTCAGGATGTTTTTTACATACTTCGTCAAAGGCGGGACATACTGGCGCAACTGCGCTTCGATGGCAGGATTGTCAACCGTGATTTCGAAAGCATGATCGCCCACGATGTTCGGAACACAGTTAAACAAATGTACACGCATTCCGCCTTGCGGCAAAGTCTGCGAATAGAGTTTGATGGCACGAGTCAGGTTCTCCTGGTCGAACTTGGCTTCAACATTGATAACGGGCTGTGGCTGCTGAGCAGCAACTGTCGCGCCTGCAGCAGCAGGCTTAGCGGAAACGACAGCAGGAGCGGCAGCTACTGACGTCTTCACTGCGGCTCTATTAAATAATGGTTTCAGTCTCTTAGCAGGGCGACGCCCCGCCGAGACTCCGTCATCCTGAGTCAACTGCGCCACCTCAATCAAGGTGATTTCCACCAGCAGGCGTTTGTTCTGGCTCAGCTTATAGTTGATGTCGCAATCCGTACACTTGCGGATGGCGCTATACAGGAACTGCGGCTTGCACTTCTGTGCCTGCTCGTAGTAGCGCTGACGCACATCGTCATTGGTATCGAGCAACTGGGTAGTCTTCTGATCCCTGCACATCAGCAAGTTACGCAGATGGGCATTAAGTCCGGCAATGAAATGGCTGCCCTCAAAACCCTTATTCACGATTTCGTTATACGTAGCGATGATGTCAGGAATCTTCTGTTCCAGGAAGTAGTCAACCAATTTGAAGTAGTAGTCATAATCCAGCACGTTGAGGTTAGCGATGGTTTGCTTGTAGGTGATGTTCCCGTCGCAATAGGCAGCCACTTGGTCGAAGATCGACAATGCGTCACGCATACCGCCATCGGCCTTCTCTGCAATGACAGCCAACGCTTCAGGTTCGGCTGTGATTCCTTCCTTTTCAGCCACCTGCTGAAGATGCGCCACCGTATCCTTTACCGTCATGCGGTTGAAGTCGTAAATCTGGCATCGGCTTAGGATGGTTGGCAGCAACTTATGCTTTTCTGTCGTCGCCAGAATGAACACAACGTAGTGAGGCGGCTCCTCCAATGTCTTCAGGAACGCATTGAATGCCTGGTTCGACAGCATGTGAACCTCGTCGATGATAAACACCTTATATTTACCTACCTGCGGCGGGATGCGCGTCTGCTCAATCAGCTTCTTGATTTCCTCCACACCATTGTTCGAGGCAGCATCCAGTTCGTAGATGTTCAGTGAGCGCTGCTCGTTGAATGCCATACACGACTCGCACACACCACACGCCTCGCCGTCGGCAGTAGGCGACATACAGTTGATGATTTTCGCGAAAATACGGGCACAAGTGGTCTTACCCACGCCTCGAGGTCCGCAGAACAGATAAGCATGCGCAAGATGTCCCGTCTGAATCGACTTCTTCAGCGTCGTGGTCAAGGCTCCCTGCCCCACCACCGTGTCGAACGTCATCGGACGATACTTGCGTGCTGATACCATATAACCTTCCATGATTCGTTCCATTTTAATTCCAAGTGCAAAGGTACAAAATAAATTTGAGTTATGAGTTATGAGTTATGAAAAAAGTGAAAAACATTGTGCTATTTTTATGTAAAAATATTTGCATTTCAGCCATTTTTTTCGTAACTTTGCAGTCTAGAAAGGCAAAAGGCATTAAACTTTAGCTCTCCCCTTCTAAGGGGAGCGGGGAGAGGATCTTTAGTCTTGCCCCGCCCGCCGCAAGACATTTGCACGCCCGCTGCAAGATATTGCCCCGCCCGCTGCAAGATATTCGCACGGGCGGGGCAAATTAGTTGTACCCTATATCTCTCCCTTTTCTCCCCTATAGGAATCCCTGTTCCTCCCTAGGCTTTTTCCCTGTTGCCCCTAAGGGAAACAAAAAAAAATTGCCCTTTCAACTACCTTTGTTCTACGTGCTAGCAAAAGCCCAACGGGGCGAGATAGCTTAGACAGGCGAAATACCATATCATTTTGAGCCTTCCGTCAGGTCACCAACGAAGGTAACGTTGACATCTCCGAACTTCTCTTTATAAGTAGCGAGATTGTCTGCTTTTACATGGCACTTCGTTTGCTTGTTAGGCATGAAATTCTCAGACGCTCCCTGCACTCTTCGCCAAGTCAAAGCTTTTGGGTCTGCATAGCAGTAGATATCTGATAGGTTAGCACAGTCACTGAAAACAAATACTTCGATACTTGTCACACTATTGCCGAGAATGATACTTGTAAGACCCCGGCAATGGGAGAACGCATATTCGCCGATGGACGTCACACTATTGGGAATGGTGACAACGACAAGACTCTCACAACCACTGAAAGCACCATATCCAATTGATGTCACGCTATTTGGAATCTCAATGCTTTTCAGGCCAGAGAAACCAAACGTCCAAAAGTCGACAGATGTCACACCATTTGGAATATCGATTGAAGTTAGGCTAGAGCAACCATAGAATACAGCACGACCAATTGATGTCACGCTGTTTGGAATAGTGACAGAGGTCAAGTTTGTCCATTTATAGAACGCCCAATTACCGATTGATTTTACACCATTCGGAATTACGATTTTCGTTATCTCTGTCGTTTCGTCACTATATAAATGATGTGCAAATGTTAATGGGTTGGAATTTGCGTTACCAAAAGAAATGTTGCACCATTTTTCAACATCAAAAGCGGGAACAATTACTTTTGCCAAACCTGTGCAACCAGCAAGGACATTCTTGCCGAAGGATGTCACACTGGTGCTGATGGTGATACTTGTCAGACCAGAGCACTCATAGAACACACTATCTCCGATAGATGTCACAGAATAGTCTTTCACCATAGCGGGAATGGTCAAAGCACCCGTGGGTCTTTCGCCATCATAGCCAGTCAGTTCAACCGATTTAGGGCTCTCACTCGTGACCTTGAACTTCAAGCCATCAGCCGCAAACTCATCACCCACAGCAGCCCAAACCATAGCGGGGAATAGAACTGTCAGTAAGAACAATATTTTTTTCATAAGCATCGTTTCTATCTTAGCCCATAGGCAAAAATTCAGTTTAAAGTTTATTATTTATAGTCAGTTTGAGTTTTTAGGCAATCTTCCCTGCATAACTCCATTTGTCTATATTCGACCGCAAATATACAACGTTTCCTTAAAACGACAAAACTTTTTTGGGGAAAAGAGTAAGGTGGGATGAAAAAAGAGTGGAAAGATTTGGAGGATAGAGAAAAAAGAGTTATCTTTGTATCGTCAAACGAACTATGATTCAGGAATTTCAAATACGGATTCTGCCCGAACAGGCAGCTAACGAACAGGGCATCAAGCAGTTTCTTGTTGCGGACAAGGGATTGGATGCACGTCATATCACCCATATCCGCATTCTCAAGCGGAGCATTGATGCACGCCAACGTATCATCTACGTCAATCTCACCGTCAGGGTATATCTCGACGAAGAACCAACTGACCAACTATTCACCCCTATCGAGTATCTCGACGTGAGCAGTAGGCCCGCCGCCATCGTGGTGGGAGCAGGTCCTGGTGGGTTGTTTGCCGCCCTGCGTCTCATCGAGTTGGGCATCCGTCCCATCGTGCTCGAACGCGGTAAGGACGTACATGGGCGCCGCAAGGATATTGCCAAGATTTCACGCGAACATACGGTCAATCCTGAATCGAACTTCTCGTTTGGCGAAGGAGGCGCAGGCGCATTCTCTGACGGTAAGCTCTATACACGCAGCAAGAAGCGTGGCACTGTGGACCGCATTCTGCAGATATTCTGTCAGCACGGAGCGTCGGAAAGCATCCTTGTCGATGCCCATCCGCATATCGGGACGGACAAACTGCCGCGTGTCATCGAGAACATGCGCAACACGATTATCCGCTGCGGCGGAGAGGTGCATTTCCAAACCAAAGTGACTGATCTGCTCTTAAAAGATAATAATGTGTATGGAGTCTGTGCGATTGACAGCAACAAGGAGGTCGAAACGCCCTTGCAGTTCGAAGGCCCCGTGATTCTCGCCACAGGTCACTCGGCTCGCGATGTCTATCGCTGGCTTTACAAGAACAATGTGGAGATTGAGGCAAAGAACCTTGCTGTGGGCGTGCGGTTGGAGCATCCTGCACACCTCATCGACCAGATTCAGTATCATCGACGGGAAGGTAAGGGACAGTATCTGCCTACAGCCGAGTATTCGTTTGTAACGCAGGTCGAAGGACGCGGCGTATATTCCTTCTGCATGTGTCCGGGCGGCACGGTGGTCCCTGCAGCAAGCGGACCAGAACAGATTGTAGTGAACGGAATGTCGCCCAGTCTTCGTAACAGCCCTTGGAGCAACAGCGGAATGGTGGTGGAACTGCATTTGGAAGATATTGTGCCCCTCTCTAACTCCCCCAAGGGGGAGAACATAGATTCTCCGTTGGCGATGATGGAATTCCAAGAGAATTTAGAGAAGCAATGTTGGCTGCAAGGCAATCGTCGGCAGACGGCTCCCGCACAACGAATGGCAGACTTCGTCAATAATCGTCTGTCGAGTTCGCTGCCGAAATCGTCCTACCAGCCAGGCCTCATCACGTCCCCACTCCACTTTTGGATGCCGCCGTTCATCACCACACGTCTCCAGCAAGGGTTCCGACAGTTCGGACGGCAAAGTCACGGATTCCTTACCAACGAGGCAATTATCATCGGCGTAGAGACACGCACATCCTCGCCTGTCCGCATCGTGCGCAACCCAGATACGTTGCAACACATCCGCATCGAAGGACTGTTCCCCTGCGGTGAAGGAGCGGGCTATGCAGGCGGCATTGTATCTGCAGGCATCGATGGGGAACGATGTGCAGAGAATTTGGCAAAAAAGATGGAAGTTTTTTGAAATAATTCTTAACTCATAACTCATAACTCAAATTAATTTCGTACCTTTGCAGCATAAGTAGAAAGATTATATATTAAATAAGACTATGGCAAATTCAAACGAAGAGAAACTGAAAGCCTTGCAAGCTGCAATGGCGAAAATCGAGAAAAGCTTCGGACATGGTTCCATCATGCGTCTCGGCGAAGAGAATATCGAGAAAATCGACAGCATTCCCAGTGGTTCCATCGGTCTTAATGCCGCATTGGGTGTGGGTGGTTATCCTAAGGGGCGTATCATAGAGATCTATGGTCCTGAATCATCTGGAAAGACCACATTGGCCATTCATGCCATTGCAGAGTGCCAGAAAGAAGGAGGTATTGCTGCCTTCATCGATGCAGAGCATGCATTCGACCGCTTCTATGCTTCTAAGCTGGGCGTAGATATCAACAACCTGCTTGTCTCCCAACCCGACAATGGCGAACAGGCACTTGAGATTGCTGACCAGCTTATCAGTTCTGCAGCTGTCGACATCATCGTCATCGACTCTGTTGCAGCGCTGACTCCAAAGGCAGAAATCGAAGGCGATATGGGCGACAACAAAGTAGGATTGCAGGCACGACTCATGAGTCAGGCATTGCGCAAACTCACAGCAACTATCAGCAAAACCAAGACCACCTGTATCTTCATCAACCAGTTGCGCGAGAAGATTGGCATCATGTTCGGCAACCCAGAAACTACTACTGGCGGTAATGCCCTGAAATTCTATTCTTCAGTACGTATCGACATCCGCAAGAAAGAAGCCATCAAGAACGGCGATCAGGTACTCGGCAACACGGTGAAAGTAAAAATCGTGAAGAACAAAGTGGCACCTCCATTCCGTAAGTGCGAATTCGACATCATGTTCGGCACAGGTATCTCACGCAGTAGTGAACTGGTCGACTTAGGTACATCGCTCGAAATCCTGAAAAAGAGTGGAAGCTGGTTCAGCTACGGCGACAGCAAACTGGCACAAGGACGTGAGGCTGTCAAGCAGCTCTTGGAGGACAATCCAGAATTGGCTGACGAAATCCAGGCAAAGATTGAAGCCAAACTCACTGGTAAGGAGTTGGAAGCAATTGAAGGTTAACAAAAATGAGGTGCCGACTGGTACCTCATTTTTATATTCACATCTTTATAGTTGTTCAATAAACGCTTTGACGACTTCAAACGAGTGGTCGGCCATCTCTGCCCAGAAGTTTTGGTATTCCTCCACATGCAGCTCCGCTCCAATAGTGTCGCTAATGATGCGGAACGAAATGAAAGGCACACCATAAATCTTACACGTATGGGCAATAGCACACGACTCCATATCGACAGCCAATCCTTCAGGGAAACGTTGCTTGATAACTTCGAGTTTCTTACGCTCCGTCAGGAACTGGTCGCCTGTACAGATTTGTCCCAAATGAATCTTTGTAGGCGATATTTCGCTCAACACCTTTGCTTTATTTATTAAATAGGTATCGCTTGGATAGGGACGCTCTATATCCAGCCCCTCCCCTGCTTCACCAATATAGATATCATGATACACGGTGGACGTGCTGGCAATCACTTCCATCACTTTCAAATGTGCATCCAATCCTCCAGCACACCCCGAACTGATTAAATAGTCGGGCTGGTAATTGCGTATCAACTCGCTGGCACCTACTGCCGCATTTACTTTCCCGATGCCGCTTTGATGCAGAATCAATGTCCGTCCGCCCAGTTCGCCTGTCTCATACGTGAATCCGTTCAGGGTTTCTGTCTTCCTGTTGTTGAGCAATGCCGAGAGGCTGGCCATCTCTTTCTGCATCGCTACGATTACTGCTATTCTCATAGTGTTTTCAACCAATCTTTTAAATCGTTCATCATACTATCGTGATATTTGAAATTGCTACGAATGCCCCATCCGTGTCCGCCCGAAGGATAGACATGCATCGAGGCCTTCACACCTGACTTCTTCAATGCGAGATAATACTCAGCACTATTCTGCGGCGGCACAGCACCATCGTCGTCCGACAGTAACATGATGGCTGGCGGCGTCTGACGAGTGACCTGCTGCGCATTGCTGTAGAGGTCATTGGTTGCTTGTTCGGCATTCCTACCTAACAACGAGTCGTGCGAACCCTGATGGGTTATCCCCTGCTGCATGGAGATAACCGGATAGAACAGCACCTGAAAGGCAGGAGCTGTCTCGGGTGTGGAATGCGTAGCAATAGTCGATGCCAGATGTCCGCCTGCCGACGAGCCCATAATGCCAACCTGCTTGGGGTCGATGTTCCATTCCTTTGCATGTTCTCTCACCAATCTCAGCGCTTCCTTTGCATCCGAAATCGGAACATCCGTCACCTGATGCGGCATCCTGTATTTCAAGACGATGTAGGCAAAACCAAGTTCGTTGTAGAATGATGCCCAGTCATATCCCTCATGATCCATTGCCAGATGCGTGTAGCCACCACCCGGACAACACACCACAGCCTTCCCGTTTGCCTTCGATTTCTCAGGCAAGTACACACGAATGGAGGGTTTGAAGTTCTGACGCGCATCGTCGAAAGGCGTCTTGTCGATGCCGTTACTATTCGGCATTCCGTTTGGCCACAAATCAATGTTGATTGGCTCTTGCGCTGTTATCGCAAGAGTGCAACAATAGGCAATGATTGACATAATTACTGATTTCATAACCATTTTCTTCTATTTTTTTTGCAAAGTAACATAAAACTTTTTAATTTTGCAAAAAGTTTGAAGAAAATATGAGTCATCCGTATCTAATTGGCGTTGACCTCGGCGGAACAAACACCGTTTTTGGCATAGTCGATAATGAAGGCAACATCGTTTGCGAGAATTCCATCAAGACACAAGCCTATCCCGACATCCACGATTTTGTCGAGGCATGTGTTCAGTGTGTCAATCCCCTGATTGACCAGATAGGAGGAAAACAGCTTGTGGGAGGAATGGGTATCGGAGCACCCAATGCGAACTTCTATACAGGCACCATCGAAGAAGCACCCAACCTGCCTTGGAAAGGGAAAGTGCCACTTGCACAGATGCTCTCTGAGCGATTAGGGTTGAATGTCGTCATGACCAACGATGCAAATGCAGCAGCGATGGGCGAGATGGCCTATGGTGCAGCTCGCGGCATGCGCCACGTCGTCGTCATCACATTGGGAACAGGTGTTGGCAGCGGCATCGTGATAGATGGGAAGCTCGTCTATGGCAGCGATGGCTTTGCAGGCGAACTGGGACACATGATTATCGACCCATCACCTACTGCTCGTCAGTGTGGCTGTGGACGTCGAGGATGTCTTGAAACCTATTGCAGCGCGCGAGGCATTGTCCGCACCGCAGAGGAACTGATAGCATCCGGGCGCCCCACCCTGCTACGTAATGTCAGCGACCTTTCAGCCCTCGAAATCTTCAAGGCAGCAAAGCAAGATGATGCTATGGCCATCGAGACCTTCCGACGCACAGGCGAGACGCTGGGAGCCGCTTGTGCCAACATCACTACCTTCTGCAGCCCCGAAGCCTACATCTTCTTCGGAGGTCCCATGCACTCACACGAGTTCATATTCCCTGCCCTTATCGAAACCTACAACCGTCAGGTGCTCCCCATCTATCGCAATCGCTGTAAGTTCCTCTTATCAGAACTCATGGACCGCAACGCTGCCGTCCTCGGCGCTGCAGCATTATGTCACGAATAAGTGCACTTCATCACAGTAAAAGATAGAACGTAACTCAAGACGGAGGCTCATCACCTCCGCCTTTATTATTCCGCCCCATCGTGGCTTTCCTTCCTCCCCACTTAGAGGGATAAGAGGGGAACGTGTTTATCTCATATCGAGCCGATATAACCTCGGCTGTTAAAGATTGATGTCATATCGAGCCGATATAACCTCGATTGTTAAAGATTGTTGTCATATCGAACCGATATAACGTCGGTTGTTAATAAACGTTATCATATCGAATCGATATAACATCGGTTGTTAATAATTGTTACCATATCGAACCGATATAGCCTCGGTCGTCGCCTGCCGGCGCCGGATTTTATTCATGCTTGAGTGGAATTTGGAAGATGAAGCGTGCTCCACGTTTATAAGAGGTATCCAACTTCACCACTCCATTGAGTTTGGTGGCAATCATGCGGCAGATGCTGAGTCCCAATCCTGTACCTTGTGCAAAGGTATTGAGTTTAGTGAATCGTTCAAAGATTTCCTCTGCCTTATCCTCTGGTACTCCCTTACCAGTATCGGTTACTGAGTAGGTGAGGTAACCTGGACGCTCTTTGAGCGAGCAATGGATGTGGATTTCTCCTTCCGTGGTATGTTTACATGCGTTGGTGATATAGTTGACCAACACTTGTTGGATTCGATGGGCGTCGGATACGATAGTAAAGTTGTCATCGACCTCGGTAGTATAATACATGTTCACACCTGCCGGCACTCGCAGTTCGGATGTCTTCATAGCGGCCTCCACTGGAGCATTACACTGGGTTCGGGCAAAGGTAACACGATAATTTCCACTCTCGACATCGGAGAGGTTCAGGATGTCGTCGACAAGCATGGTCAACATGTTGGAATTGGTCATAATGTATTCACCATACTTTTTTTTCTCTTCTTCTGTCACTACTCCATCGGGCAATGCGAGCAATTGTGAGAAGCCCACAATGGCATTCAACGGGGTACGTATCTCGTGACTCATGTTCTGAACGAACATGGTCTTCATATCGCTCACGGTTTGCAAACTACGGTTGTGACTCACGGCTGAATAGATGATTGACACGAGCAGACCCATGAT
The DNA here is from genome assembly GCA_017615245.1 of Bacteroidaceae bacterium. Lineage (GTDB taxonomy): Bacteria > Bacteroidota > Bacteroidia > Bacteroidales > Bacteroidaceae > Colivivens. Next base: position 17,751 of record JAGAAL010000033.1, read on the forward strand.
CATAAGGAAAAAGAGCACCAACACCACTTGACTGCTCTTTGAACGGTCTTTCTGTAATTGCATTTGTCGCTCCGTATTGCTGTCGACCTTAATCACCATCTCTTTCAGTCTTTCTTCAAAGGTTGAGAACACCTCACGAGCTTCTGCAATCTTATTTTGCAGAATCAGCGTATTTGCTATCTTGTCGTAAGCATCGAAAAGCTGAAGCGGATAGTTATACCTTTGAGCCAATTCGGCCTGATGACGGCTGGCATCGATAGCCATATCCTTAAAATCACGATCGAGGTAAATAGATGAGAGAATCTTGTAATAGTAAATCTTAGCCAAAGGGTAATCACTGGTTTCTGCCACTTGACGAAGTGCTTCGGCATAATACATCGACGAATCGTTGTTGAGGTTTGTCACTGCCGCCATGAACTCTGCATAACCAGGATCGCCCTCAAGTAAATATTGGTTCTTTTCTAAAGCTTCATTTAAATTGTCGGATTGAGCGTATAAGCACAAGGGCAATAGTGCTGACAACAGCAGCAGCAAAATGCCGCTCATCAGATATTTACTACTCAACTTTATGTTTACGCTCATTATCACGTTTGTTTGATTCCTGTATTATTTAGCGGTGCAAAAATAAGTCTTTTTATGAAGAATAGCGAATAAAAACGTGAAAAAATGCTGTTTTTGTAATAAATTGCCTCATTTTCACAAAAAAAAAGCATGCTGAATAAGTAATTTCTTTTGTTTTATGAAAAGAAATAATACCATACAGAATCACCTATACAGATGACAAAAATAGCAATGCAAGTGATGAGTTTGAAGAAGGTACCGATGAGCAAAGAGAAGAAAGTGTAGCACGCTACTTTTAACGATGGTTCAACCTTATGGCAATCGGTATACTCTCCGAGGAAGGCACCTAAGAACGGACCGATGATGAGTCCCAGCGGCGCATAGAAAAAACCGACAAGAAGTCCTAAAGTGGCCCCCCACGTTGCCTTCTTACATCCCCCCACCTTATTGGTAAGCCAGCCAGGAATTACGAAGTCGAGGACAGTGACAAAAGCCACCAACAAGAACATCAGAACAGTCAGTACAATCATGACGGGATGGGGGGCTGCAATGCAACACAACACCATACCCGCGAAACAGAGAGGCGGACCAGGCAAAGCTGGTATAATAGTCCCTATAAGCCCTAAGAGGTTGAGAAAGGCGGCGATGATGAAAAGAATATCAGGAGTTGCCATGAGCGAGAAATGTGAAGGGTTAGTTATCTACTTGGCTCATGTATGAGGCAACCATCTTGTTACGTTTGAACACATCAGGTGCTTGCATATAGATTTCATCGATTTGGGGGGTAGTAGTGACGAAACCGTAATAGTCGCGAGCCTCGTAACAGAGGCGTAGGAACCATGTGACACCAAGCACATTGTAGTAGTTATCCTTCACAAACTGGGTTTCAAGGCGGTCAACCTCGTGCTGTAACCTCATTTCTTCCTCACCCAAGATATTAAATATCTCTTGCTGTGAATAGCCATCAAGGTACATCTTACTTTCACGGTTTGGCAGGTCGTCGTACATAATCTTAAGCGAATCACGCTGGGTAAGGAAAGTGTAGAGTCGCTCATTGAGTTCCGTTCCTTCAATCTTTACTATGTTGTCAGCAATGCTGATTGTAACCTTACCAGGCTCAAGCACCATCGGAAAATTCTCGTTGCCCATGTAAAGACGCACCATCATAACGGAATCGAGTGCTCCAGTCATATCGAACTTACCATGAAGCACCTCACAAGAATCGATGGCAAGGAAGTCGACATCATCGGAACCTATCTCAAACTGCTTGATATAGGCCACCGTCCCATCGAGAAAATACTGCGATGTAGTTCCTTCAATCACGTATTTATCTGCACACGACATGCATGTGAGCATCACAATAGACAAACCTAATATGGTAAAATTTCTATTCATATTCCATTCTTTAAACGTTAAACTATTGTTCAACATGCCACCACAACGTATTGCCATAATTCCGATGGAGTCGGTTGTTACGTACGATTTCTTTTTCATCGGAATCCTTAATGTCGGAATAGTCACGATAAGCCGCCAACATCAAAGTATCGGCAAATCCACTGAGCGAATCACGACTGATGGCTTTTGCCTGAAGCAACAGGGCTTCACGATAGGCTTTTGGCAATTCCTTCACTTTGTCGGGAGATGACAGGTCGTAATAGTTCTTGATATCGCGTATGAATCCACGCAAGTCCTTCCGCAACAAATGTCCGCACAACACATAATCGGCGAGCATGGGGTTGTGACGGGTCGAAGGATTGTGCTTCAACAGGTCAATATACTGCTGGAATGTAGTGACTGACGAATTAGCCCATGCACCCAGAGCCTCTTGAATGTCCTTGCAAGTGAAACGATGCAAACGCGTCAGGGTGTCGTCCATCTGCATCAGCGAAAGGTCTCCGTATGGCTGCGGATAGTCGAAGAGACGTTCACCCAAAAGTCCTTGTTGTGCCAATGCATACAGACGTAGTTCATTCAGTCGCGGCGATGTCACCAGCGACTTCTCCCCCACCCGACTTGCTGCTTCGTAGTTCTTCTCAAGCAACAGACGTTCGGCTTTCAATTCATACATATAGACATCATCGGCCGAGGCATTCGCTCCACACAACACCATCATAAGAAACAATGCCAAAAAGTTAGGCCACAGGTAACGAGAGAGGTGATAATCGCCCTCGCTAATACTTTCCCCTGGCAACTTCCGATGGAGATACAGGCTTACAACAAAAGCAACAATAAGCAATGGAAATGCCCATGTCCACTGATGCAGAGAGAAATCGGCAATGACTACCCGATTAAGACTAGTGAGGAATGTCAGTAATAAAAACGAAGGAAAAAAAGTCAACGCATACCACCGCCCCGACAATTTGGTGAGCCTTGCCACCACATACTGCACTCCCAACAAGATTGCTGTGATAATCAATGCTCCCCAGAAACGGGAATAACTCGTCACACCACCCGAGAACACATACTGAGCCTCAGCCAGCACATCACACTGAAGACAGAACAGATAGAGGAAACTGAACAGCGCAAACAGCACGACAGTGAATAGTCGGATGACGTGACTGATGGTTGATGGTATAGGGTTGTTATAATTCATTGTTTCTTCAGCACCATAGCAGTGCGGGCAGGGATATAAAGCTGCAACCAGCCCTTATGCTGCTTGGCATATAAAGGATCAGACATTGTAAAATGTTCGACAGAATCGTCCGTCAGGTTGTTACCGCCAAAGGCAGCGGAGTCGGTATTGAGCACTACTCGGTAAGAACCTTCCTTGACCAAGAATCCGTAGTCGGCGAATGACTTGTCGGGACTGAAGTTGAAGACAAAGAGCAAATCACCACGAGTATAGGCCAATATCTGGTCACCATCGTTGTGCCACACCTCTTGTACTTTGGTTTTCTGGAAACCTTTCACATCTCCGATGAGGTGAATCATAGAATTGTCGAAATCGCCCAGATAGTGGTAACAAAGGTCGTGATTATCTACAAGGTTCCACTGACGACGGGCATATTTATGACTCCAACCGTTTCCTTCGCGCGGAAAGTCAATCCACTCAGGATGTCCGAACTCATTACCCATGAAGTTCAGATAACCGCCATTAATTGTGGAGGCAGTAAGGAGTCGTATCATCTTGTGGAGCGCAATACCACGATTTGCCATGAAGTTTTCATCACCTTTCTTGAAATGCCAATACATATCAGCATCAATCAGTCGGAAGATGATTGTTTTATCGCCCACCAACGCCTGGTCATGACTCTCTGCATACGAGATGGTCTTCTCATCGGCACGGCGGTTGGTCAGTTCCCAGAACATCGATGATGGCTTCCAGTCCTCATCTTTAAGTTCCTTAATGGTCTTAATCCAATAATCAGGAATATTCATAGCCATGCGGTAGTCGAACCCATATCCACCATCTTCGAATGGGGCAGCCAAACCTGGCATACCACTTACTTCTTCAGCAATGGTAATGGCGTTTGGATAGACTTCGTGGATGAGCAAGTTGGCCAATGTAAGATAAGCTATCGCCTCATCGTCCTCGTGGCCGTTGTAATAGTCACCATATCCACCGAAGGCCTCACCCAATCCGTGACTATAATAGAGCATGGAAGTCACTCCATCGAAACGGAATCCATCGAAATGGAATTCCTCGAGCCAGTACTTACAGTTGCTCAAGAGGTAGTGAATCACCTCATTCTTACCATAGTCAAAACAAAGACTATCCCAAGCAGGGTGTTCACGTCGTCCACCTTGCATAAAATACTGACATGGATCGCCTGCGAAGTTGCCAAGTCCCTCCATCTCGTTCTTCACTGCGTGAGAGTGAACGATATCCATGATGACGGTAATGCCATGCTGATGAGCTTCATCAATCAAAGCTTTCAGTTCCTCTGGCGTTCCAAAACGGCTTGAAGGAGCGAAGAAGTTGCTGACATGATAACCGAAACTGCCATAATAAGGATGCTCGGCAATCGCCATAATCTGTATGCAGTTGTATCCGTCTTCAATAATGCGTGGAAGGACATTGTCCTTGAATTCAGTATAAGTGCCAACCTTCTCTGCATCCTGTGCCATGCCAATGTGGCACTCATAAATTAGCAAGGGGGAGGTATTGGGTTTGTATTTCTTAACCTTCCATTTGTATGCTTCTTCGGGTGCCCATACCTGAGCAGAAAATATTTTGGTGACATCGTCTTGAACCACACGATTAGTCCATGCCGGAATACGTTCACCCTCGCCTCCATTCCAATGGATACGCAATTTATACAAGTCGCCATGCTTCATAGCACGATCGGGCAAGTTAATCTCCCACACACCATTCTTCTTGGGTTTCAACTGATAGGGAGCCAACTCTGTCCAACTATTAAAGTCGCCTACGAGGTACATTTCAGTAGCATTAGGAGCCCACTCACGGAAAACCCACCCTTTGTTGGTGCGGTGAAGTCCAAAATAGAGATAACCCGAAGCAAAGTCAGACAATGACTGTTTGCCATTGTTAGTCAACTCATTCAACTTGTACAACGCATGTTCGTGACGACCTACAATGGCACCCTCGTATGGTTCAAGCCATGGGTCGTTCTTTACGAGACCTATTTTCTCTACTGTCTTAACACTTTTCTTAGGCATAGTATAATTGGATTTATTCGCAGCCTGAAGACTGCGCACTTAGTATTTTACTTTAAAGATTACTTTCTTAATCTCAGCAGCCTCGCTGACACATGGTGCATGGGCATCTTGAGGGAAGAATATGACAAACATACCTGGCTGGACGGTGATGTACTGCTGAGCCAATCCGTTGTAGAATGTAATGTCCTTCTCTGCATTGTAGGGTTGCTCGGCCAAGTCGGAACGAGGCGTGTAGCCCATCGACTCAGACACATTGAACGGAATCTGAATGTCGATCATTACATCGTGCGACTCCAACTTTGCCTCTGCTTTAGTCTTTCCCTTCGCTACCGCGAAATTAGCATAGAGATCGTCGCCCTTAATAAGGACCTTACCAATAGGCATAGATGCCAAATCATTGCTGTTGATATAATCAACCACATCTTGGAACAACGGGTTCAAAGCCACGTACTTTCCAAGGTTCGCTAATGTATCAATAATCATCGTTTATTGGTTTGTTACTTCTATTACACCTCGTTTATAATAGCCCTTTCGGATGATGGCTCCATTGCGGTCTTTCTCCACAAATGCTCCATCACGCACATCGTCGACATAAGTACCTTCAAAACGGATACCATCTTTATCTTCTTCCACACATTTTCCATTTTTCTTTCCATTGCTGAAGATACCCTTGAATTTAGAACCGTCTTTCATACGAAGCACACCTTCTCCATGCATCTCACCAGCTAACCAACCACCATCATACACATCTCCCTCTTTGTTGGTATATTTACCACGTCCTTGCTGCTGGTCTTCTGCCCAATAGCCTTCGTAGACAGAGCCATCGACCCAAGTATATGTACCAAAACCTTCCATCATGCCGTTCTTAAAAGAACCCATATAACGGTTTCCATCTAAATAGGTGAAGATACCTTGACCATGACGTTTGCCGGCCACATACTCACCTTCGTATTTATCTCCATTCTTAAAAGTATAGATACCTTTACCATCCATCATATCATTCTTCCACTGGCCTTTGTAAACATCGCCATTGGCATAATTGTAAGAACCATAGCCTTCACGCATATCGTCCTTCATGTCTCCATAATAGGTAGATCCGTCAGCCCAGTCGAACAGCCCTTTGCCGTTCTTTTTATCACCTACCCATGAACCACGATAGAAGGCACCATTCGCCCATGTGTAAGTGCCCTCGCCCTCACGCATATCTTGATGCCACTCACCGACGTACTTATCACCATTGTGATAGGTCATCGTTCCCTGCCCTTCCTGATAGTCGGTATACCAAAGACCTTCGTACTTATTACCATTGGAAAAAACATAGACACCATGTCCATGCTGATGGTCGTTCACCCAAGAACCTTCGTACTTTTCTCCATCCACAAACGAGTATGTTCCCTCACCATGACGTTTGGCTTTTAAATACTCTCCCTCATAGGTATCGCCAGTAAGGAACACCGTCTTACCACGTCCATTGGGTTTCCCATTAGTGAGTTGTCCCGTGTAGATGGAACCATCCTTAAAGGTGTACTGTCCCACTGTATTCTTCTGCGCAAATGTTAACTGAGTTGCTAACATGAAGCCGCAGAGTATAATCAATCTATATGGTTGTTTCATGACAATTTCGCGATAACATTTTGTAATATGTGCGACAAAAGTACAAATTATTATCGAAACCCACAAAGATATTAAGATTATTTATGATTTTTTGCCTTACTTAGCCGCTCTATATAATCAATCAGTTGTCTATAGAGCACATGTTGAGACAACAACTGACGGTTGCCAAAAATAAACAATTGCTTGCGCGCACGTGTCAAAGCAACATTAAGTTTTCGATCAATGACACAATCATCGAGTTCTACCAAATTCGAAAGAATCTCAAGCTGAGAAGCCGATGTGATTGTGGTACCAAAGAGGATGACATCGCGCTGACTACCTTGATAACGCTCCACCGTATCAATCATAATCGAGGATGACTCAGCAATACCTATATCGTGCAGAGCACAGCGTACCGCAGCTACCTGACGGCGGAAAGGAACAATGATACCCAACTGAGTAACGGGATCGAATGGTTGACTGTTTTTTTCTGCTACAGAAATGAGTGAACGCACCAATGTTGCAATTTTCTCTGCCTCAAGTTTGTTGACCTTAAACTGACACTCATCGGGTGGAGGGATGGGTACATCGATAAAAGCTACACGATGAGTAGCCACCAATTGCTCATCATCATCATACATTAGATAGTCGAGTAATGCTTTTTGATGCGGCAAACCCACGATATGTAGTTTCCCACCATAGAACAGCTGACTAACGAAGTCAGCAATCTCTGGATGCATACGCCCCTGATGAGTGAGAGTCGCTACGATGGCTGGCTGACGAGCACATACTGTAAAAAGACGTTCAAATAGGGAATTGCGACAGTTTCGAAGACCAATGCGACGCAGTTGTTTTGAATGGACTTCCGACTGCTTTGCATCCTGTACGACAACTGCAGGAAGCTGTTTGTGGTCACCAATCATGATGAACTTTCGAATAGACAAAGTTCCGTTGACGTGGTGACACAACAGCGGCAATATCTGAGGTTCCAAAATCTGTGAAGCCTCGTCGAAGATAGCGACATCGAAACGCTTGAGCCCAAACAGATAGCGTGCAGAAGTCATCGCGCTGACGGTTGCAACCAAGATATTAGCCACATCTATCATCTGACGTACAGTATCTCGACGCACATCATCACCTACCATATAATTAATAAGGTGTGAACGAAATTGAGGTGCACACGTCTGCTCACGCCCAATACGGATATAGTCTATATCAGCCAACATCTCACAGATTTCATCAACTGCACGATTTGTATAAGCTAACAACAGCAATGACTTCCCTTCCTGTCGGAATTCCTCCACCATTGACCGCAAGGCCACTGAAGTCTTTCCTGTTCCTGGAGGTCCCACCAAAAGGAAATAGTCCTGAGCTTGTTTAGCTTTCAGCACAATACGGTCTATCTCCTTGGTGAGGTAATGCCCTTTCAAATGCAAAGTCTTATCCACCATCGGTTTACGCCGACACAACAACAACTCACGACGATCTGCAGGAGCGGTCAGCAATGCATACAATCCATGATATTGTGCTCGCATGCTGGAATCGATATAATCTGCTTCGATAGCAAAACGATTTGAAGGAGCGAACAAACGTGGATTATGTTGAGGATTCTTCAAATGAAGTACCACATGATGAGTGTCATACGTACCAACCGTACAGCGGAACACCTGACGATTCACAGCCGTATCACCCTCATTCTCCCTTCTGTAGAGTACCACAGAATCTCCCTCACGGAATGGAAAGCCTTCGTCAGGCAATTGCATTTCAATCTGTGACAACTCAACATGAATCGGCCTGAGATTGTAGACGATATCACCATTCTGCCATTTGGTTTCTGCATCAACATTCCATAAATTGGACATCGCTCTGTCAGATTGCGAAGAATCAGCCACTTTCTGCAGATACTGTTCACGTGCCACAAAAGTAAAAAATGTATAGAAATAGTCTGCAGTCAATGAATCCATCTGTTGAAGCGGCCGCAAAACCTCTTGCAACTCTGGCAGATTGTAATTTGTCCACAGTTTCCCCCCTACATGATTCACATTGAGGTCTTCAGCCTGCAAGTGACAAAGAAAATGAGATGCCCCACCCTCTTTTAGCTGACGTTCCATCATCACAATTAGATTACGCAGTTGCATCAGCTGACGAATTGTAGTTTGATTAGACCGCTGTTCAATCAACAGCGGGTATTTGGAATACAACAAATAGCCACGAATGTTTTGCTGAGAGATGTCGAGATTGTAATAGAGAATCTCCTTATATAGAAGCATCTGTGCTAAATGTTCACGCTTAGCTGTTTGCAGAAATGTATCCCACTTACCTGATTTCAACTCTATCAGATTCTTATAGTCGACCTGAAGAAAGTCAAATCGGCCTTGGATTCCCATCGCTTCGCAAAAGAAAGAAGGTTCAAGTTGTACACCAGCCTCCATACCCATGAAGTTGGGGTCTGCATGCATCTGGTTCACAATCAATTGGATATTGCGGAACTGACGTTCGCATTCTTTAAAGAAAGCTGCATCAACCCCATCACAAGTTGTGAAACCCAAGATGTTTTGACGGAAAGCATGACGGATGGACTCCAGATAGGTGATATCGGGATTATTCACACAATCGTCGAGAAACTGACCTGCTACATTTCCTAACAAGATATATTGTGTCTGTTCGTCAGGACGAATCCTATTAACAAGATAGTTCATCGCAGAATCCCCATACGTTTTCATACACCCACAAAGGGCAGTTACGTCAATCATCAAATCAGGCTCAACAACTATCATATCAACCAAAACATTCTGTTGCTCATTATCAAATTGGCACAGGAGACCATTCAGTTGCATTCCTTCTGTCAACAGATTTGCCGCCTCTTCTGTCTGAGAGTTCACATGATAATCCATGCGCCACACATCCCCACCCTTTGCAGGAACTACATATAGGTATTGCTCATCCTTCTGACAAAGGACGAACCTTACGGATTTAATAATCTCAGTTTGTTGCATACCTATCTTATTCGTTGTTCTCTTTGAAAAAGAAAAGGAAGCGCTCCGTGTGAGCCTTCCTTTCTTATGGGGTGGGCAAGCTGACTACATCGCGCCGCTACAACCTGCTGCCTTTGCTGCGATCAAGCCCTGGAGGATTGACAGGGAGCTGGCCGTATAGGACTTACCCATATTGTGGCTGCAAAGTTATGAATAATTTATGATTTACAATTGCTATTTTGCGTTTTTTTTGTGATTACTCGAAAAAAAACAAAATGATAGTTATATTTTTTACTTTTCACATTTCACTTTTCGCCGAAAATCACTAACTTTGCACTCCGAATTCAAAAATATGGAAGAACTTATACTCAATCTTACGAACGGAGCACTTGAAAATCTTAACTATGGATGGATCATTCTGTTCATGGCAATCGAAAGTTCATTCATTCCGTTTCCGTCTGAGGTAGTTATGATTCCTGCTGCATATATGGCAGCTGAAACAGGTGAGATGTCGTATGCGATGGTGATTACGTGTGGTTCGATTGGGGCGATGATTGGGGCACTTGTTAATTATGTATTGGCAAGAACCTTGGGACGTCCGATTGTATACGCTTTTGCAAACAGCCGATTCGGACACATGTGCCTCATTGATGCGGAAAAAGTGGAAAAGGCAGAAAAGTATTTTGATAAGTATGGCGCAGTATCTACCCTAATTGGACGTATGATTCCTGCCATCCGTCAACTCATTTCAATTCCAGCAGGCCTTGCAAAGATGAAAATCATTTCATTCCTGCTCTATACCTGCATTGGTGCAACAATATGGAACAGCATTTTGGTGGGTATTGGCTATGCATTTCACAGCACGATGCCAAAGCAACAACTCATTGACATCATTGCTCATTACAGCCACATCATCGGTATCACAGCCATCATTCTGATAGTTGCCATCATCGTCTTCCTTATTTATAAAGGAGTAAAGAAGTAAATAAATAATACATAATAAGATGTTTGAAAATTTAAGTGAACGATTAGAACGGTCGTTTAAGATATTAAAGGGTGAAGGAAAAATCACTGAAATCAATGTAGCAGAAACCCTCAAAGATGTACGCAAAGCCCTGCTTGAAGCGGATGTCAACTATAAAGTAGCCAAGACATTCACGGATACAGTGAAACAGAAAGCACTGGGTCAGAATGTATTGACGGCGGTGAAGCCAAGTCAGTTGATGGTGAAGATCGTACACGACGAACTGACTGATCTTATGGGTGGTGAGGCAACAGAGTTGAACCTCACCAACCGCCCTGCAGTCATCTTGATGGCAGGTTTGAATGGTGCTGGTAAGACAACCATGAGTGGAAAGTTGGCACTCTTACTCAAAAACCAGCAACATCGTAAACCTCTGCTTGCTGCATGCGACACCTTCCGCCCAGCCGCAATGGAACAACTGAGAGTGTTGGCCGAACAGGTCAATGTGCCTATTTATATGGAATTAGGAGCAACTGACCCTGTTGTGGTTGCCAGGAATGCCATTGCTGAAGCAAAAGCAAAAGGCTATGACACAGTGATTGTCGATACAGCTGGACGTCAGTCAATTGATGAAGAATTGATGTTGCAGATTCAGCAAATCAAATCAGCTTGCAATCCAGACGAGACACTCCTTGTGGTGGATGCAATGACAGGTCAGGATGCTGTCAACACCGCAAAAATATTTAACGAACGTCTGGAGATTGATGGCGTCATCCTTACCAAACTCGATGGAGACACACGTGGTGGTGCTGCCCTTTCTATCCGTACGGTCGTAGACAAACCTATTAAGTTTGTGGGAACAGGTGAGAAGATGGAAGCATTGGATGTGTTCCATCCTTCACGCATGGCAGACCGTATTCTCGGTATGGGCGACATCGTCAGCTTGGTAGAACGTGCACAACAGCAGTTCGACGAGAAAGAAGCCAAACGACTCGAACAGCGCATAAAGAAAAACAAATTCGACTATAACGACTTCCTCAGTCAAATTCAGCAGGTCAAGAAGATGGGCAACATCAAAGATCTGGCTTCGATGATTCCTGGAGTCGGCAAGCAAATCAAGGATTTAGATATCGACGACAATGCATTCAAGAAAGTTGAAGCAATGATCAGTTCGATGACTCCATACGAACGCGAGCACCCCGACTGCATCAATCAGAGTCGCCGTACTCGAATTGCAAAAGGTAGTGGAAACAGTATTGATGAGGTGAACCGCATCACGAAACAATTCGAGCAAATGCGTAAAATGATGAAGATGATGACTGGTAACAAATTTGGCAACCTCATGCGTAACATGCCAAGAAAATAATAACCCATAAGATTCATAATTCCCAATAGACCCCATAACCCCAATGACACTCATCGACGGAAAAGCGGTAGCCACAGCTATCAAACAAGAAATTGCACAGGAAGTAGAACAGATTCTGCATGCAGGAGGCAAGCGTCCTCATCTGGCAGCCATCCTCGTAGGACACGATGGAGGTAGCGAAACGTATGTACATAACAAGGTTCTCTCTTGCGAGCAATGCGGATTCACTTCCACACTGATTCGCTATGAAGATGACGTAACAGAAGCCGAACTTTTGGCTCAGGTAGACAAACTCAACAACGATCCTGATGTGGATGGATTTATCGTACAACTCCCTTTGCCAAAGCATATCTCTGAGCAGAAGATTATCGAAGCAATCGATTATCGCAAAGATGTGGATGGATTCCATCCCATCAACGTAGGCCGTATGGCAATCGGCCTTCCATGCTATATCAGCGCTACACCTAACGGCATTTTGCAGCTCTTCAAATATTACAACATCGAGACAAGTGGCAAGCAATGCGTCATCTTAGGTCGCTCGAACATCGTAGGCAAGCCAATGGCTCAGTTGATGATGCAGAAACGTTATCCTGGCGATGCTACAGTTACTGTCTGTCATAGTCACACGGCCAATATCAAGGAAGAATGTCTGAAAGCCGATATCATTATTGCTGCCTTGGGGCAACCACATTTTGTGACTGCCGATATGGTAAAAGAAGGGGCTGTAATTATCGATGTAGGTACCACCCGAGTTCCTGACGCAACCCGCAAGAGTGGATTCCGTCTTTGCGGCGATGTCGACTTCGATAATGTAGCGCCAAAGTGTTCATTCATCACCCCTGTTCCTGGTGGTGTAGGTCCTATGACGATATGTTCATTAATGAAGAACACATTGTCAGCAGGAAAGAAAGAATTCTATAAATAAGAGTGCTTTTTTATAGGCAAAGGAACGTTTTTTATCAATTTATAAAAAAAAATGCTGTTTTTGCGTTTGTGAATCAAAAATAATTCGTACCTTTGCACTCGCTTTCTGAAATGAGAGCATTATGGTGGATGTAGTTCAGTTGGTTAGAGCGTCAGATTGTGGTTCTGAATGTCGTCGGTTCGAGTCCGACCCTCCACCCCAAAGAGTCTCAGAAATGAGGCTCTTTTTTCGTGGAGGCGACATCGGCGTAGCCAATTATTTTAAATCGAGTCCGACCCTCCACCCAGAAAAGAAAAAAGACATGGTCAATTGGCCATGTCTTTTTTTTGATAATAGGATAATCTTAATTTCTTGCTGTTACATTACCATCACCATCAATACGAAGTTTGATTACATCCTTTTCTTTAACAATCTTAGCAATATAATCCCTCGTCTGCTTGCTAGTCATCTTCTCACCAGTAAACACAGGCAATGTGTATTTCCAATCCTTATCGTTGGCACCCTCTGTTGGAGAAACGATAGAAGCTTTCTTACGCTGGAACTCACGACCGATGTTGTAGTCATGGTCCTCAACTTCTGCCTTCTGCTGATAAGTCAGGATGATTTCTGTGTCGATGTTGAAACGATAGTAAGGAATATCCAATACCAACATAGGAACAGTCTTTGCTGTCAATGGACCAGCATGAACGGGATATGACTCTGCTTCTGGTTTGTTGAAGGTATAGTAAGTAAAGCCTTCATCCTCGTATGTATATACATCCTCATGTGTTTCGAAGGTGTAACCTGGCAATTCTTCCATCGGAAAAGTCTTACCTGCCTCATTGCTGAAATCAACATTCACTTTCACCAAGTCTTTCAAGTCCTCTGTAATATACAATACGTAAGGAACTGTCACCTTATACTTCTGCTGTACCGTAATAGTTTTGCTGGCAGACAGGTGTGTGTCGCCCTCATCAAAGCTGGCATTCAATGTGAAAGTATAAGTCTCGTCACCCTTATTGACAACAAACTCATTATTCTCGATGGCAATCCTGTCTTTCCCAACAAGAACAGAGTAGTCAGTATTGAAAGTCTTCTTATACTTAGAGCTAAACTGAATCTTGAGGACATCACCCTTATAGAGTTCTACAGAGCCATTCTCCAACTCAATATTACCTCTACTAGCATTGATTATCTTAAAGTCACCTGCCATATTATCAGTGATTGGCTCTTCTTTTGAATCACTGCTGCAAGCGGTAAACAATGCAACTACGCAAAAAGCTGCCGTAGCTAACAATCCAAAATAAATCTTTTTCATATTCGTTTGTTTTTGAAACATAATGCAATATGAGTTGGTAAAAACCGACACCATATTGCATCATGCTATGAGTTAATTATTATTTTCCTTCAAGAATTACACAACGGTTCTTGTCGTTTTCTGCATAAGGCTGAACCGTATCACCATAAGAAGCGGCTTTAATCTGGCTTGCAGGTACACCCTTCTTCTTCAGCATATCGACAACCTTATTGGTACGACGCTCAGAGTACATCTGGTTCAACTTTGCATTACCAGTACCCTTATCTGCATAACCACTTACGTTGAGGGTCTTGTTTGGATACTTCTTGCACCATGCAGCGGCAGCAGTAATGATAGACTCAGGATCGATCTCAGAATCACGGATTGCATAGAAGAGCACATCCTTATATGGTTCTTCAACTACCTTCACAGCTGCAGGAGCTGGTGCTGGTTCTGGAGCCTTCACTGGTTCAACTGGTCTCACGATCTGAGTAGGCACAACTGGAGTTGGCTGTACGACCTGAACCGGTTTTACTGGTTCTTGCTTCTTCTCATGAGGAGCCTTGAAGCCGAACTTATAAGTAAGGCCCAACTGTGCTGTCATCATCCAATCGTCTTTGTCTGAATACTTAGAGTTGAAACGGTCATCAAGTGAGTTTGCATCTACTTCAATGCCTACACTCCAATGCTTAGCAATGTTAAAGTCGAACAACAGACCTGCACGGATATTGTGGCTGAGCAACTGCTTGCGAGAAGTGCCTTCACCCCATGCATTTGAAATATCGTTTGTTGGAGTGAAAGTGTTCAACAACTGATGGAACTCATCGTTCTTCCATGCGTAGTTCAAGCCTACACCACCAATGAGAATCACATTGAACTTGTGATACTTCTTTTGTGAGAACAGATTGAGAACGTTCAACATCAGGTCGGCATTGGTATTCACATAGTTATATTTGTATTTCAATGGGTCGCCAGCAGTCTTGAAACCACCCTTTGCTTCCCATGCATTGACATGCAGACGTGCTCCGACAGAAGGTCCGAACCATGCACCTGCGCCAATACTTGCTGTTGGGTTAAGCAGTTTTGTGAACTCCACATCAGTCAACGTAGTTCCTACTCCGCCCTGCAGTTGAATAAATCCATGTGGATAAGGTCTATAACCTAATTCCTGACATTCTCCTGTACATTCCTGTGCAGAAAGAGCTTGGCAGCCAAAGAATGCAATTGCTGCCATGATGATAGTAAGTTTAGTTCTTTTCATAAAAAGCTTTTTATTAAAAAATTACATTTCGTGGCACAAAGATATTGTTTTTTTGTTATATTACAAAATATTTTCCAATAAAAAACAAAAAACGTTAATAATTAGTAATGGCTACAACACCTTTTTATATTTTATAGACGTCAACACAACACCATTTTTCACCAATCCTCGGCAAGTAACCACATTATTTCCGTCAAAAATACCTTGGTGTCTGTTCTCTATGAATTGCCCATATTGCCCCGTTCTTTTGAAGGGGAACACATGATGGCATGTTTCTGTTGGGATAGTCTTCACTCGCACTTCCTCCAATAGATAACATTCGGCAAAAGCACCAGCTTCGATTTCTTTCACTGATGCCGGCAAATCCACTGTTGTTAAGGCATTACACCATTGGAAAGCACTACCCAAAATCTTTTGGGTATTGGATGGAAGGATGATGTCCCGTAAGTTCTGGCAATCGAAAAACATCATTGGAGACACTGTACGAGGTAGCAGATAGAACTCCATACAACGCTCTCCTGCATATTCCACATAGCTGTAACCATCTCCATGTCCCACATAACGTTTAATAAACTTACGATATTCTGCATCACTCATCTCGTCTACCACATAGTCTTTCAGCTGCCAGTTGAATTTCCCTTTCTCGGCTTTAATTCGAAGATAGGGCAAATCGTCGTCTTTCACAAATGTGGCATTCGTCAAGTCTAAAAAAGCTAACCGTCCCGTCCATCTTGCATCCTCGTTGCCAATGCTGACCGCTTCTCTACTCCAACTATCAGTCGCTCCTGCCATTCTACGGAGCAAGGCAATATCTGCACCATTCAAAGGACCTGACAATTTCAATCTGGTCACCTGTTGCTGAGAAATCGATTGGTTAGCCAAAACGGTTGCCAGCATACCAGGTTTCGAAAGAGTCAACGCCAGTCGAGCCTCTTTATTCTCTTTGCTGGGGCGTATGTCGCACACGATTTCCTGCATGATAGGCGTTTCCAGCAGATTCTCATCCACCTTGCTATCTATCAAGAATCGATAGTACCCATTGGCATTTCCTCGCCAGCCAAGATTGAAATGATAGAAATCCCCATTACGTCCATCGCATAGAAAGGAATGCTCGCCTCCAGTCACCAAAACTGGCAGACGATTGTCGAGATTCTGATTGATCATCGCAATGAGGACAGACTGCTGTTCGCTACGTATAAACTTACATGTAGGTGCATAGTTCCAAAAGTTCACCAATATAGTCCGTGCTGCCAAATGGTCAGAAGAAGTGTTGGAAAATCTGAAATCAGACGAAACTGCTTTGGCATTCACACTCATCAGCCGGGCAACAGGTTCGACATTTTGCTTACTATCACGCAGAGTAGAGTATTCTAATGCCATCGCATTCCACTGAGGCATCATATTATCGAATAGGATATCAACTCGCTGGCGCTCTGTGCCTCCTACATAACGTCCCCTACCCTTCATGGGATATTGATGATAGTACATCAATTGTGACATCGCTGTTGCCACGCATCCTGTCAGCTGACGGGTGTATGGAGCTATTATTAGGGGACATTGTTCATTGTAAGGATAGTCTTGTCCCCATTTAGTCTTGATTAAAGGGGCTATGACCTCAGCCCCCCTCAAATCTCCCCCTATATGGAAGAGCTTTTGGTCTCCCTTCCCTTGAGGGGAGGGCTGGGGAGAGGCTTTCATCTGTTGCAACTGCTCCTGATACGAACAGATTAAGTTTTCCTTCCAACTCGACTGTGTGGCATGAAAACCGCTCTCTGTACTATAGGCCAGCACAGGATTCTGCAGGTAGGGAGCATACTCAGCTGTTGCCACAATGAAAAAACTGGTGCTGCCTGCATTCTCGTAAATCTGCAACTCAGGAAAGCTCTGTTGCACATGCCAGCGACCTCGCCGCATATCCAAACCCAAACGCTCCAGCCGCGTCTGAATATCAGTTGACAGTTGCTGACTCCAGCCAGCAATGCCACATAGGACAAACAAAATTACGAAGCACCAATGTCTCATTGCAAGAGTCTTAGTTTTATTAGTGATCACTACCCTCCTATACAAAGAGGGGTATGGGGGTGAATCTATGCTATTTGACTACAATTTGAGCATCGTCAAGCTTGATGAAAATATAGTCGTGACCTGTGAGGAGGTTGTAATAGCCTTCATGGATGATGAAGTGGTCAGCCAAGATGGTGCCCTTTTTCACAGTTGTGAACAAAGGATAGTCACCCTCATCAGCATAATTCTCACCATAGAGCGGTGTTGTGTCTTTAGCTGCTACGAGGATAGAATCGCCTTCGCCATCATACCAGCGCTGATAGTCGATATACCTGTTGTTGACCCATCCCACATGCTCACCCACGCTAACTTTCGACCAACCCACCTGATCTTCTATCAACACACCATTACCTAATCCATGAAACATCATCCACAGGGTATCGAGGATAGCTGCCTTTGCGGATGGATTCTCTCTTACATTCACAAATCCATCGTCTGAAATAGCATACACTACGGTAAAGATGTTGTCATCGTTGATATTGAGGTCTGCAGCGGTCAGTTGCGGCTTCACTTCGCTCTCACTTACAGCAACAATTGTGTCGCCAGCTTCATCAGCAGTTGTCTTTGCGTTGTTGTTGCAACTGATAAGACATACGCAAGCAATGCCCATGCCTATTATGCCTATGCTTCTTCTCATATCTTTATTTTGCGTAGAATGATTGGAAACGGTTGAATTCTCCTTCGATAGTCGGGAAATAATACAGATATTCCACATACTCCGGTTCATCCTTCACGATGGCATCATACAATTGGCCCACCTGTTCGTCTGTGAGTTTGGAAAGATCCAACATAATGGAATATCCATCCTCGCTTTCATATTGCATGCTCGACGGATACTCTATATTATCAATCACCATACCTTCCTCATATTCCACCTCATTAAATCTAAGGCTATCTATTTCCGCGTTGTCATAACACCATATATTATAATTCACAGGGAAAGCCACCGCACCATCAATCAGCTTGCCAATGTTGATACTCGAACCCTCCAGCTCGTCATAATTCGTACGCATCACCATATTCTTATATTTTCCATCAGCAAAGTAGCGCATATTAGCCCATGTGCAGTTCGTATTGAAAGATGCCACATCTGCTATCGGCTCAGGTTTAATCTCCGTTGCCGCACTCTTGGCAATATAGCCCACTTCATCGTCCCTGTCATACAACCCACAGAGAGCCACTTTATAGAAGTCGCCTTCCTCGCCCAAACAAGGATACACCTCTTCAGAATACACATACAGCTGCTCCTGCAGATAGCCGGCAGGACATTCTTCGTCGCTCCAGTTTTTCACGATGTCAATCATATCGCTCTCGGCATCCTCATAGCATACCATACGTTTCGAGCTGTTCTCATCTGCCTCCTTATAAATAGCGACCTCTTCCTGAGTCGTTACAACAAACTTCTCCCATGTAGGAGCTTTCACATTTGATAATAGTTCTTCCTGTGAAGCCTCAGCGTTTCCACTGTTACCCCCACAACTTACCAACGCCAGCATCAGCACAGCGCTGCAAACATACATTAAGTACTTCTTCATTTTCTTATTGATTTGGTATTATACATTCTCCCTGCAAAGTTACAATATTAAATACGAACTACCAAACATTTCTTCAAATAAATGCGGATAATTAAATAAAATATCTATTTACTTCCCCGTGTGGGAACAAAAAAGATGCCCAGGCTTTTGCCTGAGCACCTTTATTTATATTCTCTATTCCCTTCCCTTGAGGGAGGGGTTAGGGATAGGCTATTACTTCACGTAAACCTTTTCACCGTTTACGATGTTGAGACCCTTCTGGAGGCTCTTAATCTGCTGACCAGCTACGTTGTAGATAGTCTTAACAGCCTTCTCAGCCTTGAATGAGTTGATAGCTGTTGGAACATCGTCCTCATCCACATAAACCATGATGTCATCGAAATAGTAGTTGTTTACTTCTTTCAAAACATCGAGGTTGAAGCAAATTGCCTGCATACCAGCTGCATTATCAGGAACTGTAACAGTCCACTCTTTGGTCTGAGGTTCTGTAGTGAATGCCACATCACCTGCAAGTGAGTACCATAGATATGTTCCAGCACCGCTGTGATTTGCACCCTCAATAAATCCAGGAGCAGGAGCAGCTGAGTGAGCCTGAGTTTGAGTATTAGCATCTTTGTCTGCCCAATACTTCATCGAGAATTTAAATTTCTGACCTGCATTCAGAGGCATTGGAAGAGAAATCAAGAACTGAGTATCCCAGTCACGACCAAGAACTGCAGGCTGCTCTTCTGTGTCAGCATCATTAGAATAATAGTATGTACCAGTATAATCCTTTTCTGGATCAAGACTTGTTACTACGATAGCACCATCTACACTCTTTGCTTCATCTGTGTAATTTCTAAAGTACTTAACAGAAACAGTAGAAAGGTCTGTACCATCGTTCTCATAAATGTTCACCCACACATTCTCCTTTGGTTTTATCATGGTGATAGAAATATCATCAAAATAATACTTATTAGCCTCCTTAAACTCTGCAAGATTGAAAGCGATAGATTGGAATTGACCACCATTACCCTGTGCTTGGGCGGCAGTAAGAGTTCCTGATTGTTCGAAATCTTGCCATTCTTCAGTGAAGCTAATATTACCGAGGATTCCATGATCGTTATACCTACTTGGCAATGCATGAGCTTGAGTTGATGCACTAGCTGGCTTTTCTGCTCTATACTTAAACTTCACAGTGTATTGGGTTCCAGCATCCCATGGTTCTGGAACTTGAATAAAGAATTGAGTATCCCAGGCGTCAATATTTGTAACTTCACCTGTTTCTTCATCAACTGGAGCATCACGTGAAATGACTTCAATACAACGGTTAGCAGTACGAGGTGCTTCTGATTCGTCTGCATAACCCAGTGTTGGGTCTACTACAACTCTTGACTGAACTACAGCAACTTGCTCACCATTGAGCCATTCTGTTGACTTGAAAGGAGCCATTTCTTCTTCGTTGCTATTAGAATTTCTGGTAAATGTTCCTTTAACAACCTCTACCTCCTGTGCAAATGCACTACCTGCTACGAGCGCAACTGCGATTAAAGTAAAAAATTTCTTCATACGATTTGATTTTTTAAAATTAATATTTAGGTTTAATAACTCTAATTTCTTTTTTGTTTGTTTCTGCTATTTTGCCGGTTTATTTAACTGGTCTCGATTGCATCGATTTATTTTCGGTGCAAAGATAGCATCTTATTATTATAAATAATATAAGGTATGTAACAAAAGTTGTAAAAAATGTAAAAATCTTTAACTTTCCATCCCTTTTTGCTATCTACACCTATCAAAATGCCTTGTATTGAGAACACAAAACCTTGGATTTAAACCAATGCAAAGAACCAAAAGGATTGTCCGCAGGGAGCGGATGCTTTGTCCGCAAGAAGCGGATGCTTTGTCCGTAAGAAGCGGACAAAAAGAAAGTGCCCAGACATTTCTGCCTGAGCACTTTTTAGTTGTGACATCCTCATCACCTCTCCCCCTCGGGGGAGTCGGAGAGGGGCTGCCTGTTTTTTACTTTACATAAACCTTTTTGCCGTCAACGATGTTGAGACCCTTCTGGAGGTTCTGAACCTTCTGACCAGAGATATTGAAGATAGCATTAGCTGTCTTAGCTGCCTTTGCAGTATTGATAGCAGTTGGAACTTCTATGATATCCTCTTCTTCCAACCATACCTTGATGTCTTTGAAGTAGAATGTATTAGCAATAAATGCGCCATCCTTCTTTGGATTAAGGTTGAAGCACAAAGAACCAACAGGATTCTCTTCTGATCCGGCATTAATTGTAACCAAATTCTCGTACTCCTTCCATTCTGTATCGAAATCGAAGTTACCAATGAACTGATAGTTGATATATGTTCCTGCATAAGGTTCCTGACCGTTGTAACCATTTACGCTTTCTACTGCGCCTGCTGCAGGAGCTACTGCATGAGCCTGAGTACCTACAGTAACAGGAACATCTGCCTTATACTTGAATGTAAGCTTCAACTTCTTACATTGAGCAAGGCCCTGTGTGAAAGGAATCAAGAACTGAGTATCCCACTCATTAGCAAGAACGACATCGATAGAATTACCATCGCCGTCTTCCATATAATACCATTGAGCATAATCAACCCCAGGTTCAAGAGCCTTCACAGCGATTGCTTCGTCAACAATCTCAAAGTCTTCTGTGTAGTTCTTGAAGAACTTAACAGACAATCCTTCTTTGCTTGTACCGTCGTTTGAGTAAACTTCCTTCCAATTTGGAGTCATTACCCAAAGTTCGATATCATCGAAGTAGAAATAATTAACGCCAGAGAGGTTGAAGGCAATAGTACGCATGCCTGCAGGTGCTACCAAATATGTTCTTTGATTCCACCAGTTACCTTCTGTAACATAGCCAGGTGCTGTAAATACTGATGATGTGAAAGTGGTCCATTCATCTGTAATGTTGATGTTGCCTAAAGCCCTTTCTCCACCTTCTGCCTGGAAGCTAACAGTTGCAGGATATTCTGCCTTTACTTTCAACTTAAGCTGGAACTGAGCTCCAAGTCCAAGTGCTTCATCTTCTGGAAGAGTGATAAAGAACTTAGCATCGTCGCCACCATTTGAACCAACGACGATATAACGCTCAGCGCCATCAACCATGATACGTGCGTGAATATTTTCATGCTTTGTACCATCATCCCAATAATCAATAGCCTCGAAGTTTGTCATGTCAGTTCCGCTGAGGTCACCATTATTGATAACATTTACGAAACCTTCTTCCTGAGCGAATGCACTACCTGCTACGAGTGCAGCTGCAATGAGTGTAAAAAATTTCTTCATAAGATTTGATTTTAAATTGATTAATGATATTTGTTGTTATGAATTCTATCGTCTCTTTCTTAAGTCCATATTTCAAAGGGCAAAGATACACATTATTTTATATATAGTATCACAAGGAAGGTAATAAAAACTGTTTTTTTTGCGAAAAAAGTGTTAAATACCCCTTTTTTGCCCTCATTCCTTACATTTTTTGTAGTTTGTTTGATGGTTTGTTTGGTAGTTTGATAAAAAAACTTTATCTTTGCAAAGAAAATATAATAAGGAAGAGATTCTCACCAAAAAGATACGAAAGCAAACAATTATATAAACTAAACGTTTTAAACTAAGAAACAAAATTAAGCTATGTTGAAGAAATTGTGTTCGATCATTGCCCTGCTGACACTTGTGGTTTCAGCAGCAATGGCACAGGTAACCACGTCAGGCATGTCTGGTAAGGTTACAAGCAACAATGAGGAAGTCATTGGTGCACACATTCAGGCAGTACATACACCCTCTGGGACAAAGTATGTAGCTGTCACCAACGTAAACGGCCGTTACAGCATCCAAGGTATGCGTCCAGGCGGTCCTTACGAAGTAACTGTATCTTATGTAGGTTACGACACAAAAACGGTGCGTAACATCACCCTGCAACTGGGTGAAACCTACAGTCTCAATGTCAACATGTCGGAAACGGCTACGGAGCTAAGCAATGTAGTTGTCGAAGGTATTGCTTCGAAGTTCTCGAACGAGAAGATGGGTAGTGTGACCAACATCTCGAACGAGGAAATGATGAACATGCCGAACGTCAGCCGTAGCATTACCGACATTACTCGCCTGTCGCCATACGGCGGTAACGGTATGAAGTTTGCTGGTCAGGACGGACGTACCGCCAATTTCACTGTCGATGGTGCCAACTTCAACAACAATTTCGGATTGAGCGACCTGCTTCCTGGTGGTGGCAGCCCTATCTCAATCGATGCTATCGAGGAGATACAGGTGGTTGTTTCTCCATACGACGTACGCCAAACGAACTTCATCGGAGGTGGTGTGAACGCCATTACAAAGTCGGGAACAAACCAATACAAGGGTACTGCCTACATCTTCCATCACAACGAGAACATGCGTGGTAGCAACGTAGCAGGAACAGACATCCCAACGGCTCGTGAAACTGACCGCACCACAACCTACGGTATGACATTAGGCGGACCTATCATCAAGAATAAGTTGTTCTTCTTTGTCAATGCTGAATATGTGAAGACTCCTACCACAGTTATCAAGTGGAGGGCTTCAGATGCTGACAACCCACCAAGTGCCGACATGCAGCGCTCTTATGCCACAGCTGCCGACATGCAGCGTGTAAGTGACTTTGTGCGTGAAACCTATGGCTACGAGACAGGCTCATTTACCAACTTCCCTGCCGACGAGACCAACACAAAGATTCTGGCCCGCATCGACTGGAACATCACAGATAAGCATAAGTTGGCTTTCCGTTACAACTTCACCCATAACCTGGCTTGGAAAGAACCTAATGGCTCTTCAATGGACGGAGGCACACGCTCACCATTCAACCGTGTATCGCTCTACTCTATGTCGTTTGCCAACTCTATGTATTCGGCAAAGAACGATGTACACTCATTCTCGTTCGACCTGAACAGTCGCCTGAGCGACAATCTGTTCAACCAGTTCCTCACGGCCTTCTCGAAACAGACCGACCCAATTCGTGATTCCAAGTCAGCTGAGTTCCCATTCATCGATATTCAAGACGGAACAGGCACCAACACGCAATATATGGCACTCGGTTACGAGTTGTTCACTTGGAACAACGCTGTAAACAATACGGTGTTCAACATGAAGGACGATATCACCTACTACTTGAACAACCACAAGATTATGGGTGGTATCAGCTACGAATATCAAATGGCTGACAACCAGTATATGCGTAGCGGTACAGGTTATTATCGTTATTCCAGTGTAGAAGACTTTATCAACGGAGCCACTCCTGATGTAGTATGTCTCACCTACGGCTACGACGGCAATCAAAAGCCTGCATCTCGCGTGAAATACAATAAATTAGGTGTATATGCACAGGACGAATGGAACGTGAACGACAAACTGAAACTGACCTATGGACTTCGTCTCGATGGTCTGTTCTTCAACAACAGCGATGTGATTACCAACAAAGCCATCCTTAACCTCGACTATGACGGACGCCATATCGACACAGGTAAGTGGCCTTCTGCCAACATTATCTTCTCGCCACGTTTCGGCTTCAGCTACGATGTATTTGGCGACAAGACCTTGAAGATACGTGGAGGCTCTGGTTGGTTCTCTGGCCGTCTGCCACTCGTATTCTTCACCAACATGCCACAAGGATCGGGTATGATTCAGAACCAAGTGTCCATCAACGCCAGCTCTGCTGCCAAGATGGGCTTCGGCATGGACGAGTTCAATGGAGGTCTGGTAACTGACGCCAACGGAAAGGCAACCATCGATGCCCTCTACCAGAAACTGATCGGATTAGGCTATCCTACCACTCCAGGCGATGGCACCGTACCTTCTTCCATCTCTGCCGTTGATTCCAAGTTCAAGATGCCACAGGTATGGAAAACATCTTTGGCTATCGACTACGTGATTCCTGCTTCATTCCCATTAACAGTATCAGTAGAAGGAATGTTCAACAAGAACATCAACCAGACGACCATTTCCGACTGGAGCACCATGCCAGTAGAAGGCTTTGCTCGCTGGAACGGTGCAGACGACCGTCCAATCTATCCATCGAACTTCCGTACAGGCCCTAAGGCATTTGTACTGGAAAACACCAGCAAAGGTTATTCATGGTCGGCAGCTGTTACCCTCACAGCCAAACCAACAAAGTGGCTGAACATCACTGCGTCATACACTCATATGGCTAATAAGGAAATCACCAGCTTGCCTGGAAGCAATGCAGAGTCAGCATTCACATACATTCCAACCGTCAACGGACCTAACAACATCAAGTTGCACAATGCCTACAACGTAACTCCTGACCGCATCATCGCAGCTGCAACAGCTCAGGATCCACTTGGCAACCACTACAGCCTGATT
This sequence comes from Bacteroidaceae bacterium, assembly GCA_017615245.1. Taxonomy (GTDB): domain Bacteria; phylum Bacteroidota; class Bacteroidia; order Bacteroidales; family Bacteroidaceae; genus Colivivens. Next base: position 43,245 of record JAGAAL010000033.1, read on the forward strand.
TATGAAAGCTGGCGCGGAGGTTACAACTACTCATACATGTTGGCCAACGATATGAACGGCGACGGATACACCTACGATGCCCTCTACATTCCAACTGACCAGCAGGTGGCAAACGGTGATTTCCGCTTTGCATCGGCTGACGACCAGCAGCGTTTCATGGATTATGTACATGCTAACGACTATCTGAAGAAGCATCAGGGTGAATATGCAGAGGCATACAGCCACTACTCTCCTTGGGTACACCGCATTGATATCAGCTACAAGCACGACTTCAAGGTTAGGATTGCTCAGAACGTTCACAAACTGCAACTCAGTTTCGACGTGAAGAACGTACTCAACTTCTTCAACAATGAATGGGGTGTGAGCAAAGTCATGAACCCCGACCTCAACAGCGGACGTATCCTGAAGTACGAGAAGACCGATGCTGACGGCTATCCTGTATTCTCTACACCTAAGGCAGTAAACGGCGACGTCAAGACCTTCGTACCAAACAAGGTGATTGGTCAGTGCTGGTATGCAGCTATTGGTGTTAAGTATATGTTTAATTAATAAAGATTTGAAGTCATTATGAAATCCAAATATATATATATAATAGGTGTCGTCCTTGCAGCTCTCGCTTTCGCTGCTTGTTCTGATGACGACGAAAAGGCAGGTTCATTGGACAGCATTGCACTCGACAAGACCTACCTCACTATCCCAATGACTGGCGGCGATGTGAATCTCACTATCAAGGCTAGAACAGAATGGGCATTCGACAAAGTCGTGAAAGTGGGCACGCACAAGGATGATGCCGGCAAGACTATCACAGACTACGACTGTCTGCCTACATGGCTCACCGCTTCAGCACTCTCAGGCGGTGCTGGCGAGACTACAATTACATTCCACGCTGACGCAGCAACCAGCGGTCGCGAAGTGGAACTATGCATCTTAGCAGGTAAAGACAAGCAATTCGTCATCGTACGTCAAGGTTCGCTCGATGCATCATCTGCCACCTGTGCAGAAGTGCTCGCAGGTTCTGACGGCAAGACCTATCGTGTGAAGGGAACTTGTACCGCTATTGCCAACACCACATACGGCAACTGGTACCTCAACGATGGTACAGGCGAAGTCTATATCTACGGAACCCTCGATGCAAAGGGTGCAGAGAAGAACTTCACCAGCCTCGGCATCGAACTGGGTGACGAAATCACCGTTGAAGGTCCAAGAAGCACCTATAACGGCACCGTGGAACTTGTGAATGTTACCGTACTCAAGATTACCAAGTCGCTCATCAAAGTAGTGACAGAGAATCCTACTCTGGGTAAGGAAGGCGGTGAATTTGTTGTCAAGGCTGCCTACAAGGGCAATGGAACCATGGTAACCATCCCTGAGGAATACGACTGGATCAACATGGTGAAGATGGAGTATGTAGCAGGTGTGCCAACGAAGATCGAGGCTAATCCATGCGACACAGCAGTTATCACCTTCAAGGTGGATGCCAACACGGCTGGCGCACGTACTGGTATGGTTACTATCAGTTCTGCAAGCGGTAAGAACAATTCATCTGTCAACGTAACCGTCAGTCAGGAAGGTTCAATCCAGGAAATATCTTGTGCGGACTTCAATGCATTGGAAGACGGCACGCCACTTTATAAGGTGACAGGTATCATCACGAAGGTTGCAAATACCACATATGGCAACATCTATATCAGAGACGCTTCTGGCGAAATGTACGTTTACGGAACATTGACGGCTGATGGTGAAGCCCAGAAATTCACAGAAATGGGTCTCAAAGTGGGTGATGTCGTAACACTTGTTGGTCCTAAGTCTTCTTACAAAGGAAGTCCTCAGATGGTTAATGGTGTTTACCAATCACACATCGCTGTTAAGCTCTCCCCATCGGGGGAGCAGATGAGCCTTAAGGACTTCATGGCACAAGAGGACAATACCAATACCTACTACCTCATCAGCGGAAAGGTTTGTGAGCCAACTGACGACGAGAAAGCCAACAACATGAAGTGGGACATCACCACTTACGGCAACTTCGTACTTGAAGACGAAGAAGGCACACGTCTCTATATCTATGGTGTGTACATCGGCTGGGGAACAACGGACAAGAAGCAGTTTGGAACCCTCGGCATTGAGGAAGGCGACAACATTACGATGATTGCCTACAAGACCTCATACAAGGGCCTCATCGAAGGTGTTGGATACTACATGTATCACAGTTCTCCTGAAGAATAGAAGACATGAAGAAAGCCATACTAATATCTTTGGTTGCGATGTCACTCATCGCAACCGAAGGTTTGGCATGGGGACAGAAAGGACATGACGTCACCTGCGCTATCGCAGAGAAACATCTGACCAAACGTGCTAAACGACATATCAAGAAGGTACTGGATGGCAAAAGCATTGTGTATTGGGGTAATTGGCTTGACAACGCAAGCCACACTCCCCAATATGAGTACACCAAGAGTTGGCACTACAAGAACATCAATGCCGACCAGACCTATGACGAAGTCCCCCCTTTCAAGGATGGTGATGTCGTTGTGGCCATCAACGAACAAATCAGTAAATTGAAGTCGGGAGAACTGTCACACGAAGAGGAAGCTTTGGCATTGAAAATGCTTATCCATTTCTTGGGTGACATCCATCAGCCGATGCATTTAGGGCATCAGACCGACTTGGGTGGCAATCGGGTAAATGTGCTCTTCTTCAAAGAAGAGACCAACCTACACACCGTATGGGATACAGACCTTGTAGAGAGTGCTCATAAATGGGGATATCCAGAATGGGTGGATCAAATTGACCGTCTCAACCGCAAAGAAAGAAAGGCGATTGAACAAGGCACTGCCGATGACTGGGCACGCGAAACTTATCGCTATGCACAAGCGGTGTATGAAAACACTCCTGAAGGCACAAAAATCTCGTATGACTACGTAGCTAAATATACTCCGTTAGTAGAGCAGCAATTACTCAAAGGAGGTATCCGACTGGCTCGTATCCTTAACGAAATATACTGATTTTAGCACACAAAAGATACAAAACAGATTGCTAAGTTGCTGTTTTACACGATTTTACGTCGAAAAGTTGAAAAAAATTTTTCAGTTTAATCAGAAAGTAGTAACTTTGCAGTCCGTTTGCATCGCGGTGGGCAACCACATCGATGTAAAAAGATATTGTGAATAGATACAACTAAGATAATACAATAAGAAATGACAAAATTAGACATTGTTAATGCCATCTCAGAACAAACAGGCGTAGCCAATTCAGATGTGTACGCTGTCATCGAAGCGTTTACTGCAACAGTTAAAGACAACCTTCTTCAGGGAAACGAAATCTATCTACGTGGATTTGGTTCGTTTCTGATTAAGACGCGCAAAGAACGCACAGGACGTAATATCATTCAGAA
>JAGAAL010000034.1 GCA_017615245.1 Bacteroidaceae bacterium
ACTTGCTTTTAACCTATTGTTTTGCTTTGCAAAACTCCAAGAATTACCCATTTCATCAAATGACGTTTTTTGTACCGTTCAACCATTTTTGATTTTTGTTTTTCGCTGACAGACAAATACTTACGTCAACAAATAATAATCCGTAATAAAGTCGTAACTTTGCCACGAGAAAATCTATAACTAATTTATTATTGTATCACATTTATGAGAAAACAAAGACTTCTTTTGATGATTGCAGTCCTTGCGACATGCATTCCGGTCTTGGCTCAATGGGCTAAACCGACACCTCCGGCAAGCACACCGCTTGCAGTAGAGACTCAATTGTATTTGTATAACTTGGATGCTGAAAAGTTTTTCACGGGTGCTAACGAATGGGGAACTAGGGCAAGCCTTAGTGCGACCTCAGGACATTGTGTGTCCCTACAGAAAGTTGCGGGCGAAGACAACGCTTATCAAATTATGAATGCTGCCGATGCTACCGGCACATTCCTACCTCTTTACCTGAAAGCCGTGGACGGCATCTGGGTAGACGAAAGTGGCGACAACACAGGTGACGACATCTTCACCTTTATCCCTCAAGGAAGCGATATCTACAAAATCGGATTGTCGGCACAAAACACGGTGTTCAATCCTACGGAATATCCCAACACCTATCTGGGTGGCATCCCTGAGATGGAGGACACTCGTCTCTACCTTACCGACCCTGAGACCTACGTCGATGGTGACGGCTTCACGGCAAGCGGGTTCCAGGTGAGATGGATGTTTGTCACATCTGAGAATTATACGACCTACACCGCTAAGATGGCGCAGTATGAGGCTGCTGTTGCTTTAGGCGACGTGATTGCCGAAGCGAAGCAGACTGAAGGTGTGAGTGCCGATGCGCTGGCTGCTACTCAGAAGGTTTATAACAACACAAATGCAACACCTGCAGAGTTGCAGGAAGCTGCAAAGACATTGCAGGAAGCCATCAATGCAGCCAACTATGCCAACGCTTCGGTTGAGAAACCTTTCGAATTGTTAGGTATGCTGGGTACTGTGGAACAGACGTTCACCAATAGTGCGACAACGGGATGGACCACAACGATTTCTGCTCAGAACAAACAGGCAAGCAACGGAAACGCTGCGTTCGACTACACGGTGACGGGCAACCACTATGAGAACTGGAGCGGCAACGCATTCGGCACAGGCCGCATTTACGCCATACTGACTGACATTCCGAACGGAGTGTATCGCTTCAGCGCACTTGCATTTGCCAACGTGATTGGAGGTACATACCTCTATGCCGGTGACCAGAAGACACGGGTGGAATCCACTCAAATCAATATTGAGCAAGAGGCAAGCGTGCTGGTTATCGTGACTGACGGTACCCTCGAATTCGGACTTCGCGTGGATGAGAAAGGTACGAACTGGGTAGGTATCGACAATGTGAACCTCTATTATATGGGCGAAAGCTATGAGGCATACAGTTATGCTGGTCAAACCGCATTGGAGGAGGCTACCGACTACGAGACTTACCTCGCTGAAAACGAAGGAACGGTATTCTACCAGAAGGCAGCCTACAATGATTATGTCGAGGCAAAGAGCCAACTGCAGGGCGACTTGGAAACAAAACCTGCGTTAGCTGAATTCGGCAAGATGATTGCTACCGACATCACTCGATTCAAGGCTGCTGCTGATGCCCTCCAGGCAAGTCTCGATGCATACGCAGCCTATTATGAGGTGTTCCTCAATGCAGACGAATGGATTACGGTGATGAGTACCGACTCCGATGCTGCCAACAAATTGGGCGACTACCTCATGGATGAGTCGGAACCTGCCGAAGGTGAATACAACGGTAACGGCGGCTCACAATATGTGCTGAACGAGGGACTGCTCGACGTGGCAGGCATCAAGGCAGAACAAGAATACCTCGCAGGTCTGCTTCAGGACGCAGTTGCATCGGGTATGAGCGACGGCGACGACTGCACAGAGTTGCTGAAGAACCCTCTCTTCACAGAAGAAGGTGGATGGAAGTCAGCTGTAGGTCCTGTTTGGCCTTTGGGTAGCGAAGAATTCCGTGTGTTCCAGGCTCAGAACATGGTTTGTGATGTATATCAGGAACTCACAGGACTGCAGAACGGTCTCTACGAAATGAATCTTCAGGCTGTGTTCCGTCCAGGTGAGACTTATACCGAAGAAAACGCACAGCTTGCTAAGGCTTATGCTTATATCAACTCATACGAGAGCCGAGTAACTTCAGCCGACGTCAACTCAGCTGACGATGCAAGTTTCGCCTTCGTAGAAGGACAGTATCCGCTCACCGTTTACGGACTCGTGACTGATGGTACGATGCGCATAGGTATCACGAACAAACTGCGCTCAGTCGAGGGATGTATGCTCTGGGCAGGCGGTGTGAAACTCACCTTCCGCGCCAAGAACGCAGACGTACTCAACGCTGTGATTGCGCAAACCCTTCCTAACGCACAGGCATTGCTGAGTGCTGAATGCGGTCAGACGGAACGTGCCGCTCTGCAACAGGCTATCGATGGTGCTCAGAATCCTGCCGATGCGTATGCTGCCCTGATTAGTCTGAAGCATGCGATGGAGGATGTGGAATCGGGTACTACAATCTATGTACGATTAGGTGTAGCCATCAACACCCTCGCCGATGCGATTGCAGGTAGCACAACAGCAAGTGCTGTCACGCTGGCGAACGCACAGGCAACACTCGATGCCGCAAAGGCTGCATACATGGCGAAAGCTTACGACAACGAGACTGCCGAACAGGCCATCAACGACCTCAACGCAGCAGCTGTATCTGTAAAGATGGGTGGCGAAGTCGCAACAGAGGACAACCCTGTGAACTACACCTCAGCAATCGTCAATCCAAACTTCGACCCGGCAAAGGGTAACAAGGACGAAGTACGCATCGACGGATGGGTAACAACCGCTATGAACGGTTACAAGGAATACACCGTATCCTACAACCGTGCGGCATTCGAACTCAACCAGAAGCTGTCAGGTCTGCCAAAGGGTAAGTACAAAGTGACTGTTCACACCTACTATCGTGCTGGCTACTGGAACGAGGAAGAGGCATATATCGCAAACGGTACGGAGACTCACCTCACCACCCTCTATGCTAAGACCTCAGAGCAGGAGTTCAGCAAGCCTGTGATGAACCTCACAGAAGGAGCAAGCGATGAGGCTGTGCCCGATGTGAAGGTCTATACGCTCAGCAACGGCAAGTTTGCCCCTGACGGCACTACGCCTACAGCCGCCTACTTCAAGGCTGGATACTACCTCAACGAACTTGAGTTCATGGTACCTGCTGACGGTGAAGTGACTATCGGACTCTCGAAGAAGGAAGTCCTGGCAAACGACTACGAAGTAGTAGGTGCTTGGGAACTGTGGTACATGGGTGACCCCGATAATCAGCAGACTGACGAACCTACCGATGTATCAAACCTGATTGTCAACAACAACTTCGACCCGGCAAAGGGAAACAAGGACGAAGTTCGCATCGACGGATGGGTAACAACCGCCATGAACGGTTACAAGGAATACACCGTATCCTACAACCGTGCGGCATTCGAACTCAATCAAACCCTCTCTGGTCTGCCTGAAGGTACCTACATGGTAACTGTTCATACCTACTATCGTGCAGGCTACTGGAACGAGGAAGAGGCGTACATGGCAAACGGTACAGAGACTCACCTCACCACCCTCTATGCCAAGACTGCTGCAAAAGAATACAGCAAGCCTGTGATGAACCTCACAGAAGGAGCAAGCGACGAAGCTGTGCCCGATGTGAAGGTATATACGCTCAGCAACGGCAAGTTTGCTCCTGACGGCACCACACCTACGGCTGCCTACTTCAAAGCTGGATACTACCTCAACAAACTCCCGTTCTATGTAGGTAACGACGGCACAGTCACCATTGGACTCTCGAAGAAGGAAGTTCTGGCAAACGACTACGAGGTAGTAGGCGAATGGAAACTCTATTACTATGGTGCAGGCGACCGGGTAGCAGAGATTGGTGGCGATACAGCCATCAAAGCTATCGAATCCAATGCAGGCAGCAATGCAGCAGGCATCTACACAATCAGCGGAGCACGTCTCGCAGCACCGCAACGTGGCATCAACATCATCCGCACAGCTGATGGCAAGACCATCAAGGTGATGATGAAGTAAGGAGCCTACCCCTAACCTTCAATGGTCTTTGCACCCCCTTCGGTTCCCCCGTTATCGGGGGACAGAAACCCTCAAGGGAAGGGACAGTTCAAAGGACAGGAAGCACAATTTCCTGTCCTTTTGTTGTTGTTTTTTCAAGAAGAATGACTTTATTCCTTTGTTTTTTTCATTTTTACATTTCATAATTTTTTCATTTTTACATTTTTCACTACCTTTGCACCCCGAAAGCCGCAAATGCGACTTTATTAGTATTAATTTCCCCGTATGGGGGCGTGTGCTTGAACACCACGCTAAAAAAACAAGAAATCAATGGAAAAAAACAATTCTCCGAAGGGGACGGTTAGTGTCTTCTTCATGTTGATGGGAATCCTCTTCTGTGTGGCTCTCATCACTTCCAACCTGTTGGAAACAAAGGTATTCCGCGTGTATGGTGACATATCGCTCACCTGCGGCTTCATCATCTTCCCTATTTCCTACATCCTCAACGACTGCATCGCCGAAGTGTGGGGCTACCGCAAGGCACGTCTCATCATCTGGACAGGCTTCCTGATGAACTTCTTCGTTGTTGTCATGGGTACGTTAGCCTGCTTCCTCCCGCCATTAGAAGCTGGAGGCGATTCGGCTTTCCGACAGATCTTCATGTTTGCGCCTCAGATTACCGTAGCCAGTTTCATAGCCTTCATCGTAGGCTCTTTCCTCAATGCTTGGGTGATGAGCCGCATGAAACTTGCCAACAGAGACAAAGGACACAAGAACTACTATTTCTCCCTCCGTGCCATCGCATCGACCATCGTGGGCGAGACAGCCGATTCCGTCATCTTCTTCCCTCTTGCCTTCTACATCTTCCCCACCATCGTCGATGGAGAACCCAAGGTGCCGTTCGATGTACTCATCAGCCTCATGATTACCCAGGTAGTCGCCAAGACCCTTTATGAGATTGTCGCCCTACCCCTCACCATCCGCGTGGTGAACTACGTGAAGCGCCACGAGCACACCGATGTCTATGACGACAACATATCGTATAATGCATTTAAGATTAAGCAAATATGAAAAGAGACGAAGAAGGCCTGCAACTATTAGGTCGCAAAACAGAATATAAGACCGACTACGCACCCGAGGTGTTGGAAACATTCATGAACAAGCACCCGGAGAACGACTATTGGGTACAGTTCAACTGTCCCGAGTTTACCAGCCTCTGCCCTATCACCGGCCAGCCCGACTTTGCAGAGATACGCATCAGCTACCTGCCCGACCAACGCATGGTAGAATCGAAAAGCCTCAAGCTCTATCTGTTCAGTTTCCGCAATCACGGCGACTTTCACGAGGATTGTGTCAACATCATTATGAAAGACCTCATCCGGCTGATGGATCCCAAGTATATCGAAGTGACGGGCATCTTCACCCCACGAGGCGGCATCTCTATCTACCCATACGCCAACTACGGACGGCCAGGCACCAAGTACGAACAACTGGCAGAATATCGGTTGCAGAATCACGGGTTGAAATAACTTTGGCTCTGCGTTTTCCCGAAAAAGTTTCACAGCCCCGTCTGCTTCTTTTGCATGAGTGCACTCCGTCACTTGTTGAAGTGTACTCCTGCAAGTGTTCGAGTGTACTCTAACAATTCACGCACAATGCGAATCGTTTGGAGCCTAAATTCGAAGGGTTTGCAGGCACAATTCTCCTTGGATTTAGGCTCCAAACTCTGTTGGCTCTTTTTCCAACCTACTCCAAGAAAACAGCCTATCTACTCCAAGTAAATGCCCTGTTTACAGGAACTAAGCACCTTGCCCGCTTCCCTTGCATTTTTTTTGCAAAATATTTTGCTGTTTCAAATAAATGCTTTATCTTTGCATCGTGTTCCTTTGGAACGCAGACATTTTATTTGCTCATTCGCCTATCGAATCGCGACCTCGAAATATGAAAGAGCAATATCAATCTCTAAGAGACTTGCGCTCTAGCGTGGGTTTCCCATAAGAGATTGAAGGTTGTCGCGAACCTGATAGGCGTATGGTGATAACCTGCGCTTTTCTTTGTTAATAAGTTAGTGCAGAGTGAAGAACGAAGTATTAACGAATTAACAATAAAACTTATGAAGAAACTGACATTAATCCTTTTATTTTCAATTGCTACTATCTACTCTTGGGCTGATGATAGCGGAACCTGTGGTGAAAACCTTACTTGGACTTACGTAGAGTCCACACAAACTCTTACCATTTCTGGTACTGGAGAAATGACAAATTATGGTCCATGGTATAGTAAAATCTATAGATCTCAAATTGCTATAGTTGTCATAAAAAAAAGTGTAACATCAATTGGTAGTTACGCTTTCCGAGAATTCACAGGATTAACATCAATCACAATTCCCAACAGTGTGACTACAATTGGTAGAAGTGCTTTCTCTGGTTGCACGGGATTGACTTCAATCACAATTCCAAATAGTGTGACAGCAATTGGATGGTACTCTTTCCAGAACTGCACAGGATTGAATGAAATAATTATTCCAAACAGTGTGACAGCAATTGGAGGTGGTGCTTTCGAAGGTACTGCATGGTATGACAATCAATCAGATGAAATGGTATATGCTGGCAATGTGGCTTATAAATACAAAGGAACTATGCCTGCAAATACACAAATTCAGTTGAAAGAAGGAACTACAGGAATATCAGGTTCTGCTTTCTCTGGCTGTACAGGCTTGACTTCAATTGAGATTCCAAATAGTGTGACTTCAATTGGAGAATCGGCATTTGAAGGCTGTATTTAGAGACCTCAAAACAACTATAAACAACGAAAAACACATAGAGATAAATCCTTGTATATCAACCACTTTTAGATTTTAACACTTCGGACTTGCTTTTTGGTGGTTCTCAAAAATCCGCTTACCTTTGCAACGCATTTCTACCGCGGAGAATTTTGAGGGCTTTTATTTTGCCATCTCATGGACAGGGTTG
>JAGAAL010000035.1 GCA_017615245.1 Bacteroidaceae bacterium
AACAGTCACCCGAATTACCCGGAAAAACCGGAACGGGCAACCGCTGCCTTGTTGCTGTTTGCAGTATGTCAAAGATCGCTTCCTTTAAGCTCGCCACCGGAAAATTTTCCGAAAGCGAGTGCAAAGGTACGACAATTCCGCAAACTGACAAAATTTTTTCGCGGTTTTTTTCAGAAAAAACGCAACTTTTTTCCGGCGCATGCCGCAGAAGCACCCGGAAGGCGGGGGACGGAAAGCACAGATTGCATTAACGGTGTGCAAAAGAAGTAAAAAAAAGGCGCATTAACGGGAATTATCCGTCGGATTAATGGACACGTCAAATCGGGTTAACTCACACTTTTTTGAGGGGGCAGGAAAAACGGGGGGAAAGGGGTGTTAAATACACCACTATCTAACAAGAAAAGTGCAGATTGACTGGGAAAGATATCGGGTGTAACAGGGAGAGATGTTAGGTGTAACAGGGAGAGAGATAGGGTTGCTTCAGGTTCGGGCGGCCGAACCTATAAATAAAGGCGGGCGCCCTTACATCTGCGAGCGTCCGTCCTTATATGCGTGAGCGGTCGGTCGTAACCGACTTTTAATCCATGTGTGTATTGAGTTTGATAGGGTTATACCCTATCCTGTATTATTTCGTCCCATTGGGGCTTATGCCCTATCCTGTGTTTTCTCTGTCACCCCGTTGGGGTTATCCGAACTCAGGTCTAAAGTTTCGATATTCGCGCCAGAACAAGATGCCTGCGGTGGTCAGGCCGAACGGCATCCCCCACCACACTCCTGCTGCACCTTTGTCGAGTGTGAACGCAAAGAAATAGCTGAGCGGCAGGCTGACGATGATATAGGCGATGAAGGCATAGAGCATCATCCGTTTCACGGCTTCTATTCCTCTCAGCACGTTGGCAAACAGTATCTGTGTGCAGTCGCCCAACTGATAGACCATGAAACAAGGCAGAATGGTATAGAGCGTGTTGACAACTCCCTCGCTGGTGGTGAACAGCGATGTCAGCGGGCTGAAGAACACGGTGATGAGCGTCGTCATCACCAACGAGCAGACTAATGTCATCACGTATGCAGTCTTCACCGTGCGGTGCAACATCGTCCAGTCGTTCCGTCCCCGATACTGACTCACCAGAATCGAGGCTGCCCCTCCGACGCCATAGAGCACTTGGAAACAAAGTGTGGAGATGGTACCCATCACCTGATGGGCAGCAAGCGGAATAGCACCCAGCCACCCCATGAACAATGCAGCAATATTGAACGAAGATGCTTCCAGACACAATTGGATGGCGATAGGCAGTCCCACCATCGTAAGGTGGACCATCCCCAAACGTGTCACACCGTTTGTTCCTTCTACCGTTTCAGGTCTTACATACGCACGATAGGACTGGCTCATTAGCACCACACCCATCGCAATCGGCATGAATGCCCTCGCAATCAGCGTCGCGATACCTGCACCCAACAGACCCATCTCGGGGCATCCTGCCACACCGAATATCATCACGTAGTTGAGCACTACATTCAGTACGTTCGATATGAGCATGATATACATCGGCGTACGTGTCCGTCCCAGCGCATCGGAGAACTGCTTCATCGAGTTGAACACCGCCAGAAACAGCACCGAAGCCAGTTGGGTCAGCAAATAGGGGCGAATCAGCGGCAGCAACTCAACGGGTTGACCCAGGCGATCGACGTTCACATACAGCAACACCAGCACCAGCGACACGAATATGCCTGCTACGATGTTCACCAAAAGGCTCTCACGCAGGGCACGAGCTGTTCCGCGATAGTTACCCCGACTGAAGAGTGCCCCTACCACGGGTGTTGTACCGAACGAGATTCCCAACAGGAAGAAAATCGCCAGATTGAATATGTTGTTCACGAATCCCGATGCCGACAGCTCCATCGTGCCGTACTGCCCCACCATCATCGTGTCGGCAAACGACTGGCAGACAATCCCCAGTTGTCCGACAATCAATGGACTGCCCAGCTTCGCTATTTTCCATACCAGTTCCTTACGCGATTCCATTAGAATAGTTTACCGTTTACTGTTTACCGTTTACTGTTTTGCACTGCGAAGATAGTAAAAGTTTATCGTTTACTGTTTACTGTTTACTGTTTTTTCTAGTTTTTTTACATAAAATTCTAACGCTCGACAATAAAAACAAGCTTTTATTGTGCTCACTTAACCGAATTTTTCAGTTTTACAATTTTTTAATTCTTCAATTTTTCAATTTTCGCTATCTTTGCAACGGAAATCAATAACTAATCGCCTTATGATAAAGAAACGTATATTTATGAGTGTGGCGGGGATGATAGCTTTTGCTATTTCCTTCGCTCAAGGAACAAACGTATGGGAAGCCCCTGCTGTTCCTGCTGAGGATATCAGTACATTGAAGTCGGTAACGACGGGCTATCTGCTGAATGTGGAGGCGGATGCTTTCGTAGTGAACGGTATGACGAGTAACGTGCAGGCTTGTGCCACACGACTGACGAACGGAGACACACAGGAATCCACGCCTCATCGCTGTACGGCGATGGTGGGGAGCGACGGAACGGTGCGTTTCAGACTGACCAGCAGTTCATCATCGTACATCTCGTGTGTGAACGCTAATGCCAATAACGTAGTGGTGAACCGCACGACAAATCCGAAGTTCACCTATACGGAAACGGCTGAGGGGAGTCATGTGTACACGCTGACAAGTGCGACATTAGAGGCCCCGCTCGATGTAGCCTGGACCTATGGCGGCCCACTGACGCTGAAGGATGGACAGGGCAAAACCACATGGGCATTCATCAAAGAGACGTCGGTCACCAACGGCAACTATGCCCGATACAAAGCAAAACGTCAGCTCTATAACATCTATAAGGCGTTGGCGGATGCAGGGATGACAGGGCAATACAAGGATGCTTTGGAGAGTGCCTATAAGGAGTACACGGCTTCGGATGCCACCTTGGAGCGTCTGCAGACTGCTGCCCGCAAACTGTTCCACGCGACCTATGCTGATATCACCACCCCTATCAACGTGTCGTTCCTGCTGGTGAATGCCGATATGGTGGGCAACGGTTCGACGGACGGATGGGACAAGAGCAGCCCTGCCTTCAGCTGGGCAGAGTTCGAACGCTACCACTCTGTATGCACGTTGGAGCAGGGAGCCACCTTCCCCATCGGCACATACGATTTCGGTTTTCATTCGCTCTATCGTCAGGACGGCTCGGATGCTGCTCCTACGTTTGTGGTGACCGCTTCGAATGAGGTGAAGACGACCGTACCGCTGATGAGCGACATCGACTTCGGCGTAACGAACGCATCGGAGAACAACTGGAAGCAAGGACCGAAGTACTACCAGCCCGACGGGATGAAGTCGTGCGGACAAGCTTTGGCTCACGGAGATGCTGTGGCTTGGGCAAAAAACGTGGTGGTGGATGGAACAGGTTCTGTCTACGTGAAAGCAGCGATGGCCTCAGGTTCACAATGGTTGAACTGGCAAGGGGTGACTGTCATCTACAAGGGTGTGGGTCAGGATGCCCTGCGCTCCGTATTAGCCAATACTATCAGCCAGGCTCAGATGTTGTATGGTGACGGAACGGGCAATGGTGCATCCATACTAAAGAGTGCCATTGATCAAGCACAAGCTGTCTATGACAACCCTCAGGCCACAAACGCAGACATCAGCGGTTGGTGTGAAAAACTGAGTGAAATCATTGACAGCTATCGCAAGGCCAACGCTTCGGAGGTGAACCCGATTGACTACACTTCGCTGATTACGAACCCGAGTTTCGAGGACGGTACAGACGACTGGACGATATCGGGAATGGGTACACAAGGCAATACTGCATTCTCCATCAAGGCAGGCAGCACCTATCTGGAACGCTGGACAGGTAAAGGCAACAAGGTGGGCGACGGATATGTGATGCAGACCATCAAGGACCTCCCAGTAGGTAAGTATCAGCTGAAGGTGGCTGCCCAGAATATTCAGGAAGACACGCCATCAAGATCACAAAACGGTGCATGGATTGTGGCGAATATCGACAGCCAGAAGGTGACCATCCGTAAGCAATACACGCTAACATTCACCAATATTGAGAAGGATGCCATCATCGGCTTTATCGCAGAAGGAGCTACAGGAAACTGGATTTCGTGCGACAACTTCCGCTTGTATTATATCGGTGGCAATGACACGGATTTTCGTGATGCTCTCGGCCGATATATTCAGAATGCGACATCGCTGCAGAACATGAAGATGCACGATAGTGCAAAAGAACAACTCGACCTCTGTGCCGAGGCTGCAGTGAAAGTCCTGACCGCTCCTGAAGGAACGGGCGACTACACTGAGGTATCTACCCCACTCCGTTTGGCTACGGAAGAAGCCAAACGTTCTATCCAGGCATACGAAGCGCTGAATACTGCCATCGCTGATGCGGATGCCACCTACGGCGACGGAAGTAATCCAGGAGCTACTGACTATCTTGCTGCCATCGATGCAGCCAAGACTGTCTACGAGAATGGTGCTTCGACCTACGATGAACTAGCCGAGCAAGTTGTGAAGCTGGAGGATGCCAAACTGCTGTTCCTGATTCAGTCGCCGACGGGTAACATACCGACCATCACGACGGACAAGCGTTATGCACGAGGTGCAACGATGGCATTCGGACGATTCACATATAAGGTGAACGGGGCAAAGATGAAGCAAGCGGGCTTCTGCTACAGCACGGAACATAACCCGACCATCTTCGACGAGAAGTCCACCCGTACGCTTTCGAACAACGGACTTATCTACGTGATGGAGAACATGAAGCCTGCGACCGTCTATTATGCTCGTCCGTATGTACTGACCGAAGGATATCAGGTAGCATACGGCGACGAACTGAAGATTATCACCATTCCAAAAGGCACAATGACCTATTGGTACAACAACGGTGGTAGCGCAGAGGAGAACGACCGCATCAACTACGCGCTGAAGAACGGAACGACCATCTGGAACAACCTGATGAACATTCAGGGTGTGAATCTCAGTGTTTCCTACGGTTCGGGTACACCTACTGCCGACTGCAGCTACGGAGGCAGCATGCGTGTAGGGCCTAACTCTGCTTATCAGCGTACGGGAACCATTATGCACGAGGCAGCTCACGGTGTGGGTGTAGGTACCATCGGAGGCTGGTGGGCATTGCTGGTTGACGGCGTCTGGACTGGTGTACGTGCCAATGAGGTACTCCAGTTCTGGGACAACGACAACTCGGCTAAGATGAAGGGCGACTCGATGCACATGTGGCCATACGGCATAAATGGTGCACAGGAGGATAGTGGTACGGACCTGCTGTACTATGGAAATGCTCTCATCATCGAAGGTATGCATGAGGATGGTGTACAGCCTACAGGCAACTGCTTCGCCACCCCAGCTTATACCTACGATTATGTTGATGACCAGTGGTATTACATCCAGAACGAAGACGAAACATTCGGATTCCAAAAAGCATACCTGCAAGCAACAGCGTCAGGATTGAAATGGACGGAAGTGGCAACCGAAAGCCTTGGAAGCGATGAAAGCTTTGCATGGACCATCACGTTCGACCCCAAGACCCAGTACTATTCATTCCGCAACGTAGGCACAGGTGCATTAATCTCGTATAACGGCAGTAAGTTCACCACCGTGAAACGCGAGACACCAACAGCCAATGAAAAACTCCAGTTGATGCCAAGCCGTAGTCTCGTCACATGGAAGAACGACGGAAAGAGCTATAAGCTGCGTGGCTACTGGATGCTACGCGCCAACGGAGGTTCTGCAACTGCGATGACAGGAGCAGCAAACGGAAACGTCAGCGGCACAAACTTTGATAACAATCAGGCAGACACCAAACAGCGATGGCTCATCCTGAGCGAAGAGAACGGAATAGCAAGCGGAATCGAAGAAATCAGCGTGAAGAGTGAAGAGAGGAACGTGAAGGAAGCTATCTATAACCTCGCAGGTCAGAAGTTGAGTGCACCTCGAAAGGGATTAAACATCATCGATGGCAAGAAGATTTATGTGAAATAAAAGACAGATGAAGACGGCAATCATACAACACGTTATCAAGGAGAACGGGTTGGAGTGGAACCTCCAGCATATAGCCGATTTGCTGAACGAACAGCCAGGAGCTGACCTCTACGTACTGACGGAGATGTTTGCGACAGGATTTATGGCGAAAGGGGCAGCAGAACATGGGCAGCAGATACTGAGTTGGATGCAAGCACAGGCTCAACGCCTGGATGCCGCGATTGCCGGAAGTATTGCGATAAACGATGGGGTGCGACAAAGGAACCGCCTGTTCTTTGTTCGTTCCGACGGCAGTTATGATTATTATGACAAGCGCCACCTATTCAGTTATGCAGGAGAAAACGAAGAGTATGCCGCAGGAGAACGGCGTGTGGTGGTAGAATGGCGAGGTGTGCGCTTTCTGTTGCAGGTATGCTATGACCTGCGTTTCCCCGTATTCAGTCGCAATCATGGCGACTACGATGCAATTATCTATGTAGCCAATTGGCCTCAACAACGCAGAGAGGTATGGCAAACACTGCTGAAGGCCCGTGCCCTTGAGAACCAAAGCTTCGTAATAGGCGTGAATATCGTAGGAAACGATAAGACATGCGAGTATTTAGGTGATTCGGTTATTATCAATGCATACGGTCACACCATCGCTCAGTGCACCCCAGGAAAAGAAGAAACCGCTGCAGCCGAACTTGATATGAACGAACTGCAGCGATTCCGTGAGAAGTTCCCTGTACTAAGGGATGCGGACCTTCCTATTTCACGAGTACCTTACGGCCATTAACGATGTTGATACCCTTCTGCAGGGAATTGGTTCGTTGGCCTCGCAGGTTATACTTAACTTCCTCACCCTTAGGAGAGATTTGGGTTGCAGTAATTCCTACTGCATTAGGATCGTAAGAGTGAATCTCGATGGCTTCAATCTTGATGTCATCTGTTGATGCTTCCTTAGTGAAGCTAAGGTTGAACTCGCACCAGGTATCAGGTATTTCAAATTCGATGGCACGATCGTTGCCAACCTCAACTGTTTCCTTGAACACTACGTCTTTCTTTCCAGAGAGTCGCTTAAGTTGTACCGTAACAGTTTTTCCTGCCTCACCGATTGCATTGAAGGTAAGGCGATAGTTGCCCTGAATGAACTGAAGTGATGGGTAAACGTTCGCATTGCCGTTAGAGCCGGTATCTTGTTCCTTTCCATAAGAGCAGATGGTGGTACCAGAGTTAATGGTCCATCCGTGACTCTTTGGTGCCCAGCCTTCTACCTCGATACATGGACGGAACTTGAGGGTAGGATCGCAAGGTGAATCGAGGGTGTATTGCTTCATGAAGTTCCACATGGTCTTCGATGCATTTCCGTCTTCAGTGTTACTGGTTTCGGGCGAGTGGCCCATACCGTTCATTGAGTAGAACACGTAGGGGAATCCACCTTCGCCAGCTTCGTAAACCTTCTTGGTGAACTTACCCGACTTTGTGGTGGTAACTGGTACCGGATTACAACCATTACGAGCTACCATATTATCGACAATCTTCGTTACAAGCGAAGACTTCACAAGGTCGTCATTCGTTCCGTGAATATGGAGGAATGGTACTGGACGATAGCCTGTGTGGTGGAGGTGGAACTCATTGATAGGGTATCCGCTGATAGATGCGAATGCAGCAAACTTATCAGCGAGGAGGTTCGCAACCGTGTAGGTCATCATACCTCCATTGGAGAATCCGCAGCAGTAGATACGTTTACGGTCGATGCTGTAAGTCTTTGCTACGTCCTCAATGATGGCAAGAATGTAGTCAATGTCGTTGCTCCATTCGCCAGTAGAGTTCCAACCTGGCAACTCCATATTGCCGAAGAATGGGAATTTGACATTTTCACCATGTCCGTATACCACGATGATACCATCTGTGTTGGCAATCGCATCGAACGATGGCTGTTTGTTGTCGGACGAACCGCCAGTTCCGTGCAGACAGAACACGAGTGCGGTGTTTTCTTTTACGTTGTTTGGCACGTAGAGACGATACTTACGAGTCTTAGTACCTACTTTGATGTTGACTGCTTTGTCAACCTTTGCTGCCCATGCGAAGGTTCCGCCTACCATGAGCAATGCTGCGATGAGCATAAATTTAAAAGTTCTCATAATGTTGTTGTTTGTAAAAGGGAAAAATGTTAAATATTTAATAGGGTTTCATTTACTCTGACGTTTTTGACTTGCAAGCGTTCGATGTACTCAGGATGGAAATCTGCATTACCTGCCCGGATCGTGCAATCCTCAAAGAGGAAATCACGAAGGTGGTATTGGTCCTCGCGAGGAGTGACATTGAAGAAGGTAGAGCACTCCAAATTGATGCGTCGCATCATGATGTTGTTGCTGTACGACATCGGGGTATCTTTACGGTCCTTGAGATCGTAGAACTGTGTCCAAGGACGTACCAAGAGGAAATTCTTCGCATTACCCGTGATGTCCTCGACGGTGATGTATTCGTAGTGCTGAGGTGTGTCGGGCCGCATCTTGAGCCACAGCAAATTAGTAGCCTCATCAACCTTGATACGTCGCAAAAGAATGTTGTGGTCGTAGATAGATTCACTACCGCAAGTAACACAACTGGCACAGAATCCGAACGTGCAGTCCTCAATGATGATATTCTCATTACCTCCGTTCTCAGGCATCTTCACAGGGTCATCTGCCCATGGGCCTTTACCGCCTTTGAGAGCTACCGCATCGTCGTCGACAGACATATAACATCCTTTCACCAGCATATTCTTGCAGGCATCAATATCGATGGCATCGGTCGATGGTGCACGTACTGGTTTGTAAAGCGACGTGATATGGAGATTGAGTAACTTCACGTTCTCCGATTTATAATAATGAGTCGTCCAGAACGGGGAATTCTGCAGGCTAACCTGCTCGATTTGTACATTCTTACAATTCGAGATATAGACCAATCGTGGACGCTGTTCATCCTTGTTCGTACATTGTGGATTCCAACTGCGGCGCAACCAGAAAGCTTCCCAATAAGGCAATCCGTTTCCATCGATTGTACCTTCGCCAGAGATGGTAAATCCATCCAATCCGTCAGCATTAACCAATGCAGGGAAGTACTTACAGGTCTCACCTTCGATTCGGGTGGTCATCACAGGGAAATCGCTGATATCGGTAGAACCTTTCAGCACCGCACCTTTTTCTAAAAAGAGATGCGTACCCTGCTTAAAAAACAACGCTCCTGACATGAATGTGCCTGACGGAATCACCATCACTCCCCCACCATTGGCAGCGATGCGGTCAATGAGTGACTGCAGTTGTTGCGTATAAATCTTGCCATCCATCATCACCCCATAATCAGTGACGCGATACTGCCGACCTAAGCGCGAGATATCAACGTGAGTCGTATCGCGAAACCATGCAGGAATCTCCGTACCATCGGGAAAAAGGTCCTTCACCAGCTTCTTGGCTGATGCGGTAACAGACAGCATGACAAATGCGATAGAGAGGAGCAAATTCATTTTAATAAGCATTTATTGACCGCAAAGATACAAAAAAGTTTAGAGTTTAGTGTTCCGAGCTTAGAAAAATTTGAAAAAATAGTCAATAGTAAACAGTTAAATGCTAAAAATTTACTATCTTTGCTGCAAATTGTATAGAAATGGACGAAAACATCAACGATATAGAAGAGATTTCCACCAACGAATCCAACGCTGCCCATAGCGATTATGATCCCACGAAGATGCAAGACGGTATCACCCATCATCTGAGTGGGATGTATCAAACTTGGTTCTTGGATTACGCTAGCTACGTTATTTTAGAGCGTGCCGTACCTTACATCATGGACGGATTGAAGCCCGTACAGCGTCGAATTATGCATACCATGAAACGTATGGATGACGGCCGCTATAACAAAGTGGCCAACATCGTAGGTGAAACCATGAAGTTCCATCCACATGGTGACGCATCTATCAAAGATGCATTGGTGCAACTGGGACAGAAGGAATTACTAATTGACTGTCAGGGTAACTGGGGAAATATCCTCACAGGTGATGATGCTGCCGCAGCACGATACATAGAGGCGCGTCTGTCGAAATTTGCAAATGATGTGGTGTTCAACCCTAAGACAACAGAATGGATGTTGTCGTACGATGGTCGCAACAAAGAACCAATTTCGTTGCCTGTGAAGTTTCCACTGCTTTTGGCACAAGGTGCTGAGGGTATCGCTGTAGGACTGTCTACCAAAATACTTCCACATAACTTTAACGAATTGTGTGACGCTGCGGTAAGCTATTTGCACAACGAACCGTTCCAACTTTATCCTGATTTCCTGACAGGAGGTAGTATCGACGTATCGAAATACAATGATGGTCAGCGTGGAGGAATGGTCAAGGTGAGAGCTAAAATTGAGAAACTGGACACAAAGACACTTGTCATTCGTGAGATACCATACGGCAAAACTGCTACCACTCTGATTGATTCTATACTGAAAGCCATCGATAAGGGCAAGATAAAGGCACGTAAGGTGGACGATAATACTGCAGCTAACGTAGAGATCTTGGTACATCTGATGCCTGGAGTGTCGAGTGACAAGACCATAGATGCACTCTATGCATTCACCGATTGCGAAATCAGCATCAGCCCTAACTGCTGTGTCATTGATGACCGTATGCCGCAGTTCCTTACAGTAAGTGATGTGCTGCGTCGATCGGTCGATTACACCAAATACCTTATTAAGCGTGAATTGGAGATACGTCGCGATGAACTTCTGGAGCAGTTGCACTTCTGTTCATTGGAGAAAATCTTCATCGAGGAGCGCATCTATAAGGGCAAGCCGTTCGAAAATGCAGAGAACACAGATGCTGCTCTCAAGTATATTGACGAAAGACTCGAACCGTTTAAGAAAAATTTCATACGTGAGGTGACCCGTGATGACTTGTTGCATCTGCTCGAAATCAAGATGCAGCGTATCTTGAAATTCAATAAAGACAAGGCAGATGAACTGATTGCCAAAATCAAGAAGGAGTTGGAAGATATTGCCCGCGACCTAAACAATCTGGTAGAAGTCACTGCTGAATGGTTCAAGTTCCTCCAGAAGAAATACGGAGAGGAGCATCCACGTCTGACCGAGATTCGCAACTTCGATACCATCCAAGCTGCAACCGTAGCTGAAGCCAATCAGAAACTCTATATCAACCGCACCGATGGCTTTATCGGAACCAGTCTGAAGAAAGACGAGTTTATCTGCAACTGCAGCGACCTCGACGACATCATCATCTTCTATAAGGACGGTACATATAAGGTTACGAAAGTGGCCGAGAAGGTCTTTGTGGGTGAGACAGAAAAGGCCAGAAACGAGAAGCGTAAGACGGAGATTATCCATGTGGCAGTATTCAAAAAGAATGATACACGTACCATTTATAATGTGTGCTACAAGGACGGTAAGAGCGGTATCACTTACATGAAACGCTTCAATGTCCCGACCTTGAACAGAGACAAAGAATATGATGTGACGATGGGTACACCTAAGTCACGCATCACCTACTTCACAGCCAATGCAAACGGTGAGGCAGAAATCATTAAGGTGACCCTGAAAGAACGCCAAAAGACAAAGATTAAGAAACTGGTGTTCGATCAGGATTTCAGCGAGATTGATGTGAAAGGACGTGGTGCCCGAGGTAACATCCTCACAAAATTCGATGTCTTACGTATCGGATTGAAATCACATGGTGGAAGTACGCTCGGCGGACGCGATGTATGGTTCGACAACGACGTGAAACGTCTCAACTACGAAAGCCACGGCGTGTATCTCGGAGAGTTCTTCAACGAAGACCAGATACTCGTAGTGCTCGATAATGGGGAATTTTATGTCACCAACTTCGACATCAATAACCATTTCGAGCAGAATATCCTACGCATCGAGAAGTACAACAATGAAAAGGTATGGACGGCTGTGCTTTGGGATGCCGATAATCAAGGGCTACCCTACATCAAACGATTCACCATGGATGCCTCATTGAGACATCAGAATTTCATTGGCGACAACCCCGCATCAACCATGATACTGCTCACAGACACACCATCGCCACGTCTAGAACTGACCTTTAAGGAGCCTGACACTTTCCGCGGTCCGCAAGAGATGGATGTAGAGGAGTTTATCGCAGTGAAAGGCTATAAAGCAAAAGGGAAACGCCTCACGACATGGGCACTTGACAAGGTGAAGGAGATACTGGATGAGCAAGAAGAGGAAAAGGAAGCTGAGACACCGGATAGCCCAGAAAGTCCAGAAAATCTGGAAAAACCTGAAAAAACAGAAGAGCTGGAACCAGAGTCCAAGCCTCAACCAGAACCTCAACCAGAACCTCAACCAGAACCTCAACCAGAACCAGAGCCGGAACCTATTTCCGATGAAGAGTATCATAAGACCAATCCGCCACATGACGAAGGTCCTATTCAACTCACACTATTCTAAGATATGATCAGATTATTGTGCATCATACTGACCATCATCCTCCCTTCGTGCCTTATGGCGCAGGGAGATGCCGAGACAAAAACCGCCAAACGATTCCTGATGGGTATTGGTTCGGCGAATGTGATGGATACTTATCTGTCGCCCTATTCCTATAAACATAATGACATTCGTATTGATTTGATTTACGAATCTTCTCGTTTCAAGAAATGGTATGACGGGGCGGGCCTGCACCTTGCAACCATGGAAAATCCTGCCCGTAATGTCCGCGAATATGACATAGGTCTTTATGTACAATCTTCCTATTATCTCTTGCAGAAAAGCATGGGGGCTTTCTGTGTAAAAGCGGGACCGATGGGTTATTTGTATGTGGGAGGATTGTATAATGAGCGTAATGGCAACAATCCTGCTCAAGCACGTCTTTCATTGATGGCCGACCTTGCTGCAGTGGCTACTTACGACTTCTCGCTGTGGAACAAAAACTTCCAGTTGGAGTACTCACTCGATATCCCATTTGTAGGCGTGGCCTACTCGCCTCAGTTCGGGCAATCGTACTACGAGCAGTTCATGTTGAGCGACTATGACCACAACTGTATATTTGCTCACTTTGTCAATACGCCTTCGATTCGCCATCGGCTGTTGCTCAACTTCCCATTCTTCGACAAGCGATGGTTTGTCGGGTATAATGGCGTGATGGATCAGTCGAAATATAACGGCTTACGCTACCATTCTTATAGTCATCAATTCATAATCGGTTGGAAATTATGAGATACAGACTACACATCTTCTATATCATCGTTTCAGCACTATTGCTGGCTGCATGCGTAGATGAAGAACTGCCTACGGCCGACACGCCGGAAGGCAATCTGGATGCGTTGTGGCAGCTAATGGACGAGCGTTACTGCTTCTTCGACTATAAGAAGGCGGAACTCGGAGTTGACTGGAACGAGGTTCATGAGCGCTATCGCAAGAAATTGTCGCCGAAGATGAATGACCTGCAGCTTTTCGAGGTCTGCTGTGCCATGATTGGAGAGTTGAAAGACGGACATGTGAACCTTGGAGCCTCGTTTGATTTAGGACGAAACTGGAGCTACTGGGAGGACGAACCAGAGAATTATTACGACTCGATTGCCCGCAGCTATCTCGGACATGACTACGGTATCGCAGCCAGTCTGAAGTATCGAGTTTTGGACGATAACATCGGGTATATCCGCTGCGAGAGTTTCAACACAGGGCTGGGCGATGGCAACGTGAGCAGCGTGCTGTCGATTCTCGCACCGTGCAACGGATTGATACTCGATGTCCGCGGCAATAGCGGTGGAAGTCTGACGAATGCCGACTGTCTGGCTTCACATTTCACCAATGAGAAAATCCTCGTAGGATATACCTATCACAAAACGGGAAAAGGACACAACGACTTCTCCAAGATGAAAGCCGACTATCTGGAGCCTGCTAAGGGAACCCGGTGGCAAAAGCCAGTTGTAGTCATCACCAACCGTCAGTGCTACTCAGCCACGAACGATTTCGTAAAGATGATGCATTGCCTGCCAAATGTCACCCTCTTGGGCGACAAGACCGGCGGAGGATCGGGTATGCCATTCACACAGGAGATTCCTTGCGGATGGAGCGTCCGCTATAGCGCAGTCGTTTCGGTCGACCGTGACAAGCAGCATATCGAGTTCGGAATCAACCCCGACGTAAAAGTCAGCATGGACATGAAGGATGTCATGAGGAAACGAGATACGCTCATCGAACAGGCACGCCTCGTGCTTCATGAGAAAGCATCCATCAAACCTTAATACAGATACCCCATAGAGGGGAAGAAATTAAGAAAGAATGATAGATTACAGCGTCTTCAACGGGAAACGCGCGGCATACTTCACACTGGGATGCAAGCTCAACTTCGCCGAAACCTCTACACTCGGCGAGACACTCATGTCGTATGGTGTGACGAAGGCAAAGAAGGGAGAACGCGCCGACATCTGTATCGTCAACACCTGCACCGTCACCGCGATGGCCGACAGCAAATGCCGACAAGCTATCCACAAAATCATCAAGGACCATCCCGGAGCACTCGTAGCCGTCACCGGCTGTTATGCCCAATTACAACCACAGCTCATCAGCGACATCCCTGGAGTCAATATCGTCGTAGGAGCACAACAACGTAGCGACCTTATCGACCAAATTTGCTATCAGCTACAGGGCTGCCCATCCTCCAATAGTCATCAACTGCCATTAACATCCATTGCGAGGGAGGCCGCCCTTTTCTTTCCATCCTGTTCGCGAGGCGACCGCACCCGCTACTTCCTCAAAGTACAGGACGGATGCAACTACTTCTGCACCTACTGCACCATTCCCATGGCTCGTGGAAGAAGCCGCAACGGTTCGATTGCCTCGATGGTAGAACAAGCCCGACAAGTGGTAGCACAAGGCGGAAAGGAAATCGTACTGACAGGTGTGAATATTGGCGATTTCGGGCGAACCACAAAGGAAACATTCTACGACCTCATTCAAGCATTAGACACGGTGGAGGGCATCGAACGCTACCGCATTTCATCCATCGAGCCAAACTTGCTGACAGACGAAATCATTGACTTCTGCTCCAATTCCAAACGCTTCATGCCCCACTTCCACATTCCACTGCAAAGTGGCAGCGACGAGGTACTCCGACTGATGCACCGCCACTACGACACAGCATTGTTCCGGCATAAAGTGGAGCGCATCAAGCAACTGATGCCCAACTGCTTCATCGGCGTGGATGTCATGACAGGCATGAGGGGAGAAACCGAAACATATTTCGAACAGGCATACGAATTTATCAAGAGTCTCGACATCAGCCAGCTACATGTCTTTACCTATTCCGAACGTCCTGGCACAAAAGCATTGGAAATTCCCCATGTTGTAAGCCCTCAGGAGAAACATATCCGCACCCAGCGACTGTTAGAGCTTTCCGACCAGAAGACGCACGACTTCTACCAACACCACATCGGACAGACCGCACGAGTGCTGCTCGAGCATACCTCACGACGTACGAAGCCGATGAACGGCTTTACAGAGAACTATATACGTGTGGAGCTACCCAACCAACCCGAACTCGATAACCAGATAGTGGAAGTAAAACTGGAAGCATTCAATCAAACCCAAGATGCGTTATGTGCAAAGTTGCTATCGTCATACTAAACTGGAATGGTGCTGAAATGATGCGCCACTATCTGCCTTCTGTCATCCAATGTTCGCAGGGAGAAGGCATTGAAGTCATCGTTGCCGATAACGCATCGACCGACAATTCTATCTTGCTGTTGCAGACAGAGTTTCCAGATATCCGCATCATACAATTGGACAAGAACTACGGCTTTGCCGATGGGTACAACCGCGCACTGCATGAAGTAGAAGCCACCTATTATTTATTATTGAATAGTGATGTAGAGATACGCCAACCTGGGTGGTTGCAACCAATGACAAAGTATATGGATACCCATCCACAAGTAGCAGCATGCCAGCCAAAGTTGCTGAAACTCCAAGCCACTCCTCACAGAGGAGAAGACGAAGGAGTTCGGTATTTTGAATACGCCGGTGCTTCTGGTGGTTTTATCGACAAGTACGGCTATCCCTATTGCCGGGGAAGAGTATTTGATACCATCGAAGAAGACAAAGGTCAGTACGATGAAATCGCATCGGTGATGTGGACAACAGGAGCTGCGATGATGGTACGCTCCGACATCTATTGGAAAGCAGGCGGTCTCGATGCACGCTTCTTTGCTCACATGGAAGAGATTGATCTCTGTTGGCGTATGCGGATCATGGGATATGAATTGGTATGCATCCCCCAATCCTCTGCATTCCATCTTGGTGGAGCCACTTTAAACCAAGGTAATCCACGTAAGACGTTCCTCAACTTCCGCAACAACTTGCTGATGCTCTACAAGAATCTACCCGAAAGCCAACTGACCTCCGTGCTGAAGATGAGAACATTACTTGACTGGGTGGCTGCCCTGCAGTTCCTAATTAAGTGCGACCCACAAAACATGAAAGCAATCTTTAAAGCACACAAAGAGTTCAAGCAACTCAAACCTCTGTATGCAACCACTCGTCAGCGAATACAGAACTATCGCACCTCTGCATTACAATCTGAGATGTCCGACTTCTCACTCCTGTGGCAGTATTATATCAAAGGGCGGAAAACTTATAAAGCCCTACACCTTATTAATAATATATAAGGAATTTAAAAATAACTCGTTTTCGCACACAACTTTGCTTTTGATATCATTTTTCTATCAAAAACACAAAAAGCCTTACTTTTTTCATTTTTTTTGTCGCTTTTGGTATTTTTTTGCTATTTCACCATTGCTATTCCATAGAATATGCGTAACTTTGCAGTCGATTTAGAAAAACCAACACAGACACAGGATAAAATCGACAAATCTATCGAGGATATGTGTTGATGAATTAGTAAGCATATTTAGTAAGTATATAAAGAAATTAAATAATTATCAACTAAACACGTAAATTATGGATTCAAAGAAAGTTTTGGAAAGCCTCAAGATGCGTTTTCCCAATGAACCTGAGTACCATCAGGCAGTAGCAGAAGTGCTTGGTACAATTGAAGAAGAATACAACAAACACCCTGAATTCGACAAGGTGAACCTCATAGAACGTCTCTGTATTCCAGACCGTATTTATCAGTTCCGCGTGAATTGGATGGACGATAATGGCAACATTCAGACAAATATGGGTTATCGTGTACAGCACAACAATGCTATTGGCCCTTACAAAGGCGGTATCCGTTTCCACAGCAGTGTAAACCTTGGCATTTTGAAGTTCCTTGCTTTCGAGCAGACTTTCAAGAATTCACTCACAACGTTGCCTATGGGTGGTGGCAAAGGTGGTTCCGACTTCTCTCCACGTGGTAAGAGCAACGCAGAGGTAATGCGTTTCTGCCAAGCATTCATGCTTGAGTTAGGTCGTCACATCGGTCCAGACATCGATGTTCCAGCTGGTGACATTGGCGTAGGTGGTCGTGAAGTAGGTTATATGTTCGGTATGTACAAGAAGCTCACTCGCGAGTACAGCGGTGTGCTGACAGGTAAAGGTATCGAATTCGGCGGTTCACTCATCCGTCCTGAAGCAACTGGTTACGGTACAGTTTACTTCCTCCGTGCTATGTTGAAGACTAAGGGAGAAACAGTTGAAGGCAAGAAGGTACTGATTTCAGGTGCAGGCAACGTTGCTCAGTATGCAGCAGAGAAAGTGCTGCAATTGGGCGGTATTCCAATGACTATGTCAGACTCTGACGGTTATATCTACGATCCAGACGGTATCGACCGCGAGAAGCTCGACTACATCATGGAGTTGAAGCAAGTTTATCGTGGACGTATCAAGGAATATGCTGACAAGTATCCTACAGCTAAGTATGTAGCAGGCGCTAAGCCTTGGTTCGAGAAGGCTGATATTGCTCTTCCTTGTGCTACTCAGAACGAGTTGAATGAAGAAGCAGCGAAAGCTCTCGTAGCAAACGGCGTGATTGCTGTTGCAGAAGGTGCTAACATGCCTACTACTCCAGAGGCTATCCGCGTATTCCAGGAGGCAAAGATTCTGTACTCTCCAGGCAAGGCAAGTAATGCCGGTGGTGTATCAGTATCAGGTCTTGAAATGTCTCAGAACTCAGAGCGTCTGTCATGGTCAGCCGAAGAAGTTGATGCTAAGCTCCTCTGGATTATGGAGAACATCCACGAGAACTGCGTGAAGTACGGTACTGAGGCAGACGGCTATGTAAACTACGTGAAGGGCGCTAACGTTGCTGGCTTCATGAAAGTTGCCAAAGCAATGATGGCTCAAGGTGTAATATAATTACAACAGAGCCAGCAGGACAACTTAGGCGTAGCGAAGCGAAGCCAATGTTTTTCCCCATGATGGCTCAAGGCATTGTTTAATCTACGCATTTAGTTCAAGATTTCATATCTGGTTAAATAATAAGTTTTAAAACACGACAATTCGGGAGTGTGTCGAGCTGGTCTCGGCACACTTTTTTTATCTTCTCGCTGTTTTTCTTGGTTGTTTCGAATATTTTTTGTTACTTTGCAGGAACAAAAACCAATAACGATATGAAACCGATAGTTTTTGCCATTGTAATTTGGGCGATGTCCATCACGGGCGGATGGGCACAGCGTCAGGAGGTTTTCACACCTGAGGCTTTCCACGTAGAGGTAACCGACATGTTCCCTTTATCTTTTAGAGCCAGTTATGGTCTTAACGAATTCTCTTTGACCATACGCAACGATTCTGCATTGGTGTGCATGCCTTATCTCGGAGAGGCATACGTACCTTCATTCACCTATGATGGTCTGCGGTTTGAACATCTGTATGAAAATCTGAAAGTTGGTAAGGACAAGAAAGGAGAGGCTACGATTGTGACGTTCAACGTAAAACATGGCATTGTTGACCATCTGTTCACCATCACCGCCTATCCCAACCACAAGGCTTATATCACCGTTTATCCAAGCAATGCCCAAGCATGCTCCTACGCTGGCGAATGGACGGCAGTCGACCAGCGTCAGTTGTCGTATGTGGCATTGGTACTCGACGAAACTTCAAGCAACACATTGAAAGCATTTGCCAACGACAACATGCCTTGGAGCGACAACACTGTGTATTGCCACCACATGACGATTGCCCACTATACGAACATCACACCAAAACTGAGACATTGGGCTGAGCGACACGAAGGGAAGGCCTACACCATTCAAGCCACCGACTACGGACATTCCAACCAAGCATTTGCAGTAAAGGTAAAGCCTGGCAAAGTACCAAGTGCCAATACAGTGACTCATGTGACACTAGCCACGAACAATGCAACTGGTGGTAAAGCCGTTGAAAGCAACTACATCACTGCGTGGCAGCAACTGGCAAGGCCCATCACCCTGAACGGCACTGTAACGTTCATTTACCAATGATTCAGCGATCACAGGACATAAAGTATCTGCAAGGAGTAGGACCGGCTCGGGCCGACCTGCTCAGCAAGGAACTCGGCATCCGCACCGTGGGCGATTTGCTGACCTACTATCCATATAAGTATGTCGACAAGACCCACATCTACAAGATTCGCGAGATTGATGCCTCGATGCCTTATGTTCAAGTCATGGGACAGATTCTCTCTGCCGACGTTGTGGGTGAAGGGCGCGGGAAACGGCTTGTTGCTCGACTGGTCGATGATACCGGTGTCATCGAATTGGTATGGTTCCAAGGCATCAAGTATGCGCTCAAAAACTACGATTTCAATGTGCCCTATGTAGTATTTGGCAAACCAACTGTCTATGGAGGCCGACTCAATATTGCACATCCAGAAATCGAGAAAGTAGATCCCTCAAGGCCATTCGACGGCGAAAGTAAAAACCGTTATGTCCCCAGTTACAACACATCGGAGAAGATGAAGCGGTCGGGGTTGAACTCAGGGGCGATGATGAAACTTACCAGCAAACTTTTCGAGTTATTCGACAGTCCATTCCCTGAGACGCTGAACACATATCTCGTGGAGCATTACCACCTTATCTCCTACGATGAAGCTATTCGTAACATCCATTTTCCACAATCTGCTGAATTGCTGCGCAAGGCACAGGTGCGACTGAAGTTCGAGGAACTCTTTTATGTCCAACTTAACATCCTGCGATATGCCCGCGACCGCATGCGTAAGTATCGGGGTATAGTGTTTCCCAAAATTGGCGATGCGTTCAACGGCTTCTACCATCACCACTTGCCTTTCGAGCTAACAGGTGCACAGAAGAGGGTGTTGAAGGAGATACGCAAGGACATGGGATCGGGTCGGCAAATGAACCGTTTGCTGCAAGGTGACGTTGGTTCTGGAAAGACGCTTGTGGCACTGATGAGTGCACTCATTGCCATCGACAACCACAGTCAAGCTTGCATCATGGCCCCGACAGAGATATTGGCAGAGCAACATCTGCAAACCCTCCGTCAGTTCTTAGGCGACATGCCCATCCGCGTGGAACTACTTACAGGCAACGTAAAAGGGAAAAAACGCGAGACGATTCTCCGTGATTTAAAGAATGGAAGCGTCCATATCCTTGTCGGCACCCATGCCGTCATTGAGGACAATGTGGTATTTATGCGTTTGGGACTGGCTGTCATCGATGAACAACATCGTTTCGGTGTGGCACAACGTGCGAAGATGTGGCAGAAAAACAACGTACCGCCTCATGTACTTGTCATGACTGCCACCCCAATTCCTCGCACCCTCGCCATGACCCTCTACGGTGACCTCGATGTGAGTGTCATTGATGAACTACCACCAGGCCGTAAACCTATCTATACCGTCCACATGTTCGATAACCATCGCGACAATATCTACCGCAAGCTACGGATGGAGTTGGAGCAAGGTCGTCAAGTCTACATTGTCTACCCTCTGATTCAGGAGAGTGAGAAGATGGATCTGAAGAACCTCGAAGACGGCTACGTGCAAGTATGCCGTCATTTCCCCGACTACAAGGTAGGAAAGGTACACGGTAAGATGAAGCCTGCAGAGAAGGATGCCGAAATGCAACGATTCGCCAGCGGTGAGACACAGATACTCGTCGCCACCACCGTCATCGAAGTGGGCGTGAACGTACCAAATGCCAGTGTCATGGTCATTGAGAATGCTGAACGGTTCGGCCTCAGTCAGCTGCATCAGCTGCGTGGACGTGTAGGTCGTGGCGCCGACCAGTCCTATTGCATCCTCGTCACCAACTACGAAATAGGCACCGAGACCCGCAAACGTATCCAAATTATGGTTGACTCCACCGATGGGTTCGAGATTGCCGAAGCCGACCTTCGCCTGCGTGGACCTGGCGACCTTGAAGGCACTCAGCAGAGCGGCATGGCATTCGACCTCAAAATAGCCAATCTCGCCTCCGATGGACAAATACTTACTCTCGCTCGCGAAGCGGCTACTACTATCCTCGACAACGACCCCGACGAGCGGAATCCCCAAAACGACATCCTGTGGCGCCGACTTCAGGAGTTGCGGCGCACCAACATCAATTGGGGTGCCATAAGTTGATTGTCCTAAAGTTGTATTGAAGAACCGTATGAGAAGAAAAACAAACATCATCATCATTACACTCGCTTCACTGATTTTTATGGGGTGTGAGCGTGTCTTCGGGCCTACCGAAGCCGATTTGTCGGCCTTCAGGGAATATGTCTATCGTATCGATTCCCTACAGCTGCGTACCCAATTCGGCCAGATAATGAATGATGACACCACGCACGATGATGTCAGGGCGGCTGTCCGCCAATGCTATATGGACAGGATAGGCACCAATCATTTCTCGTTATGGCTCACGCGGATGGGTATCGACAATGATGCAGATGCCTTGTTGGCTTGGTTACAACGAGAGGTGCCAGCAGCAGGTCTCGATCCCAAAGCTTTTCGTTTGGAAGAAATTGCGCAAGACTTAAACGTGGTACACCTCTTGGCATTCGATTCTCTTGGCATTGACATCAACACCCTACTGCCCCGACTCGACTACAACCTGTCGCAAGCCTACGTCCGCTATGCTGTTGGACAGCGTTATGGCTTCGTAAACCCAAGTAAGTTGCTGAACCAACTGGATTATAATCAGGAGTCAAATGGCTTTATGCGATTATTCGACTATGAAGTAACGGCTCCTGAATACACAGAGGTCGTTCATCACCTACTGGCGGACGATAGAATGGGCTACCTGCGCCAGTCATCGCCCAACGATTCCGTCTACATGAAATTGCAGACCCGTCTTTCGACCTCTACCGATGCTGCCGAGCGCCGTAAGTTAGCCGTCAATATGGAACGTTGCCGATGGCAGCTAAAAAAGCCGCTTGCCAACGAACGGATGGTGCTCGTCAACCTTCCTTCACAACAATTATGGTGCGTTTGTCCCGACTCCGTCATCAATATGCGCATCTGCTTTGGCAAGACACGTACCAAAACACCCCTGCTGCAAAGCAACATCACTCGCATTGAAGTCAATCCCGATTGGATCATCACTCCCAATATCATCAAGAACGAAGTGTCCGTTCATGCAGGCGATTCGGCCTATTTCGCCCGCAATCGCTACTATATTGTCGACATGAGTTCGGGCGACACACTCAATCCTACCCATGTCAGTGTCAACCAGTTGCAATCAGGGCGGCTGCGAGTGGGACAACGTGGCGGTGCAGGCAATTCATTGGGACGTATCGTGTTCCGGTTCCCTAACAACTTCTCGGTCTATTTGCACGACACCAGCAACCGCGGTGCGTTCGACCTTGCTCAACGCACATTATCACATGGCTGCATCCGTGTACAGAAACCGTTCGATCTTGCTCTCTTTGCGCTTCCTGAGTTAGAGGAATGGGACGTGGAACGTCTGCGCTTGTCAATGGACATCAAACCTGAAACAGAAAAGGGATTGCAGTATCTGGAGGAACATCGTAATGATCCGCGTCCACTGCGGCTATTCAATCAACATGCCATCTCTCCCACCCTGCCACTCTACATCGTCTACTACACGGTCTATCCCAATCCCGAGACTGGCATCGTGGAGTACTGGTCCGATCCCTATGGTTACGATTCCGTAATTGCCAACGCACACCCGTGCTTGCTCCGTTGACCTTCCTCCCCCTCGAAATCAGCGTTTTATCTCTACATTTCCCTTGATTTTGTGCATTGATGGTAGGAAAACAAACGCACATTATAATTAAATGCTTATCTTTGCAACGTAAATCATTGTGAAGCTTATGAAACCTATCTTTCTGTTTCTGGCCACTGGTTTCCAGGAAACCGAGGCTATCGCACCAATCACCGTATGTCGTAAAGCGGGATTGCTAATCAAGACGGTATCAGTCACGGGCAATATGTTCGTGGAGAGTGCAATGGGTGTAACTATTAAGGCAGACATGCTGTTCGAAGAAGCCGACTTCAGCAATGCCGCCATGCTTGTCATGCCTGGTGGTATGCCAGGTAGTACGAACCTATATGACTTCGCTCCACTGCGCGAACTGATTATACATCACTACGAAGCAGGTAAGCCACTGGCTGCCATTTGTGCCGCACCACTCGTCTATGGACGTATGGGTCTGCTTCGTGGTGTGAAAGCAACCTGCTACCCAGGCTGTGAAGACGAGCAGTGGGGAGCTATCATCACAGACGGTGCAGCAGTTACCGACGGGCAGTTTATCACAGGTCACGGACCTGGGGCAGCCCTCGACTTCGGTTATGCCATCGTTGACTATTTGGCAGGCCCTGAGGCTGTCAAACGTGTAAAAGAAGGAATGGTATGGCCGTACTAGGGAAAATTAAAAAATGTAAGAATTTAAGAATTAAAAAATGTAAGAATTGATGACGAAGGCAGTTATTATCGTCGCAGGCGGAAAAGGGTTACGCATGGGTGGCGACATTCCCAAGCAGTTCTTGGTGGTAAAGGGCAAACCTATTCTGATGCATACCATCGAGCGATTCCATGACTTCGACCCATCGATGCAGATTGTTGTAGTCCTACCAAAAGACCAGCACGACTATTGGAATGAACTATGCCAACAATATAGGTTCAACATCCCGATTACTATTGCCAACGGCGGTATCGAGCGATTCCATTCCGTGAAGAACGGCATCGCGGCAGTTACCCCTGAAGCACAACTCATCGGAGTACACGATGGCGTGCGTCCGTATGTAGCGATTGATGTTATCCGTCGTTGCTATGAAGCAGCCGCAGCCGATGGAGCTGCCATCCCTGTAGTAGATGTCGTAGAAACCCTCCGTCACATCACGCCTGACGGCAGTCACACCGTACCACGAAGTGAATACAAACTGGTGCAGACTCCCCAGGTATTCCAAGCTGATATCCTTCGCCGTGCCTACGAACAACCATTCAATCCCGGCTTCACCGATGATGCCAGTGTGGTAGAAGCAATCGACCAGCGCATCACGCTGGTCGAAGGAAATCGGGAAAACATTAAGATAACTACCAAAGCTGATTTATAAGGGGGTCTTCCTTTTAGAAATTCACATCCACACCCACGCCAAACACACGATTCTCGCGGTGGTAGACGATATTGCTGACAGCGGTTGTCTGCGTATGATCCTTATAATTCGTCTGGAAATAGGCAGCGTTGAGTTTCACCTTGTCCGTCACTTTCACCCCTACTCCAAGTCCGAACGAATAGCTGTTGAGGTTGAACGAAAGGTCAGAGTAGTTCGCCTCCGACTGGTCGTACATCGTCTTCTGATAACCAGCACTCACTTCGATGCGGTCAGTCAGGTCGTAGGCAGCACCCAGCGTAAACTCATTCGTATCCTTCACGAGGTCTTTGCTCCACTGACGCGTGTCGCGGTCAAAGTACATGTGATAGCCTGCGTTGAGACGCAACTTCTCGATAGGTGTTACCTGAACACCTACTGCCAAGTAGCCTGGAAGATCCATCTGAGTCTCTGCTTCGTCGAGATAGTTGGCAAAAGCAGCACGCTGACCAGCCATCTGGTTGAACGCATCATTGTTCTTTGCATCAGCCTTCACTGTGATAGGAGTGCGGAACTCATACTTTGCAGCTAGGTTCACATAGTCGTTCACCTTATAATCTATACCGATGATAGGAGCCAAACCCAGTCCCGTCTGCTTGCAATCGAGCACATAGTTGTTAGGATAGTTCACAATAGTATAATCATTCGGATTGGTCTGCATACGGAAAGTGATGTTGTCAATATATCCATCGTAATTGTTCCATGCATAAATGGCACGGATACCCAAGCTCACGCTCAGCTTCTCATTCAACTTACGAGCAGCAGCCAGCGTCGTGCCGAAGAAATACGACTTACCCTTCAGGTAGCTATCCAAGCTATATCCGCCAAAACCAACATTCATTTGCTCCATCGTCGTCTTAGCCATCTGGCCCACCAGTGCCTCGAACGAACCTACGCCATTCTTGAACTCACAGGTACCACCACCTCCGATGATGCCGAAACCGAACTGGAACGCCCAATCATTCTTGTTATATGCCAAGTAGAGCGATGGCTGGATAGGCACATGTACACGACCCTTATACAATCGGCTCGCTGATCCGTCAGCCTCTGGAGTACCAGGATTCAGATAGTTCGCCCCGAACAGCGCACCATAGCTGCTACGCGAATCACGCTTCTGATGCGGACTCTGCCAGTTGAACTGGAAGTGCCAGCCTTCATCGAGGAAGCTCACACCTGCAGGGTTGTAATACACACCATCGATGTCGATAGCAGCGTCACGCGATGGATTTCTCAAAAAACCGATACTTTGATTTGTGTTTGTCAAATAATCTCCTGCCCACACCTCGGTCATCGTTCCGCCGAGCATCAGGTATAAGGAGCACAATGTAATAACTCTTTTCTTCATTACTATAAACCTTTTATGCTAAAAACGGCTGCAAAGTTACCAAAAATTACACAATCTGGAGCCAGTTCGTGCACTTAATTACATTCTTGCTCCTCTTTCCGCTCATACGCCCCGTCAAAACGCGCACATAACCATAAAGAACGCGCAATAGAGAGATTAAACGACACTCTATTCTCTATATCGTGACTTATATTACAAATGATTTGGCTAATCCCCAAAAAACACTTATCTTTGCAAAAAATTCGGTTAAGCGAGTACAATAAAAGCTCGTTTTTATTGTCGAGCTGTAGAATTTTATGTAAAAATTCGGGTAACAAGCAATGAAACAATTACTGACTACAGTTTTTCTGCTCC
Source organism: Bacteroidaceae bacterium (assembly GCA_017615245.1). GTDB lineage: Bacteria > Bacteroidota > Bacteroidia > Bacteroidales > Bacteroidaceae > Colivivens. Next base: position 26,189 of record JAGAAL010000035.1, read on the forward strand.
TACTGACACTCACGGCAGCGGCGCAGAAGTCTCAGAAAAAGGCTGATTTCGTGAAAGGCGCCGACGTGGGTTTCCTAACAAGTCAGGAACGGCGAGGACAGAAATTCCATGATGTCAAAGGGAACGAGCGCGAATGTCTGGAACTGTTGAAGAACGACTACCAGATGTCGGCTATCCGTATGCGTGTCTGGGTAAATCCCCGTGGTGGCGACTGCGACAAGAACGTACTCCTTGCGATGGCGAAGCGAGTGAAAGCACTGGGTATGGATTTCATGGTCGACTTTCACTACAGCGACTCGTGGGCCGACCCTGGTAAGCAACCTATTCCACAAGCATGGCGTGGTCATACTTTCGAAGAGATGACACAAGATCTTCGCAACCACACCATCGAAGTGCTGTCGCTGCTGAAGGAGAACGGCATCACCCCACGTTGGGTACAGGTAGGCAACGAAACCACCAATGGACTTCTATGGGATATGGGCCATATCGAGAAGAATCCGCAGCAGTATGCAGGCTTCATCCGCGCCGGCTACAATGCCGTGAAGGAAGTCTTCCCCCAAGCGATTGTAATTGTCCACCTTGACCGCGGACACCGTCAGGACATCTACGACAAGAATCTCGACACCATCCTGAGGTATGGCGGCAAGTTCGACATGATAGGCATGTCGCTCTATCCCTATTGGGCCATGGAGGGACATCCCGAGCTGAAGGCCGACGACATCATCACCGATTGCATCAAGAACATCCGCTACGTGAGCAAAAAGTACAAGTGCGACGTGATGATTGTGGAAACAGGTTACGAAGTGAACGAGCAGCATCCCGAAATCATAGAGGAAGGACGCCGTCAGTTGGCACGCGTCATCCGTGAGGCCCGTAACGAAACCAATGGCAGATGCCGTGGCGTCTTCTACTGGGAACCTCAATGTATGCCTGGCGGATACAAACTGGGGGCATTCGACAGAACAGGAACACCTACCGCCATCATGGACGGATTCTTGGAAAAATAGAAACACATCCACAACATTCGTTCTCACGAAATAGAATTAGGAGCAGTCTTTATGATTGCTCCTAATTTTGTCCCTGGCTTTTGTTTGTCAGAGAAGTTTTCGTTCCTAAACTTGCTCTTTGTTGTTGATGTAATCGACTATCCACTGCCCAACTTCGCGAGTGCCGTACTTGGCACCGCCTTCGACTTGTATCTCGGGCGTGCGGACATTGGCATCGAGGCTGGCATTGACGGCCTCACGAATGAGTGCACCCTCTGCCTTAAGGTCGAAGTACTCAAACAGCATGGCAACGGAAAGAATCTGTGCCAACGGGTTGGCGATGTTGAGACCCTTGGCCTGTGGCCATGAGCCATGGATAGGTTCGAATACGGGTGTATGCTCACCTGTGCTGGCTGACGGAAGGAGTCCCATAGAACCTGTGATGCATGAGCCTTCATCGGTGAGGATGTCACCAAAAGTATTCTCTGTGACCATGACATCGAAGAATGTTGGTTCCTGAATCATGCGCATAGCAGCATTGTCGACATACATGTAGTCGGTAGTTACATCGGGATACTGAGGGGCTATCTCCTGTGCAACGGCACGCCACAGACGGCTGGATGCGAGGACATTGGCCTTATCGACCACGGTGAGGTGCTTACGGCGCTGCATGGCATACTGATATGCCACACGTAGGATGCGCTCTACTTCCTTTCGGGTGTAGTAGTTGGTATCATAAGCCACATCGTTACCTTCTTTCTTCTCGCCAAAATACATACCACCTGTCAGCTCACGGATGCAGATGAAGTCGGCACCACGTACCAGTTCGTCCTTCAACGGTGACTTGTGAATAAGGCAGTCGAAGGTCTCGACCGGACGGATATTGGCAAACAAGCCGAGTTTCTTACGCATAGCCAGCAAACCCTGCTCAGGACGCACCTTGGCATTAGGGTTGTTGTCGAACTTAGGGTCGCCAACGGATGCAAAGAGGACGGCATCGGCTTCCATACATGTCTGGAAGGTTTCCTCTGGGAATGGGTCGCCTACCTCATCAATGGCATGGGCGCCACAAAGTGCTTCCTTATAGCTGACCTCATGTCCGAATTTCTTACACACGGCGCTCATCACTTTCACGCCTTGTTCCATAATCTCTGGGCCGATTCCATCGCCCGAAAGAACTGCAATTTTAAGTTTCATTGTTGTATCTTTTTATAAATATGATTCGTTAGGGGAGGTTTCCCATTATGGCTCTATCAGATTCAGCATTTTGATGGTGGCTTTGATGGCCGCCTCTGTCTGGTCTGCGTCAAGGCCACGGGTGCGATAGGCTTTGTCCTCATAGGTCCACGAGATGGATGTCTGAACAAGGGCATCCGTACGTCCTCCAGGTGGGATGGTCACGACGTAGTTGGTGAGCCAAGGGAACGGACGATGTAACTTGTCACGATAGATGTGACGCACACAATGCACGAAAGCATCGTACATACCGTCACCCATTGCCGACTCTTCGTAGACCTCTCCATTGACTTCGAGCTTCACACTGGCCATAGGCTTGAGGCCATAGGCGGTGCTGACCATATAGCTGAGCAACTTGACCTTCTCATCGGGTGTACTGTGTTTGAGTACATCGCTGACGATATACGGAAGATCTTCCTGTGTGACAATCTGTTTCTTGTCACCTAACTCGATGATGCGATCGGTAACGCGGCGTGTCTGCTCGGGTGTGAGTTCAAGTCCCAATTCCTCAAGGTTCTTTAGGATATTGGCCTTTCCGCTGTTCTTGCCGAGCGCATACTCGCGCTTGCGTCCAAACCGTTCGGGGAGCAGGTCATTGCAGTAGAGGTTGTTCTTATTGTCACCATCGGCATGGACGCCTGCCACCTGGGTGAAGACATTCTCGCCGATGATGGGTTTGTTTGACGGGATGGCCATACCCGAATAGCTCTCGATGAGGTGGCTCACCTCGTTGAGCTTCACTTCGTTGATATTGGTCTGTACCTTCAGTTGGTCTTTCAGGATGGCCTGCACACTGCTCAGCGGTGCATTACCTGCACGCTCTCCCAATCCGTTAACACAAGTGTGGATACCACGACAGCCTTCCAGCACGGCATACATGACGTTCGACGTAGCGAGGTCGTAGTCATTGTGTGCATGGAAGTCAAAATGCAACGTGGGGAACCACTCTACCATCTGACGCACATACTGCTGCGTCTGCACAGGATTGAGTACGCCCAAGGTATCGGGCAACATGAAACGCAAGACACCATATTCTTTCAGCGCAGCAACAAAATCATGCACGTACTGCGGAGAGTCTTTCATGCCGTTGCTCCAGTCCTCCAAGTAGATGTTGACAGCAATGCCCAATCTATGTGCATAGTCGATGGATTGACGGATGTCGGCAAGATGCTCGTCGAGGGTTTTCTTCAGCTGATAGACGCAATGGCGCTCGCTGCCCTTGCAGAGGAGATTGACCACCTTGCATCCGCAGTCGTTGAGCCAATCGATGGATGTATGACCGTCAACAAATCCCAGCACTTCTACCCTATCGAGTTTCCCTGCCATGTTTGCCCACTTGCAGATGCTGCGGACAGCATCTTTCTCGCCATCGGACACACGGGCAGATGCCACCTCGATGCGGTCGACATTCAAATCCTGCAACAGCATCCTTGCCACGATGAGTTTCTCATGCGGAACGAAGGACACTCCGTTGGTCTGTTCACCGTCGCGGAGGGTCGTGTCCATGATCTCAACAGACCCACCCCTTTTACTTAGATTCATATTGTTCTATCTTATCTTTGTTGCTCAGCAAGAAGTCGATGTCATCATAAGCATTCATCAGACAGTACTTCTTATAGGAGTTGATTTCGAACTGCTCGCTGCGACCAGTCGTCAGGTTGGTCACCGTCTGGTTAGGTACATCGACCTTAACCTTTGCCTCAGGATTGGCAGCGATGGTAACGAAGAGTTCCTGCTGAAATGCAGGAGACACGATGACGGGCAGCACGAAACAGTTGAGCAGGTTGTTGCGATGGATGTCGGCAAAGCTACTGCTGATAACTACACGCACACCATAGCCTGCAATGGCCCATGCGGCATGTTCACGACTAGAACCTGAGCCCCAATTCTGTCCACCTACGATAATCTCATGTACACCCTCGTGAGGAGCCTCAGAGAATGCCGGCTGATTCATCACAAAGTCGGCTACAGGGTTGCCATCAGCATCGTAGCGGAGGTCATGCATGAAAGCATCACCGAAGAACTTAGGATCGCGAGTGGTACTTGCAAGATACCGAGCAGGGATTATCAGGTCGGTATTGCAATTGTCTATCTGAATAGGAATACAGGTAGATTCTATGATATTGAATTTCTGTTTTGCCATACGTCTATATTTTTCTTGGGTCGGTTACTACTCCTGTGATTGCACTTGCAGCAACGGTGAGAGGCGAAGCAAGGATGGTGCGAGCACCTGGTCCCTGACGGCCTACGAAGTTACGGTTGCTGGTTGAAATGGCAAGTTTGCCTGCCGGTACCTTATCGGGATTCATAGCCAGACAAGCGGAGCAAGATGGCAGACGGAGCTCGAAGCCTGCATCGGCAAGTATCTTGTCGATACCTTCGTCGATAATCTGCTGACGTACAAGCCATGAACCAGGTACGAGCCATGCTACGACATTGTCGGCCTTCTTCTTTCCTTTCACTACGGAAGCAAAGGCACGGAAGTCCTCAATACGGCCATTGGTACATGCACCAAGGAAAACATAGTCAACGGGTGTACCTTCAAGACGCTGTCCAGGCTCGAACTGCATATACTCCAACATGCTGAGGAACTGACCACGGTCGGCCTCAGCAATCTGCTCAAGGGTAGGAATACACTCATCGACAGCGATACCAGCTCCTGGGTTGGTTCCGTAAGTGATACGTGGAGCGATATCCTCAGCACGATAGGTCACTTCCTTATCGAACACAGCATCGGGGTCGCTCTTGAGCTTACGCCACTCCTCGACTGCCTTGTCCCACTCTGCACCCTTTGGTGCATATTCACGGCCTTTAAGATATGCAAAGGTAGTTTCATCAGGGGCAATGATTCCCGCACGGCTACCCATCTCAATACTGAGGTTACTCAGAGTGAGACGGCCTTCCATCGACATGTTGCGGATGGTGCTACCTGCATACTCCACTGCATAACCCGTCGCACCGCTGGTAGTCATCTGTGCCATGATATAGAGTGCCACATCCTTTGCTGTAACATTAGGGCGCAACTCACCCTCGATGTTGATACGCATAGTCTTTGGCTTGGCTTGCAGGATACACTGTGAAGCCAGTACCTGTGCCACCTCACTGGTACCTATACCCATCGCAATAGCACCTACTGCACCGTGGGTACTGGTGTGAGAATCGCCACAGACGATGGTCATGCCCGGGAGCGACAGCGCCTTCTCGGGACCTACCACATGGATGATACCATTATCCTTAGTGCCCATCGTAAAGTGCTTGATTCCAAACTCCTCACAATTGGCCTTGAGTGTCTCTACTTGTTTGCGTCCTACAGGGTCGTCAATACGCTCCTGCTGGTCGCTTGGTGTATTATGATCGGGCATTGCCACTACATGGTCTGGGCGGAATACCTTGACACCTTTATCTCTCAGTGTGTCGAATGCCTGAGGGCTGGTCACCTCATGTGCATACAAACGGTCGATGTACAACTGTGTAGGTCCATCCTCCACCTGCTGCACTACATGAGCATTCCAGATTTTGTCGAATAAAGTTTTCATATTATTTAAACTTATTAATACAGTCAATATATGCTTCGACGGAGGCGGTGACGATATCGGTGTTGGCACCAAATCCATAATAAATGTGGTTGTTGTATTCCACCTGCATGTGGACTTTACCCAGGTCGTCGGAACCCTTTGAAATGGCTTGGATTGTGAACTCCTTGAGGGTCATGTCGCGCTTGATGATACGCTTCAAACCTTTAATTGCTGCATCGACAGGTCCGTTACCTGTTGCTGCTGCTTCGAAGTGTTCGTTGGCAATCTGCAATCCGATGGATGCCACACTACGTACTCCCTTTCCTGTCGTAACTTGCAGGTAATCGAGTTTGATGTTGTGTGACTCGCTGCGGTCTGCCCCTGCGAGTACGAGGATGTCGTCGTCGGTCACCTCTTTCTTCTTGTCTGCCAATTCGAGGAAAGCCTGATATACCTTGTCGAGTTTCTCCTCATCGACATCAACACCGTTGATATGCAAGCGGTGTTTGAGGGCGGCACGTCCTGAACGGGCTGTCAGTACGATTGATGCCTCGTCGATACCCACATCCTTAGGATCCATGATTTCGTAGGTAGATGCATTTTTCAACACCCCATCTTGATGGATGCCGCTGGAGTGTGCGAAAGCATTACGGCCTACGATTGCCTTGTTTGGTTGAACAGGCATATTCATGAGGCTCGACACCATGCGGCTGGTAGGATAGATCTTAGTGGTGTTGATGTTGGTCTCAATACCAAGGTCGGGATGTGTCTTGAAAATCATGGCAATCTCTTCGAGCGATGTGTTACCAGCACGTTCGCCGATACCATTGATCGTAACCTCCACCTGACGTGCACCTGCCAACACACCAGCTACGGTATTGGCTGTAGCCATACCGAGATCGTTATGGCAGTGAGTAGACAGGATGGACTTACCGGCAGCAAAAGCATCAACGTGCTCATAGAGATACTTAATCTTCTCGTGATACTCGTTAGGCACACGGAAACCTGTCGTATCGGGGATGTTACAAACCGTAGCACCTGCCTTACATACGGCATCGATGACACGAGCCAGATACTCGTTGTCGGTACGTCCTGCATCCTCGGCATAGAACTCCACATCGTCCACAAAACGACGTGCGTACTTTACGGCAGCTACTGCACGTTCGATGATTTCCTCACGGTTGCTGTTGAACTTAAACTTAATATGCGAGTCGCTCGTACCGATACCAGTATGAATACGCTTACGCTTTGCATACTGCAAAGCCTCAACAGCCACATCGATATCTTTCTCGACTGCACGAGTCAACGCACAAATGGTAGGCCATGTCACAGCCTTCGAGATTTCGATTACTGAATTGTAGTCGCCAGGACTTGAAATAGGGAATCCAGCCTCGATGACATCGACACCCAGCATCTCCAACTGCTTGGCAACCTGAATCTTCTCTACTGTGTTGAGCTGGCAACCAGGTACCTGCTCGCCATCACGCAATGTTGTGTCAAAAATAAATAATCTGTCCATTATAATAATTATGAATTATCAATTATGAATTAAACAAAAGCCCCTCTCGCTCGGAGCAAGAAAGGCTTATATCTGTTTCTTTTTATTATCTATTCTAAATTATATATTTTAAATTACATACAGGCCTCTCTCACTCCGAGCTTACTAAGTCGTAGTGACAAGATAATGCCGATGATGCTAATAGAATTCATACGATTCATTTGAATTTGGGTGCAAAATTACACATTTTTGTTCACCCCACAAAAAAAATGGCAAAGAATTTGCACTTTTCGCTGTCTTTTTGCTACAAACATCTCATTTTTAGCCCTATGTCAGTAACTCAGTTGCAGATAATAAGCATAGGAAGGACATGGTGTAGATAACACTAAACAGCAGCGTGGAAATGGCAAAACAACGGCGTTGTTTCTACTGTTTTTTATTTTTCCTGAAGTCTTTAGAAGGGAAAAGCATAGGGGAGAAAAGGGATTCCTATAGGGGAGAAAAGGGAGAGATATAGGGTGTAACTAATTTGCCCCGCCCGTGGCAATATCTTGCAGCGGGCGGGGCAATATCTTGTGGCGGGCGTGCGAATGTCTTGCGGCGGCCGCCAAAAGACTGTACCCTCATGATAAAGTTTATAGTTGAAAGTTTATAGTTTATAGTCAGTTGAATGAGTTGATGGTTTAATAAGTTAGCAGAGTATCGTCTGCACTCCTGTAACTCCTCTTCTAAAGACTAAAGTCTAGAGTCTAAGGGCTAAAGCCTTTTATCTTTCTGAGTGCAAAGATACGAATTTTTTTACTGATATGCAAATTATTTCCCTTAAAAATTACCATAAAAAAGAGGTGCCAGACTTTTGGTCGGACACCTCTGTGAATAAATTCTAATGGGAAGGATTATGGTAACGGCAGATACCATTTACCTCCCTTGAGTGCATCGGCACGAGAATCGTACTCAGCAGCACCCTTACGACGAGCGACCTGATTTGCGATGAAGTCAGGATCGTTATAATACATCGCATAGCGCATCAAGTCGAAGAAACGATAGCCTTCGAACATACCTTCGAGTGCTTCCTCATCGAGAATCATCTTCTCGAGAGCTGCCTGATAGAGAGGCACACTTGCTCTGTATGCATCATCCTGAGCTTGTCTCAAATTATAACTTGTCTGGTTAATGTCCTGATAAAGCTGATTGAGTGCAATTGAGTCAGAATCAGATTCATAGACATATACATAGTCTGTCCATGTATTACGTGAGCTGTTGTACTCTTCTTCGATGATTCCGCGGTAGTTTGCGTAATAATAATCAAGACTATCCTCTGGGATGATATGGATGTCATGCTCGTCAGAAACTGCTGCATAACGCTTGTTCAACGAATCAGACAGAATCTGCAATGCATCGCTCTCTGCCCAGATAGCAGCATCACGTGGAAGCACATAGTACTTGTTATAGTATGAGTCACCACAACCACGAGAGTGAACTCCCTGCATGTTAACAGTTACATTAGGCTGAGCTGCCATAGAAGAATGCTTGTCAACAAAAGCAGTGCTTGACCATGAGTAGAGGCTACCCAGGAAGTAAGTGCTAACGTCATACAAATTATTACGTTCAACACGTGAAACGAAATTACTCATCGTGCTTGGAGAAATACCATACTTGAGGACAGCGAATGCAGTCTCTGGGAATCCAGCACGGTTGAGTGCCTCAGCAAAGTGGAGCCATACAATGTTCTTGCGGAATATTGTGAAGGATTGCAACTTGCTGTCCGGGCCTTCGTTCGATCTTGAAGTAGCATACTTCATAATGTGCTGACGATCCTTAGCAAAGCGGTCGGTGTAGCGGTCGCTCACTTGTGAGCGGTCGTAAACAGCTTGCAGACGGAGGTCGCCCATTTCGAGTGAATCTTCCCATTCTACCTTTTCTGTACTATAGATAGTATCGCGGTTACCCATTTCCTCGAAGTATCCGCACCAGATCTGTTCTTGTGACAATTCACGGATACGCTTTGAAGGAACTACAGGTACATAGTAGTTGTTCTCGAACTGTGAGTTGAAGAAGCCATAGAGTTCGCTCCATGTTCCATCGTAAGCACAGGTATCAAGAGGGATAATGGCAATACGGTCTTCAGTGATAGAATATTCACCACTGGTATTACGCATACGACGATCACCCCAAGTAACTGCTGTGGTTCCTGTCGTCACTTCCTTATTGGTGTAGCAGAAGTAGTCGTGGTAGTAACGGCAAGCCTCAACAAAGTCGCTCTGATTCTGGGTGAAGCAACCTCTCCAAAGATAGAGTTCTGCCAGCATCAAACGAGCAGGAATGAAGAACATAGAACTGGTCATACCATTCATATCGCCAAAGTCTGGCATTTCAATCACCTTTGATGCATAAGGTTTCAAGTCATTGATGAAATACGTACAGATTTGGTTCATGTCGGCACGGTTGCTTGCATTTGCAAGGATGTCATCAGCGTCACCTGAATTGAGCACTGGATCGAGGACGAATGGAACCTGGCCATACATCTTAGCCAGTTCCAGATAAGTCCATGCACGGAATACACGAACAGCCTGAATTTCTTTTTCGAAATGTTTACGGTTGTGTGACACATAGTTAGAGTCAACATAATTCAGATAAACGTTACATGCATTGACAACTGCATAGTAGTCGGAAATCTGGTTGTACTCATTGTCTGTTGGGATGTTATTGCTCATCACATCCTGCAAAGAGGTTTTAGCCACTGTAGGATCAAGGTCAACGAGGTCGGCACGGAGTTCACCGAGTACGACAGTACGATCGACCAGACTCTGCATGCGATTGACGATACCCATAAGCTGGTATACCGTATCCTGTGGAGCAAGATTCGTTGTATGCAACTCATCTTCTACAGAAAGCATATCTTCGCACGAAGTAGTAGCAGCTCCGAGTGTAACAAGGAGCAAGCCTGAAAATATGATTGATTTTGTTTTCATATATTTACTGTTTTGTTTTCTCTGTTCCTCCCCGAAGGGAGAAACAGATGAGTTTGATTACAAGTTAAACTTAACTCCGAGTGTGAAACTACGACCTGAAGGAGTAAATCCTGCATTGATACCCTGTAACAATGAACTGTTAGAGCAAGACACTTCTGGATCAGCACCTAAGTACTTGGTGAATGTCAACAAGTTGTTGGCTGCTGCCCAAATAGTGATACCCTGCAAGAACTTGTTTTCAGGAGAGAGAGGAAGTTTGTAGCTCAAAGTGATGTTCTTCAACTTGAGGTAAGAACCATCTTCAATCCAGCGGTCAGAGAAACGGCTGTTGCCCATTGGGTCATTGTATGTAGCCTGAGGTATATCGGTCTGCTGACCTTCAGCAATCCAACGGCGACATACAGCTGTTGTCTGGTTAATGAAATCGCTACCACCTTCAAGAACTGAGCGCTGGTAGTTGTAAATATCATTACCAAGACTGTAGTTGAAGTTAACAGCTACGCTGAATGACTTACCGAAGTGGAGGTTTGCATGGAGGTTTCCGTAAATATCTGGGTTAGGATCGCCAATGATTACACGGTCGGCCTCTGTGATGAGATTATCGTTGTTCATATCAACAAATCTCATATCACCTGCCTTGAAGTCAATCTTGTTGCCTGCTTTGTCGAGGATACCAAGATTAGCAGCCTGTGCTTCTGCAGTAGTTGCAAAAACTCCATCGGTCTTGTAACCGTAGAATACACCAAGTGGGCTTCCCACAACAGTCTGAATTGTTCCGTTGTAGATGTCGGTTTCAATAGACTGTACGTTATTTGGAAGCTGAGTGACTTCGTTCTTATAGTGACCTACGTTAGCACCGAGTTCAAATTTGAATTTCTTATTATTAACAACCTTTGCAATAGCAGCCACGTCGTAACCTTCGTTCTTCATGGCACCATCATTGGTCCAATACTGCTTGATACCGGTAGGATAAGCAATAGCGCCGAGTGTTGCAAGGTTGCTTGTCTTTGCATAGAAGTAGTTGAGCTTCACGTTCAAACGGTTGTTAAAGAAATTACCTTCTAAGCCGACATTGAAACGGTTGGTGCTCTCCCAGCGAAGTTTTGAGTTTCCGATATTCTCAAGGCCGATACCTACGGCTTTCTCTTTGAGGAAGCTACGAGCACTCATGTAAGTAAATGCTGCATTGTTATCATAAGAATCGTTACCCAATGATTCGAATCCCGCGTTGAGCTTCAACATGTTGATGCCACGACTTGGACGGAACCAGTCTTCGTTGCTGATGACCCAAGCTCCTTGAATGGATGGGAAGAATCCCCATGTAACACCAAACAACTTAATACCAGCATCAGCCTGCTTACCGAAGCGTGAAGAAGACTGGAATGCGAATGATCCCTGAAGATAGTACTTCTCACGATAGTTGTAATCAATGTTGCCGTACCAGTTGATTGACTTCCATGTTTCATCCACACCTTCTGCGTGACGGTTACGAGTAGCCTGGTCAGGAGTCTTATCGTTACCTGAATCGTATGCATGGGTGTAAGAATCTTTGAAGTTATCGTTGAGGTAGCGAACACCACCGAAGATATCGAAACGATGTTTACCCAATGGGAGGGCAAGGTCGAAACGAGTATCACTCATCAAAGCCTTATGCTTATAGAAGCTGGTACCTGTAGAGTTTTGAACCGTACCAACGTTCTTCACGTAGTAGTTTGGCATACCCTGAACTGGAGTGTAATAGATTTCACTGCAGCTGAGCTGAGAGTATGCAAACTGCTCCTGGAGGGTGAAGTTGCGATTGACGTGCCATACTGGAGTAACAACGATGTTTACATCGGTATTGTCCACACGGTTCTTGTTCAATGCATCAGCATATTTCAAGATACCGAGAGGGTTGGCCAATGAAGCCTTGCTACCAAGAGCTTCTGAGAGGTAGTCGTCAGCATCGGACACGAATGTTGATATCTTACCATCGGTTGAGAAGTCGTAAGGAGCCACGAATGGAGACTTCATCAGTGCAAGCACGTTAGGAGAAGAGATAGCATTTGCCTGGAACTCAGGAGTGAAACCATCATCTCTCAAGTTACGCTTCAAGTTTGCATAAGCTACGTCGAAACGAGTGGTCAACTTGTCTGTCAAGACAATATCTGAATTGAATCGGATATTGAAACGGTTTACATTGTTCTTCTTCAGTGTAGACTGAGAATCAACGTAACCAACAGAGAGGTTGTAGTTAGCAACTTCGTCACCACCTTGGATGTGGATACCGTAATTCTGAGAAAATGCCTCTTCAAATACGACGTCTTTCCAATCCGTGTTGTTGTGATACATATTATAATAATAATAGGTAGGATCGGTCTGCAAAAACTTGAAGTTCTCCAGTTTACTACCCGCAGTCTTCAAAAGACCTGATGCGTATGCACGATACTGATTTGCATCCATAATATCAACAGATGAAGGAATCAGTTCTATACCACCACTGATATTCACATCGATGACGGTCTTCATGCTGGTGTTACGCTTAGTAGAGATAAGAATCACACCGTTGGCACCCTGAGCGCCGTAGATGGCAGTAGCGTTCTTCAGAACCTTGATTTCAGCAACATCATCCATGTTGACATTGGCCAACGGGTTGTTCCAATAACCATTGTGCAACATTGTTGAGCTATACATCATATCATGGATTACTCCATCAATAATGATGAGCGGCTGAGAAGATGCGTTGATAGAGTGGAAACCTTCAACAAACATACTAACACCCATACCCGGGATACCAGTACGTGAGATTGAGTGGACATCACCACCAAAACGGTTCTGCACCTCCTGGTCTAAGGTCCAAGCTGTTGATGTACCAAAATCTTTGGTTGTCACACTTTTTGCCGCAGATGTCTTCGTCACATAATCCTCGAGATACTGATCTGAGAACAATTTGATGTCAACACCTTCAGCACGGTCGTTGATAGCCACCTGTGTAAAGTTATAACCTTCGAGATCGGCAGAGAGTGAAGTAACGAAAGTAGGAACGCTGATAGTATATGTTCCGTCTTCGTCGGTCATCGCAGCATAGAAGCTATTGTTGAACGACTTCACTTTAACACCGGCAAGTGGTTCACCTGTTGTTGCATCAATTACCTTACCAGAAACTTCCTTCATTGGATATTTCTTGAGAGGCTTCTGTACTTTCTTCTTTACAGGAGCTTCAATCTCTTCCGTATATTCTGCATCATCATCTTGTGCAGACATAGGGAGAACTCCTATGCAGAATATCATAGTTGCAATTCCTGCCTTGCAGAAACGCAGCATATTATTTTCAAAATATGTCTTCATATAATTCATTGTTTAGGAGTTACTATTCTTCATTATCTGGAGCTACAACTGGAAGATCGTCTTCGTCAGCTTTCACTGGCATTCCGTGTGGACGGAGAATCAGACGGTCAAACAACATACGACGAGAGAAGTCCTTAGTCTCCTTTGTAGACACATAAGACTGAATCTGAATCATCACACCAGCCTTGTTGGTTTTATAATAGCACTCAGTGAACTTCAAGGTACCCAAGAAGATGGAGTCGACCTTTTCAGGATTGCTGCGGAAGTTGGTTTCCTTTCCATCAGGGTCAGCAGGATTCTTCAATACCTCATTACGAGTCTTTGGCCATTGTGAACTAGCATCCGTATCCTTGTTCGTACGATAGAACATATTGACACGGAACTGATATGCCTTCAAAGAGTCAGCTTCAGAGCTCAAATTCCTACCATACTTCAAAGGAACCGTTACCAAATATACATCGTACTCACCAGACAGTGTGTTTGGAATATTGAAAGCGATATATGGCTGGGCAGAAGCCGTCTTAGGAATTACATCCAGATAAGCACGTTCAGAAATTCCAGGATGGATATTATCTGTTCTGACTGTATAGTCACAGTTCTTCGTAAAGATGTAACCCTTTTCGTCTTCATCCATGTTAATGTTACCAGTGCTTTCGGCTTCCAACTTGATCTCATGGAAGAACGCATCGTAGATTGACGTTGGGAACAAATCGGTCTTGTACACAATACCATTACTACAAGTCACCTTCTCGTAATACTTATCCGGAGCAAGGAGTCCACCCTCATCAAATGGTTTGTAGAACACGTTGTGCTCTGGGTCCCAACGGCTATAAGTCGTCGTTACCAATGAGTCGTTAGAGTAGATGTTTGCATTGCGGTTGTAGAACAACGAATTCAATGTGAAGTAGTTTGAATAATACTGCTGCAAAGAGTCGCGGTCGTCCTCATGAATATTAAAGTTGAAATAGTCCTTCACAAGGTTGTAACGCTCGTTGTAAGCTTCCTTACGAGGAGCAATCACCAAGTAGTTGGAATCTTCACGATAGATGTAAGAATCGAGACGCTGCAACAAACGGTTTGCCTTAATCATCACGGAGTCAACATAGATTCGATTTCCGTCACCGTCTACACCACGATAAACGCTTCGGTTAACGTCCAAAGAGTCATCGTCATAATATCTGATAATGGTGTACATAGAATCGATGTCAGGATCTGTTTCCAACAGCTCATAAATGTTAGGATGGAATGGAAGATCTGAATTCAACACATGCAGAATACCATTGTTACAAACAGTATTAACAGCCTTTGCATGTACAGAGTCAACACCAACAACACCATTGGTCAAGGTTGTCTTCTTCTGATTGAGAAGCATAACATCCTGCTTGGTTGAGTTAGAAGAGTAGTTGTAACGTGCAATGTGGTTCTTTACAAATCGGGTAATCACCTGATCCTTGTGACCATTATTAATCTCTCTGAGAAGGCTGTCTTTATTGAACGAGCCATTCACTGGTGCAAATACTGTTACTAATTGACTCTCATTGAGAAGTGCATCATAGCCTGTTGCGTCAAGGATTTCCACGAAATCCGTTAACCCTTCAGACTTAAGTTGCTGATAGATGGTGGCATCTACTACATTTCCAGTTGCCAGGCTTGCATCGTAGTGCTCATCCCATGTATCTGAACAGGCATAGCTCACCAGCAAGCCAGCGAACACCAAGACGCCTGTACGGATTGATTTATTTATATTCTTATTCATAATAATATATTTTTTAGTACTTATCTTCTGGATAGTATTCATTGTTATAAACACTACGAGGGCAGAGTTCAATATAGTCGAATGCGAATGTACCCATATCGCCCATATCAAGTTTCTGCTGAACTCTTACATAGTGGTCGGTATGACCATCAGAATGGAAGGTTGTCCATATACGCCGCATCTCTGTCATGCCATCACGCATCCAGAATGGATTACCTGTACCATCCTGATTAATGTTTCCATAAGAAGCCGGTCCCTTCATCCAACCACGGTTGTGCAGAGCCTTGTCATAAGCAGCAATAGCTTCTTGGTCACCGAGATCTGAATCAGACTTGTTTCCGATTGACGGGTCAGTACCTTGCTTTCTCATATCAAGAGGGATACCACATGGTTTGCCGTCGAAGTAGACCTGCAAAATACCACGGTTGTCGAATCCGAGACATGTCTGAATTCTAAACTCATAGTCACCTTCCGGTACAGGAGGAATACGGAATGTGATATCGAACATACCGGAAATCAGCAATTCGTCACCCTGATAAGACCAGAAGCTGAGATAACGGTTACGGACATGCATGTGAGTCTTCTGGGTAAAGTCAAAATTCGTCACGAAACCACGTTTGAATCCGAGACAGTGATTCGGATTCACGTTGGGATCTGCTGAATCACTTTGCTTTCCATACTGACCTGGTTGAGAAGGCACACCTCCGACACCAACAACTGCATGACCACGGGCACCGCTTGTCAAGAAGTCTGGTGACAATGTCGTTGCGTCGATTCGCATACGTTCGTTAAGCACCACTGTCTGAGTAACTTCACCATAAGTGATAATGTCATTTATGTAGTGATAAACTCCATTGACAGCCACTAGATCACGACCAGCCTCAGAAGGAGACTTGATCTTAGCACCTGGTTCAAATACGCCACGACTATCCTTACGGTTCTGGACACCACGGCGGTTGACATAACGTCCTGCCTGTGAACCAGATGGGAAGGAAATCTTCATAATAGAATAAGGTAGCATCGTCTCGTACCAGTCGGCTACGTCCCAGTGACGACGGTCAAAACACTTCAAAAGTACGTTATCCGCAGTCAACATGTTGTAGACAATACGGGCAGGGAGGAAATGATAAGACACAAATCTGTTGAGAGAATTTCGACGGTCCGTGTAATCTGTAACATTCGCGTCTTCCGGATAAACTTCGTCATAAACCTGCTTTGCATATGCTTTCAAGTCTTCGAGGTTATTGATTCCATGCTCAGCATAGACATCGTTTTGCTCAATGAAACCAGTATATCCAAAGAAGCGGCTCTCCGCATACCCTACAATGTCACGTTCGACTGCAGTTTTCTGAGCGAACCACTGATCAATAGAGTCCACAGACAACGTATAGTTTTCGTCCTTATAATCGCGCATCAGTTCGTCGAGTTGACAGAGTTTCATCGCGTTATAGAATAACGAAATCGTAGAGTCCTTCTTCATCAAATCCGGGAGCATTTCTGTGGTTGCATCGATCACTCTATCGACCGTATGAACCACTCCGTTCTCCACAGAGTCGTCATGGTGGATTACCATTGCCGACTGATTGATGTAGTAAACAATCTGCACAGTACCTGGATCTGATGTTACATCAGAGTCGCAGGTGATTGTCAGATAACGGTCCAGCATGTTCTGAGTCGGAAGGGTCGCATCAGAGAAGTCGGTAGTGAAGTACGACTGCTCAATGATATGTGTACAAGCAATCGTATCACAATCGGCAACTGACAAGTCATCGACTGAGCTCATATCTCGTCCTGACAAGTATGCATCTACTGCTTCGTTAGTAGGAGCGAAAACAGTATATGTGCCGTAAGTGCCGAGAAGGTCAAGGTTAACCAACTTTGACTTGTTAATAATCTCGACGAACTTACTGAACGTCTCAGGACGGCTGGTGAGATAGGTATTCGCCATCTCTCCTTTTGCAGTGTAATAATTCTCCACGCCTGGATCATCGTCACAGCCAACCAATAAGATGGCCGTAAACGCTATCACGACTGCAAGGTATTTATTATTTCTAATCTTAGTTATCATAGTGTTAATTAATAGTTTCTTTCATTTTTCTTTTCTTTGTCGTATGCAGGATTCTGCTTCAAAAGAGGGTTACGATCCAATTCGTCATCGTAGAATGGCATGTACAGGAATTCAAGCATCGCCATCTTGATTCGCATAGCAGAAGCATTCTGAGTGAACTTGCTGCTGAGCAAACCAGATACGTATGTTGTACTACCTTCACGACGAGCACGACGAACCAAATCATAATAACGCTTACCTTCGAACAGCAACTCTCTACGACGCTCATGCTCTACAAGTAAATCAAAATCTTTCTTGATATTGAAATTTGAGCGTTGAGGTTTAGCTGATGCCACTTTTGTCTGTGGAGTAGAGCGCTCATAGATAGCCCTGACAATATTGAATGCATCATCATAATACTCCTTTGCCGTTGAATAAACGTTTCCTGTCGGAGTAACCCTGCGAGGAGCAGGCGTAGCACTATCATCAGCCGCAGCAGTTGCGTTGTCATCAAGATAACCAGCAATCTGGACTTCTGCCTCTGCCTTCATCAACATGACATCAGTGAGACGATAAAGAATCCAGTTTGCATAGTTTTCGCTACGTGCACTATTACTCAAACCATCCACTGACCAGACGTTTTTAGCACCAACTTTCACTCTGGCTCTTTCCACCACATATTTCTGGATGGTATAAGGGTTGCTTTCGTGATACAGGAAGCTTGTCTGACTACGGAAATCATAGGATGAGAACAA
This sequence comes from Bacteroidaceae bacterium, assembly GCA_017615245.1. Taxonomy (GTDB): domain Bacteria; phylum Bacteroidota; class Bacteroidia; order Bacteroidales; family Bacteroidaceae; genus Colivivens. The sequence goes on from JAGAAL010000035.1 coordinate 44,281, forward strand.
GTTATCATTAGATTCGAAGTTTGCATCAGGAATAGTCGACATCATTACGTCGCTAGCAGCCAACTGTGCACCACTTTCACCACTATTGCGGCCTCCATAAAGTGAGCCTATCGCACTATTTTCTGCAGAGCTACCATATCTGTGGCTTTCTTCTTCAAAGTTCAATTCGAAAATACTTTCGAATGAATTACCATCACCACCAAAGATTCGGTTAAATGCCTTTGCATTGGTTCCCTGACCAGAAGTCTGATCTGATTCTGCCCATTCTTCAAGCAGAGGGAAACCGTAATCAGCGTAAATTTCGCGGCTAATCTGTGGTTTCAAAGTACCATAACGATCTTCCTTGTATTCTGCAATCTTGGCATCAATCACCTTGTCACAACATTCAACACACTTAAGGTAATCTGCGTTACGGGTTGCTGCATCTACTTTCGCATTCGAAGCTCTCCAGAGATACATATCTGCTAAGATAGCATTGATAGCATTTCGGGAGATACGTGCAGAATTCTCAATCTCGTTGACATATCTCTTTGGTGCGTAATTGACATTCGCCTCCAAATCCATAATCAGCGTATCGAGTATCAGTTCCTGCGGTGTTGCAGGAAGATAATAATTCTGGTCATCATCGATAGATGCGACGAAGGTGAAAGGAACATCTCCGAACGTACGAATTAAATAGAAGTAGCACAAACCACGAATTGCCTTCACTTCTGCCAAATTCTGACGAAGGTCGGATTCGGTATAGTTAGGGTCACGTTCCTGAATCACTGGAGCGTAAAGCTCAACAGTGTTACAGCGGTTAATCAATTTATAGAATGCGCTATAATCACAATATGTATTTGTTTCAAGGATATTTCCGTTGAGCAAATACTGAAGGTCTTTGCTTGCCTGAGAGATCTGTTGTCCTTCCTTAATATTATCGGAACGGACCTCACCCCATATAATCATACGGGTGATAACATCGCTACTTGTCAAACCTGTATAGCAAGAGAATACTACACTCTCGACGTCAGCCTTACTTGTCCAATAGTTCTGCGCAATAATCTGGTTCAATGGTAAAACCTCAACATCGCACGAAACCAATGACAGGCTGGAGAGTGTTGCCAAACCTATTGACTTTATTATATTTTTTAGTTTCATTGTTCCTGATTTTTTAGAATCCAACATTTATACCTAAAGTAAATTGCTTTGAACGAGGTGTACGACCACCATCGGTTGCAGCACGGTATCCACCCTGAGAGACTTCTGGGTCAGCACCTGAGTATTTCGTCAAAACGAATACGTTGTTGAAGTTGAGGTTGAAACTCAAACTCTTGATACCGAACTGGGTCAACTGCTTGGTAGGTACGCTGTACGACATAGTGATGAAGTTCATTCGGAGGAATGAAGCATCTTCCATGAAGCGGTCGGAACCTAACCAGTTGTAACCATAGTCATGAAGCGCGCGTGGAATAACAGCAACATCACCCTCGTTGTGCCAACGCCAGTTGACTGCACGTGACTGGTTGTTGTTGTCATACATATTTTCAGCTTTCATACGTGCTTCGTTGATAACCTTCTGACCAATACGATAGTTGAAACGCATGTGGAAATTGAATCGTCCATAGTTGATCTGGAATCCGAAACCACCAGTCAATTTTGGCAGAGAAGAACCGAGGTAAACGATGTCAAGTTCGTTGATGTTACCATCGTGGTTGATATCCTCATACTTAGCATCACCACCCTTGAACTCATACTGAATACCTCCGTAGTCGAACATCATTGGTTTTGAACGTCCGTTCTCATTCAAGATTACTTCGCCAGCAGCATTGCGAGCCACTGGTGCATCAGGACCACTTACGCCTGGAATTTCAGTAGCACTCCATTCGCTATAAGAATAAACACCCTTGTAACGGAAACCATAGATAGAACCGATTGGGTTTTTAATCTGTACACGAGAGAGGTACTGACCATTTTCATGGTTGAACTCAGCATTCATCTGGTCGAGCACCATTGCATCCATTTCAAGGATTTGGTTACGGTTGTTCGAGAATGCCATATTGAATGAAGCCGAGAACTTACCGCGACGAATGAAGTTGTTTACATTCAAGTTGAATTCCCATCCGTTATTACGAACGATACCTTGCAACTTAGCAGGCAGGTTAGAATATCCTGAAGAAGTAGGAATCGGGTAACTTGATACCTGTTCGTTTCGGCTGGTATAAACCTGAACGTCTCCAGAAATCTTATTACGCAAGAATGCGAAGTGAGAACCGAAGTTCCAAGTGTCATTATTTGCAGGACGAATAATCTTCAGACGAATCTGTTGAGGAGCAACTGCTGTCACGCCAAGGTATGAACCGTCTGAGCTATAGGTACTATACATTGAAGTAGAACCTCCTGATGGACGACCTGAACGACCCCAACCTATACTGAGTGACAACATGTTAATCCATTTCAGTTTTTCCTTTATAAATGTCTCATCGGAAATATTCCAACGACCAGAGATACCATAATATGCACCCCACTTCTTTGGGTTGCTGTTTGACTTATCGAAACGAGCGGTGAAGTCGAAACTGTATTTACCTCTGAATGAGTAGTGAGACTGGAATGCGAAGTTCTCAGACTTAGATGGAGCACTTACGCTACCACTGGCACTGCTGAGTACACCACCTGCAAGTGCAGAAGTAATATCGCCTGTTGGGAGCCACTTACGTGACACGCTCTGATTAGAGCTGTTACCTGTACTATACTCACCACGAACCATGAACATCAATGAATGATCTTCGTTGTTGAAGTGTGGAGTATAAGTCAAACTGTGACGTGTACTGAAGCTATTGCTCTTACTCTGACTTGTAGATGCCACGTTAGAGTTACCACCATTCCAGCCATCTGTCTGAAGAACAGAAGGCGTGAAGTTGTGGCTATCGTTTGCGGAAACGCTGAAGGATACTTGACCCTGATACTGCAAACGGTGCTCTTTTGGTTCTGTACCCAAAATGTCATAACGGAAGATGAATTCTGGGTTGAGTGACAAGTCGTTAGTCAATCGCTTACCAAGATAAGCAGCTGCCAATGGGTTACCCTTACTCAAACGGTCATTCAACTGAGAAGAAGTATATTCCTTCTGCATGATGTAGAAGTCACCTGTTGGATTTTCGTTCTCATCTTCCTCGTAAGGAGCAAGGTTAGGCATCATTTCATAAGCGAGGTCGGCAAGACCACCACTTGTTGTAGCCGTTCTCTTGTTTTCAGTATATGTCAATGAGAAGTTAGTAGATACCTGAATCTTTGTTGATACATAGTAGTCGAGAGCAACACGTGTTGTGTAACGGTCGAGTTTCTGATTGATTACGGTACCCAACTGATGTGTGTAACCACCTGCTACACGGAAGCGAGCTTTATCACCACCACCAGAGAGTGATACATAATGGTCGTGATTCTGACCAGTCTGGTTGATAATCGTCTCCCAGTCAGTGTTGTTGTTGAACATGTGGTACTGAGAGTAGTTCGGGTCGTAGTTGATTTCAGGAATGTAATCACTAGATGTATTATCTGCGATAGAGCTCTGCAACGTTGGATTGTAGTATGCCTCTTTCAAGAACATGGTGTAGTCATCACCATTGAGCATCTTCATACCACGTGGAGACCAAGTGCCACTGAAACGATATGTATAAGTCACACGAGTCTTACCACGCTGACCACGTTTCGTACGGATTTCGATTACACCGTTTGCACCACGGCTACCCCAGATTGCTGTTGCGGCAGCATCCTTGAGGACTGTGATACTCTCGATATCTTCAGGGTTAACCTGAAGAAGTTCTGCGAACTTTTCTTCGTTGTAATCGTCCTTCTGATTCATATCAATTCTCAAGTCACTGGCATTACCGTTAACAACAATCAGCGGTTCTGCATCACCGGTGATAGTACCAACACCACGAAGACGCATGGTTGAACCAGCACCGAGGTTACCTGAGTTCATTACGATGTCAAGACCTGCGATACGTCCCTGCAAAGCCTCATCGACAGATGTCATAGCCAGACCTTCGAATTCCTTCATATCAATTGTCTGCTGTGCAGTAGAAATTTCAGTAATAGGAATTTGCAGACCTACGTTTTCGGTCTTCTTCACTGCCTGGATAACGACTGGTTGAATTTGAGTCGCACTTTCCATCACAATCTTGAACACCTTTTTATTAATAGGAAGACTTTGCGTCTTATAACCGATATATGAAACCTGGATATGGTCCTTAGGATTCACTACCTTGAATGAGAAGTTACCATTAATATCCGTAACTCCATGGGCAACGATACGCTTATTATTGTCAATTTCGACAACATTCACCATCATCAATGGTTCATCTGAATCAGAGACAGTACCAGAGATAATGTCGCCAGCCTTCACCTGTGCCTGTGCCATTCCACAGAAACAAGCCAAAAGCATTAATATTGATATTATTCTTTTCATACTCATAGTTATTTACGTCTACGTTTTGTTTCAGCTGCAGCCTCCTCTTCATCTGGATTATAAATCTCAAATGGAGAATAGATGAACTGATTGTTTTCTGGTAATGTCAAATCTGCACCTTCTTTATATTTATATAAGAGAGGTTTATCAATGGCATGAAGCACAACGCTTGAAGATGTTTCAATCATCGTAGCACTTTCTGCCTTCGCATTATTCAACCAATATTCACGAGCCATGACGTTATACATCTTGTCCTTATTAACGGCTTGTTGGTTAGAGCAAACACCCGTAACTTTGAGGTCTGTTCCATTGTTGTCAACAGTAATTCTATATGAACGGCCTGTTGAAGGATTGGTCTTGGCAGTTTCGTAACGGCCACTTGCGAAATCTGGCGCCACTTTCACATTGCCTTCCTCGTCCCTCTCAAAAAGTTCGCCTACTTCGTCAATAAAGATTGAATTATCCTGGATATGATACTTCACAAAGTCGAGCATCACCTTACGGATACGGGCAGCAGTTTCAGTAAGAGTATCGAAAGCGATAGAATCACCACAAGTATCAATGAAGTGATACTGGATCAGTTTATAGAGAAGAGGATCTTCGTCTGGATCTGTTGGTACTTTGATCTTGGTTGAATCATCGTAATCAATATCAATTGCTAAGTCAAGCATATCCATGGTTGGAAGGCCTTTCTTACGAGCATCTTCCATCGCTGCATTGGTTGGAGCATAAATGGTATAATGATAAGTGTTCAACAGGTAGTTAACACTCTCATTCGCTTTTTCTGGAATGTAAATCAAGTTACCATTCTTTGACGTAGACGACCAGTTAACTTTGGAACCAGTACTTACTGCCAACGCACCACATTCACGAAGCAGCTCATAGAACTCTGAGAATTCTCCATCCTCTGCTTCATGGTCTGCAAGGATGTCACTAACTGCCTTGTGTGCCGTATAAACAGGAGTCTCTACAATATATGACTTACCGTTCTCCATATTATAAACACTTGACACAGTCAGAGGTGCATCATTCTCAATTTGCCAACCACCGGCAACAGTCATCTGACCAGGCACATTGATTGTACCACCAACCTTCACGAAGTTCCTACCCTTAGTCTGATAATAAGACTTTCCTTCAACAACATCACCTATCACGATGATATTATCAAGAAGGTCTTCAATACGGTCGAACAACTGGTCGGTTGAAGAACTACCAACAATCGTTCTCAATGAATCAGTTTGGAGCCATGTTCCGTCATCTTGTCTCTCTGCCTTATATACTACAGCCTGAATATGAGAGAACAAGTTGCTTCCAGGATTTGGATTCATCATGAACTTCCAAATATGGGTTTCTGACTGACCGAGTGAAACAGGGTCAATGTAAGTCAGCAAACCGTCATTAACCGGGATGAAGAAACTATAGCGAGAAACCATAGAGTTCAAATAGGCTTGGTATTCCAACAATGAGATGGCGTTATAAATTACGCTAAGGTTCTCTGTAACAACTGCCGGGAAAAGTACTGAAGAATATGACATTGGCGAGAACACCTTATTCGTCTGATAGACTGCTCCATTACATGCAAGGAACACACTATCAACATCTGATGTGGTAATACCCATTTCCATCGCAGCATCATTCAATACTGACTTGAACTTAGAAGGAACAGATCCAACCAAAGAATAAAGTTGGTTGTTCTTGATAAGTTCTACGATAACGCGATCAGGAATATTGTCCCAACTACCAAAGTTGTCTTTGAGGACTTTACCGCCGCCATTATCAAACCAGTCAGTGAGAGCAGCATCGGTAGGAACCAACATACAACCCATATCTTCCATCACCTCATCACGGTCACGGTCGTTCAGTGTACCTGGGCTATAACGATTCCATCCTGGGTCGAACTTCAACAACTCTGTCAACTGCAATGAATATAACTTATCCTTATCCTGGTTACGCTCTGTAGAAGTGATGCCATTACTTTCACTTCCGCGCGATGCAAAATATGATTTCTGATAAACAGAGTCAACCGTTGTCTTATAGAGACGGTTATACTCGCGTGTGATATCATAATTGTAGAATGGTGCTGCGAAACGCTCCAGTAATGAAGAATAGATGCTAAACTGTGGTCTTACACGAATCAATTCAGCCATATTGTCAAGTGGCAACATCACTTTGTTCACTTTGTGCAAGAAACCGTTCTTACAGAAAATGTTTGCTTCAACTACCTTACAGTCGTTTACATAAGCATCATCTGAAACATGAGTTCCAATCGGGTCGTTGTAGAGGAAGTCTACGTCATGACCAGTAACCATGTTCTGCTCCATGAAACGTGGCAAGAAGTGAATCATAGGTGGTGCACCCGAAAAGTCCTTGAAGAGCACAATGGTATCATGCGTCTGTGCCAAATTCTTCCAATACTTAGTAAGTTCTCCTCCTAATCTTGGAATCTGAGGATCTGTAGAGCTCACAACCAAAACGGAATCATAAGTCTGCAGAGATGCCGTACGACGCATACATTCGCCTTCGATAGGGCCTTGTACGCTTGAAAGCAGACTGATTGTAGCTGGATTATCAATCATCGATGAACGAAGAATCAGTTTCTTCTGAGCCTCTGACAATTGATCATAACTTTTCACACCCCATTTATTATTTGCATAGAATGCCGCAAAAGCGTCATCATCTGCAATAAACAGGGTTTTACTACCTGTCTTTGAGAGAGTTGCCTTCTCACCCAGGTCATCAATTAACTGCAAGAAATTCTTGTAGTTTCCCTGATCTTCCATATAACCATAGATGGTGTTCAGTCCAGTAGGCTGTTCTTCATCGAGGTTATAGTCTGGTGTACAACCAAAGAAACCAAGAGTTGCAGCACACACAGCACTTCCCATGAGAAGATGCTTGCGTAGTTTGTTACTCTGAAAGTTAAACAACATAATTTTTAGAATTATTAATTATTGATTTTGATATATTTTATTGATTATTCAACATCATTTTTTTATCTCGCTAAGATAACCTACTGAACTTCAGCTATCGTCTATGTGTATGTAAACCCATCTTGATTTTGTTTTCTTGTTCATTTTTTAATTGTTTAATTGGTTATTAATTGTTAATATATATTAATTCAGCGTGATATTCATTATAAACCTGTAATAATATCGATCATCGAACACAAGAAAAACACTTGCCGTGCATTTACTTCCGCTTACCGGTGCCATAAGATCAGAGGTATAAGCAAAATCTAAAGTACTTGCGCCTGGATTGTAACCCACTTTACACTCACTGCTCCCCCATGATGTGGCTGTACCATCGAACATCATATAAAATCCGTTAGAAGATGTGAGGTTTGAGGTCAGTTCGCCTGTTTTGATGTCTATACATGTCATATATTTCAGGTTGTCTACGGTTGCTCCTTGGGGGAACTTTGCCACAATCTCATTCAAATTGATTGAAATTGGCTGTTTGCTATAAGCTTCAACTGAACTCATATCATACGATTTGGTAATTATTTCTTCACCAACCTTTTGCATGTTCCGCCATGAATAAAGCGACGGATCTACGTTGATATTATCATAAGTACCCTCTGGTATGCAGTCGATACCGAAATGGACGGTTACCGTAATGTAAGAAGTTTGTCTTTTCTGTGTAATGGCATACCGCATGGTTGCTACATGCTGGTCACCTTTCTGGCAATTGTTCGGATGGCAGCCATAGTTCCAACTATACACATCGCTGGTAGCAAGATTTCTTGGCTCTATAAACACATGCGAGTTACCTCCATAATCAACCACATTACCTTTATCATCGAACCATGCGCCCCATGTACCCTGTGCGGTATGTCCTCCTTCTTTGCCATTAGAGTTGAGTGCCGACAACTTTATAGTTGCATTGCTGAATTCATTGTCAGACAATCCCAACATTTCGGCTAATGTAGATGGAGAGATTTCAATATTAGCAGACTGAGAATAACCATCAGCCATGTTCAATAGGAGATAGATATCCATGTTCGTACCAGAAACATATGTATTAAGGATGCCATAGTCCATTTCTTCTTCTGCTCCTTCTGTTCCTGTTTGAGGATATGCATTGATTATCTGGTCAAGATAAGTTACACGATTGTCAAGCCATGTCTTCATCTTTGATAATTCCTGGTTCACATCATATGTCGTTGAATGGCCCCAACCTCCCCAGCCGGTGTTTTCAACAATTGGCCAACGCATTTTATTGCGGGCGTATGCACCTTTGTTGAGTTCATTCACATATTGCTCCACGATTTCCCAATTACGTGTGACAATTGAGTCTTTGACAGAATTCCAAAGTTCCTTGTATTCTCTAGTATAGCTATCAGATTTAAACATATCGGTAAAGAACCTCGGTGTGGCTCCGTACATTCCCTTACGGTTTGCAGGATCTGTTCCTAATACCAATTCATGATAATCACCGAAATAACGGAAAATGTTACCATCATAGAATGTACCCCAATCAAAATCGAAACCTGCATCCCAATCCCAGAATGGACCCATCGCCCACTTACCATTGCCGTCCTTGTACATAAAGATGCTACGTGGGGCACAAATCTCTACGTTCTCTACCAGTTCCTGAATCATTGCCATCGTCATAAACGACTTCATATCCATCAGAGAGTCAAGCATCTCATAATCAACAGCCTTGATTGCGTTTTCAAGTTCAGCAAAAACCATCCGGATAGAATCTTTTGTCTGCTCATCTACATCATCAGGGTATTTAACACACATTGGCATATTGTAAACTGTTGACCAGAAATTGTCTGTAGATTCGGGACTCAGCTCTGGGCCGTCATCTTTGTCCATAGACAACAAGATTCCTTCGTTTTCGGAAACATCTACACGATTTTTACCTTGCTGTACCTGCTCCGTCAACTGATACAATCCCTCATATTCTCCATCAACAAACAATTCCACAAAACGAGTATGATTTACGTATGGCATGCCCATCCAGCGAGCAACTTCGAATACATAGGTATTCATCATGCTGGTAAGATCACGATAGTTTGCTAACAGCACCCAACTCTTTGCTTTTGCCAGACCTAGCATCTTATGCTTGTCATTCAACTTGATGCGATAAGGCTTCTTGGGATAGATACTCCAAGTTGAGTTCCCCCTGCCACGAATGCTACCAGAACCAGAATACCAGTTATAGCCATCCTTACCATCTAAAGACACAACACAATCCACATACTCTTCTCGGGAATTGACTCCCACAAAGTCTTTGGTAGTTACACTTAAAGTGTACACCTGATACTTGTTATGTGACTGGAGGTCTTCTGACACTTCATCAACGAATGTAACACTGTCAATCATTGAAATGGCATACGGCACATTAATAGAGGATGCCTCATTAATTTCTTCAGCAGAGATACGGAAAAAGTGGCCATCTGAAGAGAAATCTGAATAAGGAAACTGACTAATTTCATAAGGGAAACTCCATACAAAGTCGTACTTTGTGTCGGAATGAGTGTTTATCTTATACCAATTCTGAGCAACGGACGGACAGACCATCATTATGGCCGTCAAGAATATTAAAAATTTACTTGCAAGTCTCATTTTGAATCCGTTGTTAATAAAATTTGGTACCTTCAGCATTTATTGGTGTACAAACTTAGCTATTTTTTTTTGAATAGATAATATATTTTAACAAAAAAATGCTTGTTTCCCTCTATTTTATTCATAAAATAGTTTAAAATCACTGTTTTGACATCAAAGACAAAGTCTTTATCGACAAAGCGCAACCAAATTCTATGCCCAAGAACAATGCAATTGTCAGTCAAACATCCGCGTCAAAGAGAGCGACAAAATATAATTACATAAATATTCATAAATAACAACACAACAAAGAATAAATCCATACATGATTTCGGGATAAAAGATTAAGATGAAATGGTTAAGTTATCTTCATTTTACACGTGATAATTTGGGGCTGTACAAAAAAAAACAGTTATGCACTTTCATGCATAACTGTTTTATGAAAACACAGAAAAAATGAACTATTCTGCAGCTTTCTCTTCTGCCGCCGGAGCCTCTTCAACAGTTGCTTCAGACGTAGCTTCCACTACATTTTCAACTGGAGCCTCTGCCTTAGTTGCAGACTTCTTAGAACGACGTGTACGTGTAGTCTTCTTTGCAGTCTTTGCCATGTTCTCATCGAAGTCAACTAACTCGATGAATGCCATATCTGCGTCGTCAGAAGCACGCTTGCCGAGCTTAATGATTCTCGTATAACCACCTGGGCGATTTCCAACTTTAGTGGCTACAGTACCAAACAACTCAGTGATAGCATATTTATTCTGCAAATAGCTAAATACAACGCGGCGTGAAGCTGTCGTATCGTCCTTTGCCTTTGTAATTAATGGCTCAACATAAACACGAAGAGCTTTTGCTTTTTGAAGAGTCGTTGTAATTCTCTTGTGAAGAATTAATGAGGTTGCCATATTTGACAACATTGCAGCTCTATGTGATGCTGTACGACTCAGATGATTGAATTTTTTATTATGTCTCATCTTTGCTTAATCTTTTTCTAATTTATACTTAGAAGTGTCTGTTCCGAATGACAATCCATGATGCTCGAGAAGATCATCTAATTCAGTAAGAGATTTTTTACCAAAATTACGGAATTTGAGCAAATCGCTCTTCTGGAATTTAACCAAATCACCAAGCGTGTCGACCTCTGCTGCCTTCAAGCAATTAAGCGCACGAACAGAAAGGTTCATGTCCGTAAGCTTTGTCTTCAGCAGTTGACGCATTCTCAAAACTTCCTCATCAAACTCTTCAGTACCATCCAAATCATTATTATCTAATGTAATCTTCTCATCAGAGAAGAGCATGAAGTGGTAAATCAGAATTTTAGCCGCCTCCTTCAATGCATCTTTTGGATGTATCGAACCATCTGTAGTAATCTCTAATACTAATTTGTCATAGTCGGTCTTCTGCTGAACACGATATGGTTCCACAGAGAATTTGACATTACGTATTGGAGTATAAGTTGAATCGATAGCCAGTTCGTTGATCTCTCTACAATACTGTCGATTCTCCTCAGACGGCACATATCCACGGCCTTTATTGATATTAAGTTCAATCTCTAATGTTGCTTTTGGATCTAAATGACAAATTACCAATTCAGGATTTAACACTCCAAATCCTGTAAGATATTTGTTAATATCCCCAGCTTTAAACTCAGTTTCTTTCTCGATTACGATAGAGACTTTTTCTGTCTCTATGCCATCGGCATTTTGTTTGAATCTTACCTTTTTAAGATTCAAAATAATGTTGGTGACATCTTCCTTGACTCCTGGGACAGTAGAAAACTCATGCTCTACACCTGCAATACGAATCGTATTAATGGCAAAGCCCTCCAACGAAGACAATAAGATGCGGCGCAGCGAATTACCAATAGTAATACCAAAACCAGGCTCCAAAGGGCGAAATTCAAATTTTCCACACTTGTCGTCGGCTTCCAACATTATTACTTTTTCGGGTTTTTGAAATGCTAATACCGCCATTGTTAATTATTATTTAGAGTACAACTCGACTATCATCTGTTCTTTAATATTCTCCGGAATGTCTGCACGCTCTGGCATATGCAGGAGCTTACCACCCTTTGCATTTTCATCCCACTCAATCCATGGGTACTTGCTATGGTTAAAGCCTGCTAATGACGCAGCGATTACTTCAAGAGATTTAGATTTTTCACGAACAGCTACCAATTGACCAGGTTTAACTGAATATGAAGGAATATTCACAACCTCTCCGTCAACAGTAATGTGCTTATGACTAACCAACTGGCGAGCTGCTGCACGTGTTGGAGCAATACCGAGACGGTATACAACGTTATCAAGGCGTGCTTCAAGGCTCTGGAGCAGGACTTCACCTGTTACTCCATCGGTTGATGCAGCCTTCTCAAACAAATTACGGAACTGACGCTCAAGAACTCCATAAGTATACTTAGCTTTCTGCTTCTCAGCAAGCATAAGTCCATATTCTGAAGACTTCTTGCGGCGATTGTTGCCATGTTGACCTGCAGGATAGTTTCTTTTTGATAACACCTTATCAGGACCAAATATTGCCTCTCCGAAACGACGAGAGATTCTTGATTTAGGGCCAATATATCTTGCCATATTGAATCTATATTTTAAGCATTAACTTCGTGTGCAGCCGCAACGGCAGAAAGGAATGATGCCGTCTTACAAATACACTCCGCAATGCAATTAACTTAATGTTTATACTCTTCTTCTCTTAGGAGGACGACAACCATTATGTGGCAGTGGAGTAACGTCAACAATTTCTGTTACTTCGATTCCCACACCGCAACAACCGCGAATTGCAGACTCTCGTCCATTACCAGGACCCTTGACATAAGCGGTGACCTTTCTCAAACCCAAGTCGTATGCAACCTTGGCACAATCTTGAGCCGCCATCTGTGCTGCATAAGGAGTGTTCTTTTTGGAACCTCTAAAGCCCATTTTACCTGCTGAAGACCATGAAATAACCTGGCCCTCACTGTTTGCCAAAGTAACAATAATGTTGTTGAATGATGAGTGAACATGAAGCTGTCCCTGAGCACCAACTTTGACATTTCTCTTCTTAGCAGAAGTTGTTTTCTTTGCCATACCTATTTATTATTTAGTAGCCTTTTTCTTGTTTGCAACAGTCTTTTTCTTTCCCTTACGAGTACGAGCATTATTCTTTGTGCTCTGACCACGAACAGGAAGTCCGATACGGTGACGGATTCCACGATAACAACCGATATCCATCAAACGCTTGATGTTAAGCTGAATCTCAGAACGAAGATCACCTTCTACCTTGTAATCTGCACCAATGATTTCACGAATCTTTGCTGCCTGATCATCTGACCAGTCTTTTACTTTCAAATCTTTGTCAACTCCTGCCTTTTCTAATATTTTTGCGGAGCTACTGCGTCCAATACCAAAAATGTATGTCAACGCAATTTCGCCTCTCTTGTTTTGTGGGAGGTCTACACCTACAATTCTTATTGCCATATCTTAAATTGTTTTACTTATCTACTTGGCTTGAATTTTATCCCTGACGCATCTTATACTTAGGGTTCTTCTTGTTAATTACAAACAGACGACCCTTACGTCTTACTATAACGCAATCAGGAGTACGTTTCTTTAAAGATGCTTTTGTTTTCATATGCAGTTTGTTATTTATATCTAAAAACGATTCTTCCTTTTGAAAGGTCATAAGGTGACATCTCGACTCTGATTTTGTCACCTGGCAAGATCTTGATGTAGTGCATTCTCATTTTTCCTGAGATATGCGCTATAATCTCATGACCATTTTCTAATTCTACTCGGAACATTGCATTAGACAATGCCTCTACAATTGTTCCATCTTGCTCTATTGCTGACTGCTTAGCCATATTAAAATGATTTTTCTTGTATAATATCTTCTATTTCTTTAAACGATGACAAAATATCGGCTTTACCTTTACGCACACAGATGGTATGCTCGAAATGTGCAGCAACTTTGGAATCACGCGTCACAATACCCCATTTATCAGGTTGCATGTAGACTTCTTTCCGACCGAGAGTAATCATCGGTTCGATTGCAATGCACAATCCATTTTTCAGCATTATCCCATTTCCTCTCTTCCCAAAATTAGGAACTTGAGGATCCTCGTGCATATCTTTTCCTATGCCATGCCCCACAAACTCTCTCACAACACCATATCCATGACTTTCACAATGATTTTGGACAGCATAAGAGATATCTCCTAGACGATGTCCAACGATGGCTTGTTCAATTCCTTTATATAATGCCTCCTTCGTCGTTTTCAGCAGTGCTTTAACAGCATCTGAGATTTCACCAACTGCAAAGGTATAACATGAATCTCCACAAAAACCATTTAACTTCGTACCACAATCAATCGACACAATATCACCATTTTTTAGTGGCACGTCATTTGGAATGCCGTGTACTACCTGTTCATTTACAGACGTACAAATGCTGGCAGGAAAAGGTTCGCCATAGGGATTGGGGAAGTGCTTAAAAGTAGGAACTGCTCCATGATCCCTTATAAATGTTTCCGCTAAAACATCTAATTGGCGGGTGGTAACACCTGGCTTTATTATTTTGGCTAATTCTGCGAGGGTCTTTCCCACTAAGAGATTGGCCTCTCGCAGAAGTTCTACTTCATCATCAGTTTTAAGATAAATCATCCTAAAAATGCTTTACATATCAATGTGCGCCACGGATACGACCAGAATCCAGAAGACCGTCATAATGTCTCATCAACAAGTGACTCTCAATATGCTGAAGTGTATCCAACACAACACCAACGAGAATCAACAATGATGTGCCTCCAAAGAACTGGGCAAATTCACGCTGCACATTAAACAAGCTTGCAAACGCAGGCATTACAGCAATTAAGGCCAAGAACAAAGAACCTGGGAAAGTGATGCGTGACATGATACCATCAAGGTATTCTGCCGTGCTCTTTCCAGGTTTCACGCCTGGAATAAATCCGTTATTGCGTTTCATGTCCTCTGCCATTTGAGTAGGATTGATAGTAATAGCCGTATACAGATATGTAAATATGATGATTAATGCTGCGAAAATCACATTGTATACCACACTTGTGTTATCGAGCAATTGCATCATAAATGCATTCTGGCTAGCCCCCATAAACTGTGCAACCGTAATAGGAATAAACATGATTGCCTGTGCAAAGATGATAGGCATCACATTCGCTGCATATGGTTTGAGCGGAATGTACTGACGCGCACCTCCATACTGACGGTTACCTACAACGCGTTTTGCATATTGTACTGGAACTCGACGTACACCCTGAACCAACAAGATTGCTGCTGCTATCACCGCAAGCCACACAACGAACTCAACCAGGAAGCCAATCAAACCTCCTTGACCGAGAGAATCGAAACGTGTCAGGAATTCCTGAGAGATTGCTTGTGGGAATCGAGCAATAATACCAATCATGATGATAAGTGAAACACCTTGACCAATACCTTTGTCAGTAATTCTTTCGCCTAGCCACAAGATAAACATACTACCTGCTGCCAAGATAATGGTTGAAGTGATGTAGAACATCGTCCAATCAAGGCTTGAGTAAATAGCAGTACCATTTGTGGTTCTGTAAAGATTCACCAAATATGTAGGAGCTTGCAGAATGAGGATTCCAACAGTAAGATAACGTGTATACTGATTCATCTTCCTTCTTCCGCTTTCTCCCTCGCGTTGCATTTTTTGGAAATATGGGACAGCAATACCTAACAGCTGCATTACGATAGATGCAGAGATGTATGGCATGATTCCAAGTGCAAAAATTGATGCCTTGGAGAATGCGCCACCTGAAAACATATCAAGCAAAGACATCAATCCACCACCTTCTGTCTGCTTTGAAAGACTCTCTAATGTCGCAGTATCTACACCCGGAAGTACAATATAAGATCCAAATCTGTATACAGCGATAAAGGCGATTGTAATCAAGATACGCGTACGCAAATCTTCGATTTTGCAAATATTAGATATCGTCTTTACTAACTTAATGTTCTTAAGTTTATCTATTGCTTTTCCCATTTGTTTAGAGTTTTACAACATTACCACCTTTTTCAGTTATGATAGCTTCTGCTTTCTGAGAGAATGCATGAGCCTCAACTTCCAATTTAGAAGTCAACTCTCCTTTAGCAAGAATCTTAACCAACTGTTTTGAATTCACAAAACCAGCTTCAATCAGTTCAGCAATACCGATCTTAGTGAGGTTCTTATCATCCGCCAACTTCTGGAGTGTTGATAGATTAATTGCCTTATACTCTACACGGTTGATGTTCTTAAAGCCGAACTTAGGCACACGACGCTGCAATGGCATCTGACCGCCTTCGAAACCAATTTTCTTCTTGTAACCAGAACGTGCTTTAGCTCCTTTATGACCACGAGTTGCAGTACGTCCCTTACCTGATCCGTAACCACGTCCTACACGTTTGCCTGTATGAGTAGAGCCTTCAGCTGGTTTTAAATTATGTAATTCCATTGTTTCAATTTTTTGAAATAAATAACTTTAATCTACAACCTTAACAAGGTGATTAACCTTTTTGATCATTCCTCTCACTGAAGGAGTGTCCTCATGCTCAACGACTTGGTTCATCTTGGTTAATCCAAGAGAATTCAACGTACGCTTTTGATCAACTGGTCGATTTGCACGACTCTTAACCTGCATAATTTTTATTGTTGCCATGATATACCTCCTTATCCTCTAAACACCTTTGTTAAACTTACACCACGGTTCATTGCGACAGTCTTTGGATCACGAATACTTGTCAAAGCAGCAATTGTTGCCTTTACAAGATTGTGTGGGTTAGAAGAACCCTTAGACTTTGCAAGAACGTCAGTAATACCAACGCTTTCAAGAACGGCACGCATAGCGCCGCCTGCTACTACTCCTGTACCTTCAGAAGCCGGCATAATCAAAACACGAGCTCCGCCGAATTTTGCATATGCCTCATGAGGCAATGTTCCGTTCAGGACAGGAACTTTCACTAAGTTCTTTTTGGCTGCCTCTACGCCTTTAGCGATTGCAGCTGTAACTTCACCTGCCTTACCAAGACCGCATCCAATTACACCGTTTTCATTACCAACAACAACAATAGCAGCAAACGTAAATGTTCTACCACCCTTTGTCACCTTGGTAACACGATTAATAGCCACCAATCGATCTTTAAGCTCGACGTCGTTTCCTATTTTTACTCTATTAACCATAATCTTAATTAAAATTTAAGTCCTGCTTTACGGGCAGCTTCAGCTACCTCTTTAACTCTACCATGATACAAGTAGCCATTGCGGTCGAACACCACTGTTGAGATTCCTGCCTCAAGAGCCTTCTTCGCAATAAGTTCGCCTACTTTTGCTGCTTGTTCGCATTTATTACATTTCTCTAATCCAAGTGAAGATGCTGCAACGAGTGTCTTAGCTTCGTCATCATTAATTATCTGAACGTAAATCTGCTTATTACTTCTAAATACAGACATACGTGGACGTGCAGCAGTACCGGAAACTTTATTACGTACTCTATATTTGATTTTGATACGTCTTTCTATCTTTGTTATCATAATTCGTACAATTTAAAATTATTTAGCACTAGCTGACTTACCAGACTTTCTTCTAACAACTTCGCCCTGGAAGCGAATACCCTTACCCTTATATGGTTCAGGCTTACGCAATGAACGAATCTTAGCACATACTTGACCAAGCAACTGTTTGTCGCATGACTCAAGCATAATAAGAGGATCTTGGTTACGTTCTGACTTAGTCTCGACCTTAATTTCCTTAGGAAGAGCAAACAGGATTGCGTGTGAATAACCAATGGCAAACTCAAGAACATTACCTGTATTTGATACACGGTATCCAACACCAACCAACTGAAGTGTCTTCTTGTAACCTTCAGAAACACCAACAACCATGTTGTTCAAGAGTGCACGATAGAGACCATGGAATGCATGGCGCTGTTTCGTGTTGTCGGTCATCAGTTCAGTGTTCTCTTCCAAAGTAATCTGACCTTCATCAACTGTAACTTTGATGGCAGGGTTCACATACTGTGAAAGTTCACCTTTTGGACCTTTTACTGTTACAATGTCATCCTTATGAGTAATTGTTACTCCTGCAGGAATACTAATAGGTAACTTACCAATTCTAGACATTATATATCCTCCTATTAATATACATAACAAAGTACTTCTCCACCAATTTTCAGGTCAGAAGCCTCCTTGTCTGTCATTACACCTTTGGAAGTAGATATAATTGCTATACCTAATCCGTTAATAACACTTGGCATGTCTTTATAACCAGTGTACTTACGAAGACCTGGTCTTGACACACGCTTCAAGCACTGAATAGCGCTTGTCTTTGTTGCGGCATCGTACTTAAGTGCGATCTTGATGGTTCCCTGAGGGCCATCTTCTACGAACTTGTAATTCAGTACATAGCCTTTGTCGAAAAGGATCTTTGTGATCTCTTTCTTCAAATTTGAGGCAGGAATCTCCACGACTTTATGTTTTGCCTGGATTGCATTCCTTAGTCTCGTTAGATAATCTGCTATTGGATCTGTCATACTACTTAAATTAATCGGGACTCCCCGACAATATTTAACAATGAATAATAACTCTAATTTTACCAACTGGCCTTCTTAACGCCAGGGATCAATCCAGCAGACGCCATCTCACGGAATTGAATACGAGAGATACCGAACTGACGGATATAACCTCTTGGGCGACCTGTAAGCTTACAGCGGTTGTGAAGACGAATAGGATTTGCGTTTGCAGGAATGTCCTGAAGTTTACGAGCTGCCTCATAAGCTTCCATTGGATCGCCTGTTGCTACAATCTTCTTCAATGCTGCACGCTTTGCAGCATACTTTGCTACCAGCTTCGCACGTTTCACTTCACGTGCCTTCATTGATTCTTTAGCCATATCAATTATTTATTAGCGTCCTTAAATGGTAATCCAAATGCCTTGAGAAGTGCATAGCCTTCTTCATCTGTCTTTGCAGATGTAACAAATGTAATATTCATACCCATAATCTTATCAACTTGGTCGATATTGATTTCTGGGAAGATGATTTGCTCCTGAATACCAAGAGTATAATTACCACGACCATCAAATTTGCTTTCGATTCCCTTGAAGTCACGGATACGTGGCAATGACACACGAATTAACTTCTCAAGGAACTCATACATTCTCTGGCGGCGCAATGTAACCATCACACCAATTGGCATTTTCTTACGAAGATGGAAGTTTGACACGTCTTTCTTTGACAATGTTGCAACCGGTTTCTGACCTGTAATCTGTGCGATTTCAGTCATTGCCACTTCGATAACCTTCTTGTCTGCAGTTGCCATACCAAGACCTTGGTTAACTACAATCTTCTTCAATACAGGAATCTGCATAGGAGAAGAATAGTTGAACTGTTTCATCAATGCAGGAGCAATCTGCTCTGCATATACATTCTTAAGATTTGCAGTAGTACTCATTAAATCTCCTCCCCTGATTTTTTAGCATAACGAACTAATTTGCCGTTAGCTCCTTCTCTTCTACCGATACGAGTAGCTTTACCAGTCTTAGGATCAACTACGTTAAGGTTAGAAATGTGGATAGGAGCCTCTTGCTTAATAATACCTCCTTGTGGGTGCTGTGCTGATGGTTTTGTACTCTTTGACACAATGTTCACACCCTCGACAACGGCACGCTGCTTCTCAACAAGCACTGACAGCACCTTACCTGTCTTACCTTTTGAGTTACCTGCATTCACGATAACCGTGTCACCTTTCTTAATATGTAATTTGCTCATTACTTTATTAATCTAAAATTAAAGAACTTCAGTAGCCAAAGAAACTACCTTCATATTAGCAGCACGGAGCTCACGAGCAACAGGGCCGAAAATACGACTGCCTCTCATTTCACCTGTATTACTCAGAAGAACGCATGCATTATCATCAAAACGGATATATGATCCGTCAGCACGACGAATTTCCTTCTTCGTACGAACAATCAAGGCCTTAGATACTGTACCTTTCTTGATTTCGCTTGAAGGAATTACGTTTTTAACCGTGACAACAATCACGTCGCCTACAGTAGCATAGCGACGGCGAGTACCGCCAAGTACACGGATACAGAGTACCTCGCGTGCACCACTGTTATCAGCAACTGTCAATCTAGATTCTACCTGTATCATAATTACTTAGCTCTTTCTACGATGTTAACTAATCTCCATCTCTTTGTTTTGCTCAATGGACGAGTTTCCATAATCAATACAGTATCGCCGATATTGCATTCGTTATTTTCGTCATGAGCATGGTACTTCTTCGTTTTTGTTACGAACTTACCATAAATAGGGTGCTTCTCCTTGAACTTGGCAAGAACTACGATGGTCTTATCCATTTTGTTGCTTACTACAACACCCTGTCTTTGCTTTCTTAAATTTCTATCTTCCATGTAGACTCAATTTTATTTGTTAAGTTCTCTCTGACGCAATTCGCCTTTCATACGAGCGATATCACGACGAAGCTTCTTAATTTGTGAATGATTCTCTACAGGAGAAATATGGTGGTTGAACTTCATATTTGTATAGTTCACTACCTCAGCCTCCACACGTTCGGTGAGTTCAGCTGTTGTCAATTCTCTTATTTCTGAAATTTTCATGACTCTTAAGCGTTTTTGTCGTAATCACGTCTTACAATAAACTTAGTTGTTGTTGGAAGCTTCTGTGCACCAAGACGGAGTGCTTCCTTAGCAATCTCATACGAAACACCTTCGATTTCGAAAAGGATACGACCTGGCTTTGCAGGGAACACATACTTGTATGGATCTCCCTTACCTTTACCCATTCGGACATCAGCAGGTTTCTTAGTGATTGGCTTATCAGGGAAGATACGAATCCATACCTGACCTTGACGCTGCATATAACGTGTGATGGCCACACGGGCTGCCTCAATCTGCTGAGCAGAAATCCAGCGAGTCTGCAGTGCTTTGATACCAAAGCTGCCAAATGCGAGTTCTGTTCCTCTGTGAGAAACACCTTTCAAACGACCACGTCCTTTTTGCGGTCTTCTATATTTTTGTCTTTTAGGCTGTAACATGTTTCTAGAATTTAACGGTTAGACTTTCTGTTTCTGAATCTTCTACCGCCGCCGTTATTACCACGACCAGTCTCTTTCGTCTGAGAGAAGTTAGGAGCTAAATCCTTCTTTCCAAACACTTCGCCACGACAAATCCAAACCTTGATACCAAGCAGACCTACCTTAGTAAGTGCTTCAGCAAGGCAATAGTCGATGTCAGCACGCAATGTGTGGAGTGGAGTTCTTCCTTCCTTGTACATCTCAGAACGAGACATCTCCGCACCGTTGAGACGACCAGAAATCTGTACTTTAATACCTTCGGCACCTGAACGCATTGTGTTAGCAATTGCTGTCTTAATAGCACGACGGTAAGCAATCTTACCTTCAATCTGACGTGCGATGTTATTGGCAACAATCACAGAATCTAATTCAGGACGTTTAACCTCATAGATATTGATCTGAACATCTTTGTCCGTCAACTTCTTGAGTTCTTCTTTCAGTTTGTCAACTTCCTGACCACCCTTACCAATGATGATACCTGGACGGGCGGTGCATACAGTAATTGTGACAAGTTTGAGTGTACGTTCAATGACAATTTTTGAAACGCTGGCTTTTGACAAACGAGCATTCAAATATTTGCGGATTTTGCTATCTTCGAGGATGTTATCACCGAAATCTTTGCCACCGAACCAATTTGAGTCCCAGCCTCTTACGATACCAAGACGGTTGCTTATTGGATTACATTTCTGTCCCATAGTTATTTCTCCTCATTATTTAAAGCGTCCACAAATACTGTTACATGATTAGAACGCTTACGAATTCTATATCCTCTACCCTGTGGAGCCGGTCTCATTCGTTTGAGAGTTGCACCTTCGTCAACGTAGATTTTAGAGATATACAATTCACCGTTTTCAGCTTTTCTATCATTCTTCTGCTCCCAGTTAGCAATCGCTGAGCGAACTACCTTCTCGAGATCTTTTGAAGCATCCTTTGAGCAGAACTTAAGCGTTGCCAAAGCCTTGCTTACCTCCATACCTCTTACAAGATCAACTACGTAGCGCATCTTGCGTGGAGATGATGGGACATTGCGAAGACTAGCAAAGTAGGTAGTCTTTTTGGCCTCTTTGATTCTATCGGCCATTATTTTCTTTCTTGATCCCATTATTTAATTTGCTTAATTACGTGAATCTGTTTACTTCTTTCTGTTACCTGCGTGACCACGGAAAGTACGTGTGAGCGCAAACTCACCAAGTTTGTGACCAACCATGTTCTCTGTAACGTAAACAGGGATGAATTTATTACCGTTATGAACTGCAATTGTATGTCCCACAAAGTCTGGGGAAATCATTGAAGCTCTAGCCCATGATTTGATAACGCTCTTCTTACCGCTCTCATTCATTGCGAGAACTTTCTTTTCGAGCTTTACATTGATATATGGACCTTTTTTAAGTGATCGACTCATAATTTACTTCGTTAACTTAATTACTTTTTACGTCTTTCAATAATGTACTTATTTGATGCCTTCTTAGGAGCACGAGTCTTAAGACCCTTAGAGTACAAACCATTGCGTGAGCGTGGGTGTCCACCTGACTGACGGCCTTCACCACCACCCATTGGGTGATCATGTGGGTTCATTACAACACCACGGTTGTGAGGACGACGTCCTAACCAGCGTGAACGACCAGCCTTACCTGAAGATTCAAGTGCATGGTCAGAATTACTTACGCTTCCAATTGTAGCACGACAAACTGAAAGGATTTTACGTATTTCACCTGAAGGGAGTTTGATTACGCAATAGCGTCCTTCACGTGAAGTCAACTGAGCAAAATTACCAGCAGATCTTACCATCTTGGCACCCTGACCAGGACGCAGTTCGATATTGTGGATTACAGTACCGACTGGGATGTTCTGGAGTGGAAGTGAGTTGCCAAGGTCTGGTGTAGCATTTTCACCAGACATGATGGTTGAGCCTACTTGCAATCCGTTAGGAGCAACGATGTAACGTTTTTCACCATCTGCATAGAATAGAAGTGCGATACGAGCTGAACGGTTTGGATCATACTCGATTGTCTTCACTACAGCTGGGATTCCATCTTTCTCTCTCTTGAAATCGATGATACGAATCAGCTTCTTGTGGCCACCGCCTCTGTAACGTACGGTCATCTTACCATAATTGTTGCGACCGCCTGTGCTCTTCTTACCGAAAACAAGAGTTTTCTCTGGTACTGATGTAGTAACATCATCGAAAGTACCAATAGCTTTGTGTCTTTGACCTGGAGTAATTGGTCTGAATTTACGAATACCCATGTTTATTAAATGTTACTAAAGAAATCTATAGTTTCACCATCTTTCAGGGTTACGATTGCTTTCTTGAAAGCATTAGTCTGACCCTTGATAACACCAGAGCGTGTATAGCGGCTCTTACGCTTACCAGCGTACTTGATGGTGTTAACTGAAACTACATTTACATTATACTTTGCTTCAATTTCTTTCTGAATCTCGATTTTATTGGCCTTAGGATGCACAATGAAGCCGAACTTGTTGTTCTGCTTGTCTGAGACAGCTGTCATCTTTTCTGTAACCAATGGTTTGATAATATATGCCATATTGTACCTCCTTACTTGTTAAAAGTTTCATCAACCAATTTGAGTGCATCTTCTGTGACTACGAGCACGTTAGCATTCATTACCTTATAAGTATTGAGTGCAGTTGCTGTAATTACTTCAACGCGCTGAATATTACGAGCTGACAAATATACGTTATTATTTACACCTGGCAAAACAAGAAGCAACTTCTTACCTTCGATGTTCAGGTTCTTCTGAATCTCCACGAACGACTTAGTCTTTGGAGCATCGAAATTGAAGTCCTCAACAACAACAATCGCATTCTGCTGAGCCTTGTATGACAAAGCGCTCTTGCGAGCCAGACTCTTTACCTTCTTGTTGAGCTTGAACCAGTAGTCACGTGGACGTGGACCGAATACACGGCCTCCACCTCTCAATACTGGAGACTTGATATCACCGCGACGAGCGCCACCACCGCCTTTCTGACGAATCAGTTTGCGAGTAGAGCCTGCGATTTCGCTTCTTTCCTTTGACTTATGAGTACCCTGGCGCTGTGCTGCCAAGTACTGCTTTACTGCAAGATAAATTACGTGGTCGTTAGGTTCAATTCCGAAGATAGCATCATTCAATTCAACCTTCTTACCAGTCTCTTGACCTTTAATGTTTAAAACTGATACTTCCATTACTTCATGATTGTTACGATTGAACCTTTTGATCCTGGCACAGAACCCTTCAACAGAAGAAGGTTATGCTCTGGAATCACTTTAATTACTTGAAGGTTGTGTGTAGTTACCTGCACATTACCCATCTGACCACCCATTTTGAGGTTTTTGAATACACGTGATGGAGTGGCACAAGCTCCGATTGAACCTGGCTTGCGCAGACGGTCATCCTGACCGTGTGTTGACTGACCAACTCCACCGAAACCATGACGTTTAACAACGCCCTGGAATCCTTTACCCTTAGATGTTCCAACAACATCTACATAAGCAGCATCATTGAAGAGTTCTACTGTGATAACATCTCCAAGGTTATGCTCCTCATCAAATGCGAACTCGGCCAAGTGTCTCTTTGGTGTTGTACCAGCTTTCTTGAAGTGACCCATCATTGGCTTGGTTGTGTTCTTCTCCTTGGCTTCTTCGAAACCAACCTGAACAGCAGCATAGCCATCTTTCTCAACGGTCTTCACCTGGGTTACAACACAAGGACCTACTTCGATAACAGTGCATGGAAGATTCTTTCCCTCGGCACTGAAAACGGATGTCATTCCGATTTTCTTTCCTAATAATCCTGGCATTTCTTAATTTGTTTAATTGTTCTCTGAATCCTAAACTTTAATCTCTACTTCAACACCGCTTGGCAATTCAAGCTTCATCAGCGAATCCACTGTTTTAGGAGTTGCATTGTAAATGTCAATCAGTCGCTTGTAAGTGTTCAGTTCGAACTGCTCGCGTGACTTCTTGTTTACGAATGTACTTCTGTTAACTGTAAAAATACGTTTGTGTGTTGGCAATGGAATTGGGCCACTTACCGTAGCATCAGTTGCCTTCACGGTCTTAACGATTTTCTCAGCAGACTTGTCTACCAAGTTGTGATCGTAAGATTTGAGTTTGATTCTAATTTTCTGACTCATGTTTTGTTCCTTTTTTAATTATGAATGAATTAGGCGGGTATGCAGATTAAGAGTCGTTTGCTAACCTGCACCTGGCCCATGTTTACTTTACACTAGGTCGGCTCTACCACCGCTCTCC
>JAGAAL010000036.1 GCA_017615245.1 Bacteroidaceae bacterium
GCTACTGAAGCGGTTGTGAACTGACGGATTTCTGCATCCTTACCTACGAAACCTGTTACTGCGAAATTGTTCTCGATCTTTTTCATTTTTTTGAATTTTTAGAAGTGAAACATTTATTTTTTACGTTGCTATCAGAGTTGGTAAGGGAAGTATGCTATGCAAGGAATTACCGAATTATTTCACCCCTGGGCCTGGAAAAGTTTTTATTGGATGCACGACAGACGGCAAAAATTTTTTGAAAAAATTCGAGGAATAAGGCAGCTGGTACTTGCAGAATACGGCTTGCACTAACTTTGCGACGGAAAAAGTAAGTGGTCACTTCGCCCGGAAAAGTCATAAATGAGGAAGTCAGAATAAGAACAATTCTGTGACAGGAACGAAAAGGAGGATGCAAGGCAGTCTAACGCTCCATGAAGTACGTCATGGTCATCGGACGTAGAAGGACATAGCGAGGTAAGCGTATCATTCCGCTATCAGTAAGAAGTATGGGAAACGAAGAATGCCCATCGACAATCACAGGATGCAATGCAGTGGATGGGTTACAACCGAAGAAAGGGAAAAGAGAATAGGAATGTGACTCAATTAGCGTTCTGTCAGACAACAGCATGAGCCTCCAAAAGAAAAAGGAAAAGAGGAAAAGCAAGAAAGAAGGTCAAGTGAGCCTTTCTATTATTAAGCGGAAGATATATAGATATAAAATATGATAGAATAGGCTAAAAAAGCCCATTTTTACAATGAAATGAGCTTTTAATAAGAGAATTTTTATATAAAATCGGCAATAAATTTGGTTTGTTGCCGATTTTATATTATCTTTGCACCCAAATTGAAGTAGATATGAGCGCATGTAAGAGACAAATACTGGAATATGCCCAGACAAACCATAGGGTTAATGCCAATTACTTGGCATTTGCCTATGGAATGAAGCCTGTCACAGCTCGACAGTATCTTAGTTCTTTAACCAAGGAAAAAGAACTGGTAAGAGTCGGACAGGGAGAATATGCCATTGCCCAGAAGCAAGCGTTCACCTATAAACCGTCTGAAATGACGCAAGAAATCTATCAGAAATTGAGAAAAGAACTTCCTTTCACTGATTTCTGTGTCTATGACGGAAGCATTCTTTCGCCAATTCAACATCATCTGTCTATCAATCATGCCATATACGTTGAAACAAACCGAGACGCTGTAGAATCGGTGTTTGCCAGGCTGAAAGAATGGTATAAAAATGTATATCGACAGCCAGACGCTGCCTTTATGTATGATTATATAGACCTTCGGGAAAATTGTATAATCGTGAAGCCATTAGTCACGGAGTCACCTCTGCTGGAGGTAGACGGTATAAAGGTTCCTACTCTGGAAAAGTTGCTGGTAGATACTCAAAAGGATCCAGACTTCGACTATTTGCGTGGTTCAGAATCCCTAAACATGTATCACCTTGCTTTCGACCTCTATTCCATCAACACTCAAAGACTGCTACGTTATGCACGAAGAAGGGGGATTAGCCAAGAAATCAACAATCTCATCAAACAATCAACTGAACAATGATTAGCAAAGAATGTTTTACAACAGCATGGATTGACCAGAAATCCAAGGAGCTGCAATATAACGACAAAAACATCATCGAGAAGGTAATCCGTGCCTTCTCTCTACTGGATATGCTGGCACAATCCGGCTGTCCTTTCCACTTCAAGGGCGGCTCATGCCTGATGCTGCTCCTGAAGAATGGCCGTCACAGATTGTCAATCGACATTGACATTATCTGTCCTCCAGGCACAGACATTGAGCAATATCTGAAAGCCTACAAGGATTTCGGTTTCATTGATTACAAATCTGTGGAACGTATTCAGCGTGGCACTGAAATTCCCAAGACGCACTCAAAGTTTTTCTATCAAGTAGCATTCCTGGACGACAGCGATCGACAGGAAAGCATTCTGCTCGATGTGCTGAATGAGGATTGTCACTATGAGGAAGTTGTAGAACTGCCAGTCGAAAGCCCGTTCTTGAAGATTGAGGGTACGCCAAACATTGTTAAAGTGCCATCAGTCGGTGATATTCTCGGTGACAAACTAACGGCATACGCTCCTAACACGACTGGCATCCCATATTTTAAGAAAGACCGCGATTGCAGCATGGAGATTATCAAGCAACTCTATGACATTGCACGACTTTTTGAAGAAGTCAAAGACCTCAAAGTCACTTCAAAGTCCTTTGGACGTATAGCAGAAGTTGAATTGTCATATCGCGGATTGGAGAACAATCCCAAGATTATCTTTGATGATGTGCGCCAGACATCTATCTGCCTTGCCACTCGTGGCGCAGAGGGAATAGGCGACTTCCAGATGCTTCAGCGAGGTGTCACCCGAATAAAGTCGTTCATGTTCCGTGGCAACTATCTCATTGACGGAGCTATCATTGACGCAGCCCGTGCTGCTTATGTCGCAACTCTGCTTGAAAAAGGCCAAACAGAGATAGAGCGATACAATGGTGATCCTATGTCCATTGCATCGCTCGAAATCTTGCCATCGCTTCCTAATCGTCTGAACAGATTGAAGCGACAGTCGCCAGAAGCTTATTTCTACTGGGCAAAGACCAGTCAGTTATTAGGCTAACTGAAATAAAAGCATTTATATAAATTCGGCAATAAAACACGATTATTGCCGAATTTATATTTATGAGACCAATCAAATTCATCAATCAACAAAGGGTTTATTGCCGTCCAAAAGAAAGAGAGTCCAATAGCCAGATGCGACTAATGGACTCTTCAATTTCTAAATGATGAAAACCTCGTCTTTGTAAACAGGAATCTCCTTGCCGTTGGTCAACTGAACGAGCCATTCAGTACCATAGTCATCTACAATGATGCCATTGCTGTGACCTTTCCATGGAAACAGGAGTTCACAAAACGCACCTATCAAATCTTTGTTGCTATCTTCATCTGTGTACATGGTTCTTGATTATTAAACAATGGCTATCCATCGATAACGACGGAAAACCACCGTTGGTAAGTTATTCAAATGTAAACTGGCGAATGTAGAAGTAGGTATCATCATTCTCATACTCATAGTCATTGATGAAGTCCATCATTTCCTCATCGGTTCGCTGACCTTGCTGGACGTTCATCTTCTCACACCATTCATTGATAGCATCTTTGAGGGTGGTGTAGATGTCATCACAAGCATCCTCAAATGGTTCTCCGCTTGAACTGACTGCAACCTCTTCAGGAAAGAACGAGCCTTCATCATGCACATAATAGACCTCACCGCCACACTCGCAGACTCTGTATGAGATTGAGAGTTCATCCCAAAGCTGATGGTTAATCTCCTCGAATAACTCGTTGCAAGCGTCCCATGCTGTTTCAGTCTCAAACGACAGCAGATAGTAGTCATAGGCTGGGTCTTCCTCATACTCTGCCCAATAGATATGACCACGTACACAGATTTGCTTTGCTTCGTAGTCGATACCATAATGCTCTGCCAACTGGTAAAGCCAGATGTTCTTACTGTTCACCTCCATCTTTTGGAGTGTGCTCCACAGGTCGTTCACTGCCTTGCGTGTGCCTGTAACCTTGTAGGTTGTTGTTGCTTGATTTGCCATAATCTTGAAGTTTTTATTTCCCTTCCGTAGATTTCTCTACTTTCGGGAGTGATTAGAAATTATGTTGCTTCACAAGGTGTTGTGACCATCAGCACAAGGTTATGGCTCCAAATACTACCCGAATGGAGTGGAGATTTTGAGTCATACCAACGGAACTCCTTGGGTAGATGAAGGAACAACAGTTACCTTTGCAACCTAATTTCATCAACTCACGAAAGCAGAAACGGCAGACATTACCCATATACGCGCATACGCGCACGAATGAAACGTAGTGAAGAGTCTCTTTGCCGTCCAAAAGAGAGAGAAGGACAATAAAGAGTTTGCCAGACCATAGAACGGTTTAGTTTATTCCCATTATAAATATCCATAACCTAAACTAAACCTTTTATTTCGGCAAATTATATCGTTACGAGATCAGAGGGACAGAAAAGCAGAACGACAAGGGACATAGGAGGGACAGATTACACCTCAACAGTGTCCCCCGAGGGACAGACGTTATAAACAGCATTTCAAGGCAATAAAAATGGGCGTTTTTACGTTATAAAATAAACATCTGCAAAGAACTGAAAAGAAATGAGCATGAAAAGGCTATTTGGAGGGACAACGATTGAAGCACAAATGCACTCGCTTCACAGTGAATGCAAGAATGTGCAAAAAACCATGTTAACAAATGTGAATTGGCAAAGAAACGCATCGCCATATTTTCAGATGTTTGCATTTTCTTTTTTTGGCGGCAACGTCATTTGCAGATTCTTGCCAATTTTCTGTCCCTCAGACGTCCCTCGGCATAACTTTTGCCCCTCTAAAATAATGTTATATCGCTGTCTATCAACGGATTATATTTGCAGATATTAGATTCTGCATCGGAAAGTAGATTCTGCGTGGGAAAGTAGATTCTGCGTGGGAAAGTAGGAAATGTGTTGAAATGGATTTTGGAAGAATTTAACTCATACTAAAAATAAACAGACATGAAAAAGAACCTATTTTTACTGCTTCTGACAATGATGGGAGTTGCCGGAGCAAAAGCACAAAGCAATTATGAAATTTCGGTGGAGAGCTGGAAGCCTGCGGGCATCATCGATGAAATGTTGTACGGGCAACTGTTCGAACATATTTATTTCAGTGCGAATAACGGTGTGTGGCAGGAGTTGATACAGGAACGCTCGTTCGAGCCTGAGCAATATCCAGGTATCCACCCGCGCGACGGCTATTTCGATGGATGGTTCATGGACGACGAGGCGGTTCTTCATTCGCCCACACGTTACGAGCAGCCACTCAAGATTGACAGCATCAATACTTGTGACTTCGATTTAACGATGGACGTGAACTGGCGTGCCTACAAACTTGCGCGGAGAAGCTGGAGCGGGGGACTGATGGACATCCGTTTCGCTTTCCGCAACAAAGCTGACGGCACTCCTTATTTTGTTCGCATACACGACCCGTATTATGAGAGCCGCACTTTCACTCCTGCACAGACGCAATCGCAAATTGACGCCGCAAACGAGGCGGCAGCACGCGCAGCGTTGGAAAGACAGAATGCAACGGCGGATTTTTCTATCTGCCAGATGGAGGTACGGGAATCGGCAGGTTTTGGAGGACGCCCGGGACGGCGGATGAACATGCTGACGCCGTTGGTTTCGGCTCCAGCTACGAAGGAACAGGTAAACGAGGAGCAACGTTGGCACAAACTGCGTGTAGAAAGTCGCGGCAGCAAGGTGACAGTCTTTTGGGACGGCAAGGAGGTTGTGAGCTATGACGGAATGGAATGCGCTGACCGCAATTTCATTACTTTTTGGGTTAACTACACAGAGGCAACATACCGCAATATAAAAGTGACGTCTGAAGATGGCAAAGTCCTCTTTGAGGGCACTCCTGGCGATGTACAGATTCCTGCTGTAGCACAGCAATGGACGGCCTTCGGCGATGGTGGTAAGTATCGGTTAGTTAAAGATGATGCCGTCAGTATGCGTTACTCACAGGAGATTATGGCAAAGTCAGAAGCGGGCATTTTCCAAGGACCGCAAAACATTATCTCAGGCGAAAAATATGTTGGTTCCATCTATGCGAAAGGCAAGGGCGAGCTGATTGTGGGACTCCGCAATGCGAATGGTCAGTTCGTGACAAGCCAATCGCTTGGCAAGATGGGCAAAGAATGGAAGAAATATTCCTTCACGCTTGCACCACATACGAGCTGCGACGGCGATTTTGCCATCATGGTCAAGAACGGAACGGTACAGGTCGATATGGTCACAATGACCACGCAGACGGGCCTTAGTCTGGGAGGATTCCGTCCTGATATCCTGCAGGCCGTCAAGGAACTGCACCCCACTTGTCTGCGTTGGCCAGGTGGTGGATACGTGGCTCAGTATGACTGGAAATGGGGCATCGGTCCGCAGGAGAAACGTGAGCGTTGGGCCCACTGGATGTGGATGGACTACGACCAGAACTGCTTTGGCACCGATGAGTTCATCCGCTTCTGCCGTGAGGTCAACAGCGAACCAGTCATCGTGGTAAGTGTCAAGTTCGAGCGTCCTGCTGATGAGTACGACAGCATCCTACAGGATGCCGTGAACTGGTTGCGCTACTGCAATGCTCCCGCTACCGATGAATGGGGTGCGAAACGTGCCGCCAACGGCCATCCTGAACCCTACAACGTGAAATACTGGGAGATTGACAACGAGATGTGGGAGATGGGCATCGAACGCTATGAAAAATGTGTGCGTGACTTCAGTTCCGCGATGCGCAAGATAGATCCAACCATCAAAATCATCGCCTGCGGAGGTTTTCAGGAGGATGAACAGTTCATCAAAAGGAGCGGCAACTACTTCGACTACCTTTCCCTGCACCATTATGAGCAACAGGGAGGCTACGCCACAGGTCCTGTGCGACTTGGGCAGCAGTACGACCGCTACGCACGTATGATTGCCGAGGGTCCGAACCCCAACATCAAGTTGTTTATCTCGGAATGGAACCTGAACAGCATCGACTGGCGTACAGGACTGTTCGCTGGCGGATTCCTCAATATGTGCGAGGCACGTGATGTAGTGGCGATGGGCGCTGCAGCCCTGTTCCTTCGCCGTACCGACTCACCTGACTGGAACAACGCCTTCATCAACTTCGATTATAAGGATCTGTTCAAGGCACCGAACTGCCAAGTCACGGAGCTTTGGTACGACCACTTTTCGAAATATCGCCTTGCCTACAGCGGCGACATCGGCCAGCTCAGCATCAGCACCACATTGGCTGAGAATGGTTCGGCCGTCATTGTAAAGATTGTCAATCCCACTGAGCAACCTGCCACGCTGCGTGTAAAGGGTGACTGGACGTCCGTAACGGATGCCGAATTTGAATATTACGCCCCGGGCTCGCTCACAGTGGCTAACAGCATGGAAAACAAGCATGCCGTAGTGCTCCAGAAAGCATCGGCGCGGATTGAAGGCAATGACGTCATTCTTGCTGTACCTCAACTCTCGGCTGGAGTAATGACAATAAAGAAATAATCCCCTACCCCTCTTTCGGCGCAATGATGCTTATTCCCTGATTCGGTCGGCAATTTTATCGACGTTCATGCTACGGGCGCTTGCATCGAAGATTTCTTTATATAGCCCGCCTTGGCGATAAACTTCATCGGGCGTGCCACCTTGAACGACCTGTCCCTTTTGGAGTACATAGATTTGGTCAGCGTCGATGATTTGTCCGATATTGTGTGAAATGATGATGACAGTTCGCCCAGCCTTGATGGCATCGATGCTGGCTTTGATTTGTTCGGTAGCGACGGCGTCAAGGCTGGCTGTGGGTTCGTCAAGAAAGATGATGGGCGGATTCTTGATGAACATACGGGCGATGGCAATACGCTGCTGCTGTCCGCCGCTCAATTGGAGCGCCTGCGACTCGAACTGTGCAGGTAACGCCATAATCTGGTCGTAGATGTAGGCCTGCTGTGCCGCGCGAACCACTTCCTCATGCGTTGCGTTGGGATTTCCGTACTTGATATTCTCCTCGATGGTGCCGTTGAAGATATGATTCTTCTGCAGTACCAATCCCACATGCTCTCGCAACCAATGCGTGTCCCACTCACGCAGCTCCACACCGTCGAGTTTGATGCTTCCGTAATCGGGATGGTAGAACTTATCAAGCAGATTCACTATCGTGGTTTTACCGGCTCCGCTCAACCCAACCAAAGCCGTTATCTTGCCCGGAAGGATGCGCATACTTACATTTGTAAGGGCTTTCGTGCCGTTACCGTAAGTGAAATCAACACCCGAAAGTTCGAAATCGCCTTTGACAGTAGATGGATGGTAGCTGCCAGTATCCTCCACCTCGTTGTGGGCATGCAGAATGCCGAAGAAACCTTCGGCGTAAATCAAGGCATCGTTCATGTCGTCGTAGATTCGGTGCAGCTGACGAATGGGAGCGCTTACATTAGCAAAAAGCATGACGTGGTACATGATTTTGCCGATACTCATCCCGGGATAATCTATCAGCACGAGGTAGGCAGTGAGTATAATGATGAGAACAGTACCTATCTGCTCGAAGAAACTCTTCAGACCATCGTAAAGATAACTCCAGCGACGCGTGGACATCTGTTGGTCGGTCATAGATTGCTGTACGGCCGTCTGTTTGTCGGCCTCAATCTGTTCACGATTAAAGGACTTTATGACGCTGATGCTTTCAAGAATGTTCAGAATACCCTGGCTCACCGCCTGGTGGCTACTGAAGATGCTACGACGTCCGCCCTTCATGCGCTTGGCCTGTCGGTAGGTAATGTAGAAATATACGGGCACGATGAAGAGGGCTACAAGACCCACATAAACATTGGCAGCGAACATGAGACCCAAAGCAAGAACGGCACTTGTGAACAGGGGCAGGATGTCGATGAAAAAATTGTTCACAGTGTTGCTCAGACTCATTACACCTCTATCTATACGCGACTGAAGCTTTCCCGTATCGTTGTCCTCAGCTGAAAAGAACGCCATGCGGAACGTCAGTATCCTATCAACCACTTTCAACGACAAATCACGGCTCACGAAGATGCGCAGCTTCTGTCCGAAATAACGTTGGAAGAATGTGATAAAGGCCGAGACAACTTCCTTTCCCAGCAAAACTGCGCTGATGACTACGAGAATTTCCACAGCCTTGCTCCATTCAAAGCCAGAAGTCTGGATTAAGGAATTGATAGCATCGACAGCCTTATCCAACACTACGGCATTGACCTGAGCCATCAGCGAACCGATGAACGTCAGCGTTACAGTGGCTATGATGAGCCAGCGATAAGGTTTCACAAACGGCCACAGGTTACGGAGCAACCCGAATATATTCATTTTCTCAGTATTCATATTTCTGTCGTCGGAATAAACAGCTACCGCGCAGCTATGACCTCAATTTCCACCAACGAACCTTTCGGAAGCGACTTGACAGCTACTGCCGAACGGGCAGGAAACGGCTCGGAGAAGAATTCAGAATATACAGCATTCATGTCAGCAAAGTCGTTCATGTCGGCCATGAATACAATGGTCTTGACAACATTCCCCATCGTAAGGCCTGCCTCCGCAAGAATGGCCTGAACATTAAGCAGCGACTGGCGGGTCTGTTCTTTAATTCCACCTTCGACCAGTGATCCCGTAGCTGGGTTTATGGGAATCTGCCCAGATGTGTAAACGAGATTGCCGACACATACAGCCTGACTGTAAGGCCCAATGGCGGCCGGCGCATTGGTTGTACTGATTACATTTTTCATAATCTATAAAAAAATTAAACTATTAAACAAACTTATCAAACCCTTAAACTCCCTCCTACCCTTCTACGGAGGAAGACTCGGAGGCAGAAACACCCCTGAATTTGATGGCCAACATCGTAATGTCGTCACTTTGTTCAGCATTGCCCACAAACCGATGCAGCGCATCCGTCTGCAGGGCAATGAGCGTTTCGAGATTGTTTGAATGAAGAGCGGCATGTGACGCTTTCAACACCTGGCGGGCTGTTTCAATCATGCGTTGCTTGCCAAACTGTGCGTGGCTGCTGTCTTCTGCTTCCGTAAGTCCGTCTGTGTAAAGGAAGATGGTACTTTCGCGGTAAATCTGAACCTCATGCCCTTCATACTTCCACCCCGGCTGCAAACCTAATGGGACGTTGTGTTTCGTCGGTAGCAGTCCTATGCCACGCCCAATGAGTAACGGATCCTCATGTCCGGCATTGCAGCATTGTAATTTTCCCGATGTCAAGTCGAGTACGCCCACAAAAAAGGTGACAAACATATCAGAATCATTCATGTCAGCCATCGATTCATTCATCGCCGTAACAATCGCTGTAGGCATATCCTCACGAGCTGAGACGGTGCGGAAGAGGCTACGAGTGACAGCCATCACCAACGATGCCGGCACACCCTTCCCGCTGACGTCACCTATACAGAAAAAGAGTTTCCCGTCACGGATGTAGAAGTCGTATAGATCGCCCCCTACCTCCTTCGCTGGTACGAGCGAAGCAAAGATGTCCACGTCGTTGCGTTCAGGGAATGGAGGGAATGTCTTTGGTAACATACTTTCCTGTATACCACGGGCGATTCGCAACTCGCTTCCGATGCGTTCTTTCTCCACTTGGGCTGCCTGCAATGTACGAGCACTGCGAGCAGTGCGGTAAATGATATAGCCAAGCAGAGCCATACCTGCTACCATCAACAACATCAGGTAGAGACCTATCGTTTGAAGGTTCGAATAGATTTCCTTTTGGCTACAGACAACCGACATCGACCAACCCGTCTCGCCATCGATAGGTGCATAGAAGACACTGATTTCCTCACCATGAATATCCGTAATATCCTGATGACCGCTTTTGCCAGCCATCTGCTGCTGATTGATATAGCGAGTAATAGTGTCTGTAGCTGATTCAGTGATTTCCTGTATCGTGCTACGCATGATCAAACTTTCGTCGGGACATACCATGACCATTCCTGTACGTGAGATAACCACATTGTAGCTGCTGGGATATATATGACTCGCATTGATAACACCTGACAACCATTCGAGAGACACATCAGCCCCAAGTAAAGCTACCGTCTCCCCCTTGAGATTGTTTACAGGGACGGTGTAAGTACATAGCATCATCTTGGCGCCCGTATCATCGTAGTATGGTTCACTCCATCGTCCTTTTCCTGCGTTTATGCCGTTTTCATAAAACTCTGCGTTCAGGTAGTTATGTGATTCACTTCCAATCTGAGCCTCCTCAATCGTTCCGTCAGCCCTCTGAGCCACGTAAGGCTCAAACCAATGTCCTTTCTGTGGATAATAATCAGCCGTGAACATCAGCCCCGCACCTACGATCGTTTGATTAGCTTTCACCATGCGCCTGAGGACGGAGTAGAGAGAATCCGGCTGTTCCAAACTACGTTCTGCCGCCCAGACTGTATTACTGATAGCGGTCTCAACAGCCACCATCACTTTCTGAATTTCCAGATTCTTCACACGCAACTCCGTCTCAGCCCTGTGTTCTACCTCTTCGCGGATACCATTACGCGCAAACACGAATTGTATGATCAGAATCACCTCTATCAGAACAGCTACGGTCACAATAATAGCTACGCTCGATTTCGAGCGCAACGTTTCAGGCCGTAGTTTCTTCAAAAGGTTCATATTTTCATTTTTCAACTTTTCCCCCCTCCCACTCAGCTGCACTTTTAGTTTAGAGTTGAGTGTGTAGAGTTTAGAGTCGTGGTCAGTGTAGAGTTCAATCAGTTTGTTTGTATGAATTTTGAAGACCTGACAGTATGCGGGCTTCATCTTCAATCAACGTATCCATATTCAGCCGGTCATCAGCTGTGATATAACCCAGTTCTTCTGCAATCTCGAACTGAGAAGACACCTCCATCAGGGAACCGTATGCAATTTCAATAAAATGCACCTTATCCTTAACAGAATACCGATTCACGCCTTCAGCGATATTGGAAGTAATAGACACAGACGAACGTCTGAGTTGGTCACACATCGCATACCTCTCTTCCGATGGAAACTTCTTCAGTAACGTGTAAGTCCTCTTAACTACCTCTTTAGCCTTCTGATAAGCAATTAACTTTCTATAACCAAATACTTCCATTTATATATATACTTCAAACTTTAAACTCTAAACACTAAACTCTAAACTCTAAACACTAAACTCTAAACTCTTTTCAACTACACTAAACTCTCAACTCTTTCAACTACTCTAAACTCTAAACTCTAAACACTAAACACTAAACTCTCAACTAACAACTCCACTTCTCAAAGCCCCTGCATACCTCCCTGATATAGTCGTAGCGCTTTGTGACACGTTCATCGAACAGCGCCTTGCACTCCCGAATTACCTCCTCAGGGAACGAGTCGGATAGCGACAACCAGCTGAAGTTCCTGACACACGATACGACCTCTATCTGTGCTTTCCGCTCTGCAATCACATCAGCAGGAAGACCTTCAAAATAGTAGTCGATAGCCTTGTTCCACAGCCGCTGTCCCATCTCGCGCGGCATACCTATTATTTTCTCATAGTCGCCCACCAGACTCACCATCGCAGAATAGGCATGTCCCAAATCAAGCATAGGATGACCATATCCTACCTCACCCATATCAATCAGCATCAGTTCATCACCTTGCACCATCGCATTCTTCGTCTGAAGATCCAGATGCAGCAGACGATTACCCGCCGGGATACTGTCAATAATACTGAGTAGCATGTCAACGTTCTCCTGAGGGAAGTATCGGCCAATGTATTTCACTTGTTTTCGCTCGTTTTCAATAGCTGATGGCACATTACTTCCTGCAGGCACTTCTATATCGTGAAGCTGTCTGAACAGGTCGGCATACTTACGAGCATAAGTATCAAGCAAATCAGGATGGCACTTTGCCACGATACTGAGCGTCTCGGCTTTCAACAGTTCATACACCAGACCATAACACTCAGCGTCACCCTCCGTTGACGGAGCCACCTTGACCACATCAAACGAGATTGCGGTGGGCATACCCAGTACGAAGGCTTCTTTCGACATTGTAATCTCGCGACGCACTTCATCCATCGTAGTACCCTCACGAAATACTTTGATAATGGTGTCCCCATTCAGTCGATAGACTTTTCCCACACCACCAGCGCCTATAAGCGGACAACCATTTACGCTCAACTGACGCAACGCACGCTCTACAGTCATAATCTTAGTAAATCCTGTGGTTTCGAGTACCTCATACACTTGCGCCTGTACATTCATCACCGCGAATTGCTTAAATCGCTTCGACAATGAGAGCAGAATGCGCAGGCCAGAACTTGAAATATAATCTAAATGCGAAGCATCAACAAAAAGTTGACAGTTGTCTGCCGAGAATTGAGAGTTGAGAGATGACAATCGAGCATCTATCTCTGCAGCAGTTGCTGCCGATGTTACCGTGTCCAAACGTCCTTCAAGACAGATGGTCACGTTGTTATCGTTGGTTAGAATCGTTGTCTTCATGATGAATTTGTTTTGTTAGTGATAGAATATTACAGTCTTTCACACGTTTGTACTTCATGGTATCCATGTATTGTCGCATGAGATAAATACCCAGTCCACCGATAGGACGCTGTTCAGCTGGTAACGTGAGGTCAGGTTTGGTAGCAGCGGTAGGGTCAAAGGGGATGCCGTCATCGCTGATTTCGAAGGTCAGTCGGTTTGCATTCGCAAATGCCTTCACACGGATCTCACCTTCTGTTCCCGCAGGATAGGCGTAGTTCATAACATTCACCACAGCTTCCTCAACAGCCAAACACACACCGGTAGCTGTATCTTGGTCTATATGCAGAGCCTGACATAAATCTTTTACGAATGCGTTCAAATGCCCTATTTCATTGACATCGTTCTTGAGCACAAGCGTCTTTTTGCTCCTTTGTCTTCCTCTCATTTACCGATTTCTTTTTTCTCTTTGCGTGCAAAATTACAAAAAAAGTTTAATTATAGAATCGTTTAGCGGGGTAAAAATAAAAAAACTTTAAACTCTAAACTCTAAACTCTAAACTTTTTACTATCTTTGCCCCATAAATTTCAAACAATCATGAAGAAAACGAATATTATACTGTCTTTCTGCTTGATGACAGCACTGGCTGCAATAGCAAAAGGAACTGAAAGCCGACAACTGTTCGACTTTGATTGGACATTTACACAAAACGGAAAAACCGCCAAGGTCAACTTACCACATGATTGGGACATCTATGCGGGTCCTAATTCCGGGAAAGGAGCCACAGGCACTGGTGGTGGTTGGTTCGAAGGCGGAATTGGCGAATACAGGAAAGAGTTTAGACTTGAGAGTTTAGACTTGAGAGATAAACTGGTGAAGTTGCAATTTGAGGGAGTATACCAAAAGGCAGAAGTGTTTATCAACGGGCAGAAAGCGGGACAGCATGCATACGGCTATACACCATTTACAGTCGACATCACACCTTATTTATATAAAGACAAGCGACCGAACGAGGTAGTAGTTCGCGTGAACAACAGCGAGCAACCCAACTGCCGCTGGTACTCTGGTTCCGGTATCTATCGCCACGTGTGGCTTGAGGTGATGCCGAAAGTCCATATCGCAGAAAACGGAATGTTCATCACCACAGACATTGCAACCGATGGAGTTCAGCAGGCTAAAGTAGACGTCCAAGTGACCGTCGTAAACGAAGACCGGGAACCACACACCGCAACTGTCCAAGTAGAAGAGCAAGAACAGACCGTCAGCCTCAATGCAGGCGAGCACAGAAACCTCACCTTCACCTTTTTCATCAAAAATCCCCATCTCTGGTCGCCCGACGATCCCTATCTCTATACCATCACCGCCCGTGTTCTCGGCGGTTCCCCCGCCGAGCCTCTTCGTCCCGTGCGCGCACCTTCAGTTGCGGGTGTTCTCGGTGGTTCCTCCACCGAGTTATCCTCCCACGCCTCTACTTTCGGAATCCGCTCCTTTTCCTTCGATGCCGAACGTGGTTTCATGCTCAACGGCCGTCCTTTGCTCCTCAACGGTGCTTGTCTGCACCACGATGACGGTGTGCTGGGAGCAATGGCTTTCGATGCTGCAGAGATTCGAAAAGTCCGACAGATGAAGGAAGCAGGATTCAACCTCATTCGTACCTCGCACAATCCCACCTCACGTGCCTTCCTCGATGCATGCGACTCTATTGGTATGCTCGTCATCGACGAGGCTTTCGATGGATGGCGTCAAGCTAAGAACCCTTACGACTACTCCACCCTCATCGACTCCTGTTATCGCGAAGACATCCACGCAATGGTGATGCGCGACCGCAACCATCCATGCGTTATTTCGTGGAGTATTGGAAACGAGGTGATGGAGCGTAAAGACCTGCGGGTCATCACCACAGCTCGCCAACTCAAGGCTGCCATCCTCGAATGCGACCCGACACGACCCGTCACCGAAGCCCTCTGTGCGTGGGATAGCGACTGGGAAATCTACGACCCCCATTTCGAGGTGCTCGACATCGGCGGCTATAACTATATGATTCATAAACATGCTTCAGACCATCTGCGCGACCCCAATCGCGTGATGTGGCAGACAGAGAGCTATCCGCGCGATGCATTCCGTAGCTGGACTACTGTGGCCGACAATCCTTATGTGATTGGAGATATCGTCTGGACAGGTCTCGACTACCTGGGAGAGTCAGGTATCGGACGCTATTATTATGAAGGAGAACGGCCGGGTGAACACTATGTACAGGGAGGACAGCCCGACTGGCACGGAGCCTATTGTGGCGATGTGGATATCACAGGATGGCGAAAGCCGATAAGTCATTATCGGGAAATGCTATGGAAAGATGGGCAGTCATTATACCTCGCTGTGCGTGAGCCAGATGGCTATCACGGCAAAATCCGCACTACTGCATGGAGTGTATGGCCCACATGGGAAAGCTGGACATGGCCTGGATGGGAAGGCAAACCCATCAATGTGGAAGTCTATACCAAAGCACCCGAAGTGACACTCTATCTCAACGATAAGGAAATCGGCAGGAAAGCAGTCAGCCGCAACACCGAATACAAGGCCGTCTTCAGCGTACCCTACGAACCAGGCATCTTACGAGCCGAAGCAAGAGGAACGAACTTCTCACTCGCTACCGCAGGCTCTCCCGCCCGTCTCAAGTTGACAGCCGATCGTTCCGTCATCACTGCAGACGGCCAGGACCTCGCATACATCACCCTCGAAGTCCTCGATCGTGAAGGCCGCGTATGTCCCGAAGCCGCTATCCCATGTGAAGTCAGTCTCAGCGGAAGCGCCAATCTGTTAGCTGCCGCAAGTGCTGACCTCAAGGACACTGAGCCATACACCTCCCCACGAGTCACCACATGGAAAGGCCGCGCCCTCATTGTCGTACGCAGTGCCCAAAAGAAAGGGCAAACAAAAATCAGTGTAAAAAGCACCCTTCCTACAGCCGCCATCAGTATTACCCAACGCTGATGTTACGCTTCGCGTGTTTACAGTGTACAGTTTACCGTTTACAGTTTACTGTTTACAGTTTACAGTTTAGTGTTTAGAGTCGTGGATAGTTTAAAGTTATGAGTTTTGAGTTTCAATAACCTATACCCAATAACCATTTACTCTCAACTAACAACTATGTCTTATACTGAAATAGGTTGACACATTTAGGAACTTAATAAATGTGTAAAACGTATGAGAAAAAAGTATCAAAGAACTCCAAAGGAGAAGCGTGATGAAATCGTCTTGGCCTATTTGAGAGGCGAGAACACCTATCAAA
>JAGAAL010000037.1 GCA_017615245.1 Bacteroidaceae bacterium
AGTATCAACATTGCAATTAGAATGTGAATATAATTATTTTCATTTTGTATCGCCTAAGAGAAAAGCGGGCAAGCGAGCCTGCATTTGCACCCTCGAGGAGCCTACACTTGCACAATCCCGGGTAGCGCACGTGCATCCTCCAGAGGCAGCGAAACGACAGAACGTATCGTTCGAAAAGAATGTCGTGTAAACCCGCTTGAAAAAGTGTACTATGAAAATGGACTGCCCATGTCTGAGCAGTCCTTCTTGGTTGTTTGTAAAGTGATGAAATGAACTATTTCACCATGATCTTTTTACCGTTGATGATGTTGATGCCCTTCTGAGGTGCAGAGAGCAACTGACCTGCGACATTGTAAACTGCGCCTGCCTGCTCTGCCATCTGGATGAGATGGATGCTGCTGGTTTCTCCATTACGAGAATAGAGGTAGCCATTCGTCATCTCTCCTTCTCCATTATAGAGCTGAAGTGTTCCGTAGAGAATCACCTCGTCGTCAATAGCAATCTGATCTTCTGCAGTAAACCGCTGGTTATCAAAGTATTTTGCTCTGTATATCTTCAGTTTATATTCTGCATCCTTATCGCCTTTCTTGGTGGCAATCTTGAAGGTTGCATTTCCATAATCAACGCTCACTTCATCGATATTGGTGATGAAACCCTTCACATAAACCTTCTCTGACAATGCTTTGCCTGCCTGAATAATGTCCACACACTGTTCAACGGTATAAGCCGTCTCAGGTGTGTTGGCAATATGTACTTCTTCTTCTGGCTCAGAAGCTTCGGTGCTGAAGGTTATGTTGTTGAGCTGGGTATTTCCTGCAATGGTGATGACAACACTTGATGCTCCTGCGGCATAGGTCCACTTACCTTCGGCCAACGAACCTATACTTGCCGTATTGCCTGTATTCCACTTACCGTTGTTGAAAACGATGGTCTTCAGGGCAACGCCTGTGGTGGTGATGGTGATGCTACCTGAGTACACACGAAGCTGAGGACCATTTGACGTGCCCCAGAAGCGGTTAGCAGTAGAAGCACCCTCGTCTTTAGGAGATACTTCTATCTTGACGGTGTTCGTCTCGTCCCAGAACGTTGTGGTTTCATTGATGTCTCCATCCTGGCTATCACTCGAGGATGTAGCCACAGTCATCTTGTTAAAGTCAATAACCCAGTCAGAGGCCATTGCGTTGGTCCCTACCATAGCCATGAAGGCTACAAACAAAAAGCGTAAATATTTCTTCATAAGCAATTGAATATTGATGTGCCCGAGGCCGAAACCTCGAGCACATTATGATTAAAATACGATTGAATTTACTTTACAAATACTTTCTTGCCATCGATAATGTTGATGCCCTTCTGAGGAGCAGAGAGCAACTGACCTGCTGCATTGTAGATAACAGTAGCCTTGTTTGCTGTCTTAACTACATTGATGCCGGTAGTAACACCATTTACTGACAAGAGATAACCATTGGTAAGTTCTGGAGTTACAGCATCGCCCTTAACATACTTCTGCAGTTTGCCCTGAAGAACAACCTCGTCACCTTCTTTCAGACGGTTGATAGTCTCCTCTGTGAAAGCAGCTTTCTCAAAGTCCTTTGCACGGAAGACGGTGAGGGTTGTTGTGCCACCCTTCTCGTCTGCGATATTGAAGTTTACGTTACCGTACAGAACATTATTCTTGTCACGCTGGAAGTCAGGAGTACCTACCACAAAACCTGTAAGCTTGTATTCTTCGGCTGTAGTCTGTCCATTATCGAGAGCATCGATAATCTCAAGTGCCTTTGCTACACTAATTTCCTGAATCTCTGGGGTTTCAGGCTCTTCAGCAGTACCTTTCTTCCAAACTAAAATCTTGGTAATCTGAGTGTTGTGATTACTTAATACTTTCAGCGTATAGATTGTTCCAGCAGCTTGTTTGCCTTCTGCAATCATGTACAGATTGGTACCCTTTGCACCTGTTGTTTCAGTGCTGACAGCCTCGTCGCCTACAAAAATATTCTGTACCGTAGAAGCTGAAGCGCCATCACGACCAATGATGTCGATGCGCTCAACGTCAAAACTGAATGCAGAGAAAGTCATTGTTGCATTTTGCTTGCCGAAAATCACATAGCCGTCAGAAGTATTGATCTTGTGACCGCCAGACGATTCACCGAATGTAAGTGTAACACCATCCTTTGTGTAAGCAGCCTCTTTCTTCACATAGTCTGTTGGGAAATTCCAACCATCGTTGTTTGTCAAGTCGATAGTTACTTCCTGAGCAAAAGCGCTAACACATGAAAAAGCCAAAACGGCTAATGAGAGTAAAATTTTCTTCATACTTAATTGTTTTAAATTGTTAATGATATTGGTTGATTATACTTGTAATCTAATGCTTAGTTTCCGATTCTCTTTTTGGTCGC
Organism: Bacteroidaceae bacterium; assembly: GCA_017615245.1. Lineage (GTDB taxonomy): Bacteria > Bacteroidota > Bacteroidia > Bacteroidales > Bacteroidaceae > Colivivens. Next base: position 2,394 of record JAGAAL010000037.1, read on the forward strand.
ACAAAAGTACACATTATTCTTATTATAGCAAAAGTTTTTGCAAATTATTTTTTCTGTGTCCGTGCACAGGAATTATATTTTTCTACATTTCTCAAAAGATTCATAAGGAATGATACGATTATTAGAATTTAGTTTTTAGACTTTAGTTTCAACTATCAGCTCTCAACTTATTCAACGACTCTCAACTCTACACACTCAACTCTAAACTAAATTAATAAGCTAACCTACCTCCCCTAAAAGGGGAGAGATAGCATCTATTTTTGCAGTAAATGCTTAAAAAATGTCAATTGGCATTGGTCAATTGGCAATTTTGTTGTACCTTTGCTGTCGCAACTATAAAAACGAAAGATAAAAATGGGATTAAAGAAGTATTTCAAAGGTAAGACGGGTGTGATTTTCTGGGTCACTGTGGTCATCGCACTTGGCTTATTATTCTGCATTCCAGTCATTGCCTTCAACACACTCGATTCGTATACCCATCACGGCGAGAAAATCAGTGTTCCATCAGTAATTGGCAAGACGTACCTAGAGGCATCGCAAACGCTCGAAAACAGCGGATTTGAAGCCGTCATCTCTGACTCTACTTACAAGAAGACAGCAAAACCCGGGTCGGTACTTGACCAGATGCCTAAATCGGGTACACTGATCAAAAGCGGACGTATCGTCTATCTCACCGTCAATATGATGGGTGAGCCGATGGTGAAAATGCCCGACTTGGTAGGTAACAGTTCGTACCGAGAAGCCGAAATCATCTTGAAATCGATGGGTTTCAAACTCACAGAGCCTCAGTATGTCGAAGGTGCTGACAAAGACCAGATATTGAAAATCAGACAGGGCAATCGTGATGTCCATGCGGGCGAATCTATTTCTCGAGAGCGCTCCCTCACCCTTTTCGTAGGTGCTGGTGAGATTGAAGAAGATACGCTCTATTTCGATGACGGCAGTGAAGACTACATTATCGATACTGACATCAGCGAAAGCAACTTTGATGAGCAACTGTAACAAAATGTCAAAATTTAAAAATTAAAAAATGTAAGGAGGGAGGGGGATTGATAATTAAACGTTGGGAGATATGAGGTGCGAAGATCTGGACGAGTTCGACATTGAAGACATCGATGACATGGATGCTGACGATGATGAGTCGTCGCAACTGTATGAGCATTATCGCATCGTAGCGGATGCCAAGCAGGGACTGATGCGTGTCGATAAGTTCCTCATTGACCATCTTGCAAATATCTCACGCAACCGCATTCAGAAAGCTGCCGACGCGGGGTTCATCATGTGTAATGAACGACCTATCAAACGCAGCTATAAAGTCAAGCCGTTCGATGTCATACAGGTGATGCTCGACCGACCGGTGTACAGCAACACCATCAAACCTGAAGAGATTCCGCTCGACATCGTGTATGAGGACAACGACTTACTGGTGGTGAACAAAGCTGCAGGGATGGTGGTTCATCCAGGACACGGCAACTGGCACGCCACATTGCTACATGCCCTCGCATGGCACCTGAAAGACAAGCCGCAATATGATATCAACAACCCCGAAATAGGACTGGTACATAGAATCGACAAGGACACAAGCGGCTTGCTCGTCATCGCCAAGACACCAACTGCGAAAACCAGCCTCGGCCTTCAGTTCTTCAACAAGACCACCAAACGCGAATACAACGCACTGGTATGGGGAAACTTCACGGAGGACGAAGGCAGGATCGAAGGGAACATCGCCCGCAATCCAAAAGACAGAATGCAGATGACGACCTTCCCACCCGACTCCGGTATCGGAAAGCATGCGGTGACTCATTACTATGTGCTGGAACGTTTTGGATACACCACGCTGGTGAAATGTATCTTGGAAACGGGACGAACACACCAGATACGTGCCCACATGAAACACATAGGGCATACATTATTTAACGACGAACGGTATGGAGGCGACCAGATTCTGAAAGGAACCACCTTCGCCAAGTATCGCCAATTTGTAGAGAATTGTTTCAAAACATGTCCTCGGCAGGCACTCCACGCCAAGACTTTGGGGTTTGTTCACCCCTCGACAGGCAAGGAGATGATGTTCTCTTCAGAACTGCCGCCCGATATGGAGGCGCTGATAGAGAAATGGAGAGGACTTAATATAGTTTAGAGTTGAGAGTTTAGAGTTTAGAGATTAGAGATTAGAAAATGAAACCAATTATAGCAATCATAGCAGGAGGTGACTCATCGGAATTTGAGGTCTCACTCCGTAGTGCGGAGGGCATCAGTTCATGGCTCGACCGCGAAAAATTTATCGTATATACCATCGAAGTGAAAGGGCTGGTATGGACAGCCCGACTTCAGGACGGCTCGACAGCCGAAGTTAATCGTCATGATTTCTCCTTCATGGAAAACGGCGAAAAGGTAAAACCCGACTTTGCCTACATCACCATTCATGGTACACCAGGTGAAAACGGAATCCTACAGGGATATTTCGACCTGTTGCATATCCCCTACTCGACTTGCAGCCTGCTCGTAGCAGCACTCACGTTCGACAAGTTCACGCTTAACCAATACCTGAAAGGGTATGGGGTAAAGATTGCCGAGTCGATTCTGCTACGTAAGAGTCAGACAATTACAGATGAAGAAGTGATGGAGAAAATCGGTCTGCCTTGCTTCATCAAACCAAATGGTTCGGGTAGCAGTTTTGGTGTTACTCGTTGCGCACACAAAGAAGACATCCAGAAAGCCATTGGGTTCGCACGCCAAGAGAGCGACGATGTGATGATCGAGGCTGAACTCAAGGGAACGGAGCTTGCGAACGGTGTATATAAGAAAAAGAATGACGAAGTCTACGTGCTGCCAATTACTGAGGTGGTCAGCCAGAATGAATTCTTTGACTACGATGCCAAATACAATGGGCAAGTCACAGAAATTACTCCTGCCCGCTTGGCGGATGACACCACTCAGCGTGTGAAGGCTCTGACCAAAGCCATCTACACCATCCTCGGCGGTAGCGGCATCATGCGTGTCGACTACATCATCACGAAGAAAGACGGACAGGATGTCATCAACCTGCTGGAAATCAATGCCACACCAGGTATGACGCAGACATCGTTCATCCCGCAACAGGCACGTGCCGACGGGCTGGAGATGACAGACATCCTGACGGAAATCATCGAAGAGAAACTAAAGAACTAAATAGCACTACTTTGTAGTAAATTGCTAAATTGTAAGTATTATGACAGATATTCACGAATTTGACGATATACGGCCGTTCCTGCCCGAGGAACTTCCTGCTGCCTACGACCGACTGCTGAGCGACGAACGATTCAAGGCCATCCTGCCGATTATCTATCCAGGTGTACCTTTCGAGCAAGTTGCAGCGATGGTACGTAAAGGGCGAACCAATCTGGAGTTCCAGAAGATTTGCGTGTATCCCGTATTGCAAGGGCTGATTGCAAAGGCAAGCAAAGGACTGACAGCTGACTTCTCGGCCATCGAAGGTAATGGCTATACGTTCATCTCCAATCATCGTGATATCGTGCTCGACTCTGCCCTGCTCGACATGGCTTTGGTAGACGAAGGACGCGACACCGTAGAAATCGCCATCGGCGACAACCTGCTGGTGTATCCATGGATCAAGGATTTGGTGCGCATCAACCGTTCGTTTATCGTGCAGCGTGCCCTCACCATGCGCCAGATGCTGATGGCATCGGCCAAGATGTCGAAATATATGCATTACGTCATCGAAGAAAAGGGCGGAAACCTATGGATTGCACAACGGGAAGGTAGAGCCAAAGACAGTGACGACCGCACACAGGACAGCGTTCTGAAGATGATGGCAATCGGAGGCGACAAGGATGTTATCAAAAGCCTGAAATCGCTCAACATCGTGCCACTCGCTATATCATACGAGTTCGACCCCTGCGACTACCTCAAGGCTGAGGAATTCCAGAACAAACGTGATATCGAAGGTTTCAAAAAGAGCCAACAGGATGACCTCGACAACATGAGTATCGGTATCTTCGGCTATAAAGGACATATCCATTATCATGCAGCTCCATGCATTAATGACTGGCTTGATACCCTCGATTCAGAAATGCCGAAGTCAGAGCTGTTCCCACTTATTGCAGAACATATCGACAAAGAGATTCATTCCCACTACCGCCTCTACCCTTGTAACCTTGTCGCTGCAGGCATGGAGACGTCAGAAGAAGAGGTAGCTAAGTTCAATGCATACATCGAAGCACAGTTAAGGAAAGTAACTCTTGAGAAGCCCGACATACCGTTCCTACGAGAGAAGATGATGACCATGTATGCCAATCCGGCACGTAACCAACAGAAGGCTAAAGGAATTTAAATCATCAAGGAAATGAGAATCATAAGCATTCATAGCAACAAACATTATACTGCGTCAGCCATCATCTTTGTGTGGATGCTGCTTTGCTTATGCGGATGTAGCAAGGATGAGGATGATTCGATACCAGCATACAAGATAGACTTAGTAGAGGCTGACACAAATCATGAAGGGATGGTTTCTGTCATCCGATTCGATGATGGTGTGACCTACACTATCGACCAGCAGATTACGGCAGAGACAGCTGACACGACCTATCGCTGTATGTGTACTTACGCCATCGATGCCAACCAGAAGTTGAGTGTGTATGGGTTGAGTCATGTGTTCTCCGCAAATCCTCGTCCAAGAGCAGAATTCAAAACAGGAGCTTATGATCCTGTGAATCTGACGAGCTGTTGGAAATCAGGAGGGTATCTCAACCTATGGATTGGATTGCTGACTACCGATGTTGGCTCACATCGCTTTGGCTTCTGCGAAGACAGCGTGGTGAATCGGGACGGATACCAGAAAGTGTACTTTACACTTATGCATGGACGTCCACAAGAAGATGCAGAGTCGTACACTAAGGATCTGTTTCTAAGTATACCTCTCAAGCAATATACTTGCGACTCAGTATGCATTCGTGTGCAGACATACGAGGGTTGGCAACAAATAGCAAGATAGAACAATTAACATATAAACAAAAAGAAAATGAAGACTTACAAGATCATTAACAATGTGACAGGTTGGATTGTCTTTGCAATAGCTGCGTTCACCTATTGCTCCACCATCGAACCCACAGCCAGTTTTTGGGATTGTCCGGAGTTCATCAGTACAGCAGCGAAGCTGGAAGTAGGACACCCACCTGGCGCACCATTTTTCATGTTAGTAGCAAACCTGTTCTCACAGTTTGCGAGCGATGCCACCCAGATTGCCAAGATGGTGAACACCATGTCGGCACTGCTGAGTGCTGGATGTATTCTGTTCCTGTTCTGGACGGTAACTCATCTCGCAAAGAGGCTGATTTGTGATGACGACGAGAAGATGACGACAGGTCAGCTTATCGCCATCATGGCGAGCGGTGTCGGAGGTGCATTGATTTACACTTGGAGCGACACATTCTGGTTCAGTGCTGTGGAAGGCGAAGTATATGCTTTCTCGTCATTCCTAACTGCCCTTGTGTTCTGGCTCATCCTGAAATGGGAGAACAAGGCAGACGAAGCTGGTAGCGACCGCTGGCTGATTCTCATCGCTTACCTCGTAGGCTTGTCTATTGGTGTTCACCTGCTGAACTTGCTATGTATCCCTGCGATGGTATTGGTTTACTATTACAAGCGTTCAAAGAATCCTACAGGCCGTGGTTCACTCATTGCGGTAGGTATCGCAGCTGTCATCATTGCAGCAGTATTGTATGGTGTGGTTCCTGGCATCATGAAGGTGGGCGGATGGTTCGAGTTGCTGTTTGTCAACATGCTTGGTATGTCGTTCAACACAGGTCTCTATGTCTATCTCATCCTTTTGGTTGCCTGCCTCGTATGGGCTATCATCGAGACGACAAAAGCTGTGAGCAAAACACGCATGAACATAGCATTCCTACTCAGTGTAGCAATGCTGGGCATCCCGTTCTATAGCTTCGGCTGGCGTAGTGCGCTCATCGGCATCGTGGTGCTTGCCATTCTTGCAGGTATCATCTTCAATTTTAAGAAGATTACATCAAAAAACCTCAACACCATCCTCTTGTGTATGGCACTGATGGTGGTTGGCTATTCATCGTATGCGCTGATTGTTATTCGTTCGACAGCCAATCCTCCGATGGACCAGAACTCTCCTGAGGATGTGTTTACCCTCGAGGAGTATCTGGGTCGTGAACAGTATGGCGACCGTCCGTTATTCTATGGTCCTACCTTCAAGTCAAAGGCCGAAATCATACAGAAGGGCGACAGGTTGGCATACAACACCTCAAAGGGCGCGCCAGTATATCAGCGTAAGGAGAAAGCCAGTGCTGACGAGAAGGACGAGTACGAAGTAATCCGCGAGAAATTCGATTATATCTATCCGTCTGACCAATGCATGTTATTCCCACGTATCTATGAGGAACGCGACGCTTCGAAGTATATCTCGTGGCTGTCAGACGTTCACTATAAGACCGTAAATTATAACATCCCTGGTCAAGGCAGTCAGCAGATTGAGATACCTACTCAGTACGACAATATCCGCTTCTTCCTGTCCTACCAGATGAACTTCATGTACTGGCGCTATTTCATGTGGAACTTCGCCGGTCGCCAAAACGACCTTCAAGGTTTGGGCGAAACAGAGCATGGTAACTGGATTACAGGCTTTAAGTTCCTTGACGACCTCCGTCTCGGCAATCAGGATCTCCTGCCTACCGAATTGAAGGAGAACAAAGGTCACAACGTGTTCTACTGCTTACCGCTGTTGCTTGGTATCTTCGGTCTGTTGTGGCAGGCGTTTCGCGGCAAGAAGGGCATCCAACAGTTCTGGGTGGTTTGCTTCCTCTTCTTCATGACGGGTATTGCTATCGTACTGTACCTTAACCAGACACCTGGCCAACCACGTGAACGTGACTACGCCTATGCTGCGTCGTTCTATGCATTTGCTATTTGGTGCGGCCTCGGTGTTACCGCTATCTTCGCTTGGATTGAGAAACTGTTGAGTAAGCGCCTCAATCATCGTCTGGGCGCCATCGTTGCATCGGTCATTGCTGTAATCCCTGCGATTGCAGTACCACTTCAGATGGTTAGTCAGACATGGGACGACCATGACCGAAGCGGTAGATACATGTGCCGCGATTTCGGATTGAACTACCTCGAGACCATCCCACACGACGGTGTTATCTTCACCAACGGCGACAACGATACCTTCCCTCTTTGGTATAACGAGGATACAGAGGGCAATCGTACCGACGTGCGCGTCTGCAACCTTTCGTACTTGCAAACCGACTGGTATATCGACCAGATGAAGCGTCCTGCCTTTGAAGGAGACCAGCAATCAACACCATTGCCTATCTCATGGACACGTCTGCAATACGTTTCTGGAAAGAACGAAATGACAGAGGTGAATCCACCACTCTTCCTTGGCGGTCGTGAAATCAAAATGAAAGAGCTCGTTGAAACGATGTATCGTCAAGACCCTGAGACGGCTCGTGCCATATGGGGTGACGAACCGTTTGAACTGAAGAACGCCATCAAGAAGTTCCTCCTCAAAGAAGATATCCCTGCCGAGTTTGCCGACATGGTGAAGGATCTCCCCTCATGCCTTCCATCCGACACCCTCTATGTTACTATCAACAAGGATGCCGTATGTAAGTCGGGCATGATGATTCCTGGCGACTCTATCCCTGATAAGATGGTCATCAGCCTCGCTGGTCAGAATACTATCCTCAAGAACTTCACTATGATGCTGGAGATGATTGCCCAAAGCAACTTCGAGCGGCCGCTCTACGTTTCTACCACAGTAGGCCCTCAGAACTACGGCAATCTGTGGCACCACTTCGTTCAGGAAGGTCTGGCTTGGCGCATCACACCGTTCACTTTCGATGAGAATATGCCGCAGCAAGCGGTGGTCGACTCTGAGAAGATGTTCGACAACATGATGAATAAGTACCACTACGGTAACCTGAAGCAACCCAACCTCTATCTCGAAGAGACTACGATGCGTATGTGTTGGACACACCGTCGTTGGTTTGCCCACCTCATCACTACCTTGCTCGATGAGGGCAAGAAGGACAAGGCGCTTCAGGCACTCGAGAAGTGTGACGCAGAGATTCCTGCCTACAACGTGCCTTACAAGGGTGACAACGGTGGTCTGGAGATAGCTCAAGGATTCATCGCTTGTGGCAAGATCGACAAGGGCGTGGAGATACTCAACGAGATGGAGAAGACATCACGCGAGTACATCACCTTCTATGCATCGCTTGGCAACGCACGCTTCGCCGCCGCTTGGCGCGACTGTCGCAGCGAGATCTATGCCATTGCAGAGATACAGCGTTCACTCGAAACATTGGGTAAGTCTGAGGAAGCAGGCACGAAGGCATCGATGTATGCCAAGCAAGCAGAAGACCTCTTGGCATACTTGAACCATTCGTACACACTGCTGGCATCACGTGCCGAAAGTCTTGGCGTCAACCCGTAGTCAAGTATGATTATCGAGCAACCAAGCACGTGGCTCCGTTGGCTCTATCCCAGTGCCATCTGGCGCATGTCCCACACGGAACGGGCCGTCTACCTCACCTTCGACGACGGCCCCATCCCAGAAGCGACTCCCTTCATCCTCGACGTCCTCGATCGTTATGGGGTGAAGGCCACGTTCTTCATGGTAGGCGACAACGTGCGTAAGTATCCTCAGCTCATGGAGGAGATTGCCCGACGCGGACATCGACTGGGCAATCATACGTTCAACCATGTCGGCGGATTCAGTTGCTCGAGCAAGGAGTTCCTTCGCAACACCTACAAGGCGGATCGGTTGATTCACTCGCACTTGATACGCCCCCCACGCGGTTGGATGCGATGGGCGCAATACATGCGTCTGCGGCGCAAGTTCACAATCATCATGTGGGATGTCGTCACCCGCGACTACAGCCGCCTGCTTACTGCCGACGATGTGGTGAACAACGTGAAACGCTACACCCGCAATGGTAGCATCATTACCTTCCACGACTCCCTGAAAAGTATCGATAAACTACGCACTGCACTGCCCCAATCCATAGAGTGGCTGCAGGAGCAAGGTTATGAGTTCCGCTTATTCGATGCCAACCAACCACGAAGCCGACATCTGAAATAAAGCCCCCTCAAACTCCCCAAGAGGAGAATTAAGAATCAATATGAGTAAGAGCATTACCTCCACACTCTCATCTTCCTTCATCAAAGCCGAAGCTACCCGCCTCGGCTTTGCTGCATGTGGTATTGCTAATGCTCGCACCGTCGAGCCAAAGGTACAAGAGGCCTACGAACGTTGGATAGCTTCCGGACACCAAGCCCAAATGGCCTACATGAACCGTAATCTTGACCTACGTTATCATCCTGACCTTCTCCTCCCTGGCTGTCGCACCATCATCTCCCTCGCTCTCGACTACACCCCTACCGAACGCATTGCACCAGACCATCCCCAAATAGCCTTCTATGTATATGGGCCTGATTACCACGATGTGATGAAAGCACGCATCCGCGAACTTGCCAAAGCTATTTTCAAGTCTTCTGAACACTCAGACTATTCTGAATACTCCGAGTTAGAGGGGGGCCGCTTTAGAGTTGCCGTTGACACCGCCCCGATGTTGGAACGCTATTGGGCAGAGAAGAGCGGCATTGGATGGATAGGTCGCCACCGCAACCTCATTGTTCCAGGCTGCGGCAGTTTTGTGTTCCTCGGCGAACTGCTCCTCACAACTGATGTCGACCAATACGATAGTCCCATCCCCAACCGCTGTGACACTTGCCACCGCTGTATTGATGCTTGCCCCACCGGTGCCTTATCACAATCCTCCGAAGAAAATAAATTGGAGGAGGCTTCCTTTGATGCCCGACGATGTCTTTCGTACCTCACCATCGAGCATCGCGGTCCGTTCACCCCTGAGCAGGCAGACATTGTCCGTAACCAACCCACCCCACGCTACATCTATGGTTGCGACCGCTGTCAACTGGCTTGTCCACACAATAATAGGGTCTATAAGGCCAACACACCTTATAAACCCCATGATACTAATACTCCCTTCCAAGCTTCTCCTCGCCTCACCTCCATGACCGCCACCGATTGGGCCACCCTCACTCGCGAGCAATACCAAGAACTCTTCCGAGGCTCTGCCGTCAAACGCGCCAAATACGAAGGGCTGATGCGGAATATTGAGACAATCTGCTCCCTTAATGAGTGCAAATGACGGACTTAACCACCTTTTAGTTCCTTACCAACAAGTCATAGCGGATGTGGTCGTCTGCAACAGAGCGGCCAATGGATGGTTGAGGATTGCGTGATTTTGCAGAAGCATGTGCTGTCTGCCTTGGAGCAGGAGCAGGCGCAGCAGGTACCACCTGAGTCACAGTATCCTGTGGAGGCTGCGATGCAGGTACTTTGATATATACGGTATCAACGAGTGCCGTAAGTGGAGCATCGTTTTCTGTACCAGCTTGTGTCCATAGGCCTATGAAGAAGCCGATGACGGCTGCCGCAGGAATGGCAATGAGCCATGAGGGTACGTGTCGCCAAGGTCTTGTATAGTTAAACTCGGGACAAACATGCAGTTGTTCATTCTCTTCATCTCGCAGCTGGCGAGCGGTACGAATGATGTCTTGGTTATCGATTTTCATATTGCTTCAAGTTTTGTTTGATGATATTCATTGCTTTATGCAGACGCGACTTCACAGTACCTTCTGGTAGTCCGGTGATTTGTGCTATCTGAGGAATGGTCAACTCCTCTTCATAGTGGAGCGAAAAGAGCATGGCATAGGGTTCGGGGAGCTTACGGAGTACCTCCCGTAGGGCATCGCGAAGGTCTTTCATATCCATCTCGACCTCAACAGAGGCCTCATCGGTGATGTCCACGCCCTCGTCGGAGACAAGCATCAACTGATTACGATGGTGGTTCCTGCAGAGGTTATAAGCGATGGTATAGAGCCAAGCACGGAAGCTTCGACCTTCATGATAGGTCTCGCGGGCAGCATAGAGTCGCAGGAAAGTGTCGTGCATAAAATCAGCAGCAAGGTCGGCATCATCACCAAGCCTTCGGACGAAGAAACCCTGCAACCGTCGGGCATAACGGTTGTAGAGTTCCTCGAAGGCACGATTGCTGCCTCGTGATGCTCGCTGCATCAGTTGTTCATCTGACCGCGATGATAGTCGTAAGGGTATCAGCATGACTTACTTCTCAATCAGCACGTTCATGTATTCTTGTTTCTTCTCCTCGCTGAGCGATGTATTACTGATTCCGCTCACCAGTCGTCGCATCAGCCAATCGTATCGCTTCTGGTCATGCTTTTCGTAGTAAGGCAACAGGTCGGCAAGCAAAACAGCGTAGTTGGCAGACAGGCGCTGACCTGATGTCCAGTCAGGACGGAACGAAACAAGCAGATACTCCAGCATGTAGCGTTCCTCTACATTACGACGTTTCACGGCGAGATTGTCATATGACTTCTTTGAGTATTTTAGCAACAGACCTTCGTTGTAGAGGTTTTGCTTCCATGGCTCCATCGATGACGGAGGTGTGGTCGCGGAGAAATACACCTTACTGCCATACTTGTCGATGATGGTCTGCAGGGCTGCACGCTCGAAGTCCTGGTACGTATCGTAAGACCCTGCTTCCCATTCAGGCAAGGAAATATTGAGCTTCCCGTTCAGCCATTGACGATATTCCTTCACCGCGAGGAACGGGATGCATACGATGGTCTTGTCTTTGTGTTTCCCCATACCCTCCTGAATGAGCCATTTAGGAATGATAGATGTATCACCAGAGCCGATATAGATACCGTCTGCGTCCATACCAGCCAACTCGTTATAGCCGTAACGCAACACGTTTTCCGAATAAAAGCCACTATCGAAATAGCGCTTCGCCATTTGAGCCATTCGTGGCTCATATCCTTTCATCGCTAAGTAGCACACCCATTGGTCATAGTCAAAGAACTGCATTTCGTCGGGCAGTTTTGCCAATGCTGCTTCCGCATATTTATCGCCATCTGTTTCGTCAGCAAGATGACCGGCACGATAGGCACAGAAATTATATGTATAGCTATCAGGAATGGCCTGCTTCATCTCGCTCATTACCTGACGGACTACGCTGTCAGAATTAGCGCCCCACCAACCCATATAGTGTGCCGCATGATAATAGTTCAACCATGCTGTCTCATCCTTAGGATTCTTCTGCGTCTGCGCTTTCCACGCCTCTTTTTGTTCTACATACCACACAAAATCTTTCTCTGTTACAATCGGACTTTCTACTCTCACAGCTTTTACCTGAGCCATAGCAGCGGAACTGAGCATGACCGACACAACAAATAATAATACTCTATTCATTCTTTTCTGATTTTTAATGATTAAACGATTGTCAGAGCTCTTTCATTAACGCATACACAGAAAGACGAGAATCGTTCACGAAAAGGGGAAAAATTTGTAAGAAAAACGCACAGCATCTGGAATGCCATTGATGCTGATACCATACCACCTTATTATATTAATAAATAATAAGTCCGGCTATGCCGGCAAGGATGATTATGAGGATGGGATGAATTCGGTAAAGACGTGTGCCGACAAAGGCAAAGATAAAGAGAAGTAGGCTGACGACGAACTGGAAGGGGCTGTCGGAAGGGCTGCCGAAATTGTCGGCCGACATAAGGAGGATGGCAGCAGCGGCAATGAAGCCTACGATAGCAGGACGGAGCACGGAAAAGATGTTGCCAATGGTTTGATTCTTGCTATACTTCAGCAGTATCTTACTGATGGTGAGCATCAGCAGGAATGGTACCCACAAGACACTGAGCGAGGCGAGGACCGCACCAAGAACGGCCATCCATTCAGGATAGCCTTCATTGATAACAGCGGTGTAACCGGTATAGGTGGCACAGTTGATGCCGATAGGTCCTGGGGTACTCTGGCTGACAGCAACGATATCGGTAAACTCAGCAGACGTAAGCCACTGATTCTTCTCCACCACTTCGTTGTGGATGAGCGACAGCATGGCATAACCGCCTCCGAAGTTGAAAGCGCCTATCTTAGTGAATACTATAAAGAGTTGCAAGAAAATCATAAGCCGAATGAAAAGGGAACTATAAACCTTAACTATTTGTCTTGAACCGCCCATATAAGTAACCTGCCAAGCCTGCGACAAGGATGATCCAGATGGGTGAAACACCGAACAGGGTGATAAGCAGGCAGGAAACCACAGGTATCCACAGATTACTGAGGGAGAGTTTTGCAGCTCGTGCCATCGAGAAACAAGGCGCAGCTATCAACGCCACGACAGCCGGGCGTACACCCATAAATATCTTTTCGATGTAGATATTATCCTTGAAAGCACGGAAGAACATAGCGATAAGCAGAATGGATACGATGGAAGGTAGCGCAACACCAAAGGAAGCAACAATACCACCAAGCACACCCATAGTCTTATTGCCAATGTGGCTCGCCATGTTGATGGCAAACAGGCCTGGAGTGCTCTGTGCCACGATGAGAACATCCATGAACTCTTCGCGGGTGAGCCATTGATGCCGATCGACGATGTCTTTCTCCATAATCGGCACCATAGCATAACCGCCACCGAGGGTGAAGGCGCCAATCTTCGCAAAGACAAGGAACATACTCAGGAGATTCGTATTCATAACTGCCGCTCCTCCCATTCTTCTTTGGTGCGCGTCCATCGTTTGTGCGTCCAAAGCCACAGTTCTGGATGCATGCGGATATCCTGCTCCAATAGTTCCATATAACGGTCGGTAATCTGGTAGTTATCAATCTCTAAAGGATTCAAGGTAATAGGGATAGCGCGACATTGATAGTAACCGCGCTTCACGCGAGTGACCCTACCGTAATAGACCAAAGAATTCAGTTTCTTGGCTACCTCCTCTGTACCGATGAATACGGCGGAATCGTGACCAAGGAAGGGACTAAAATGATGGATGGCATCCCATCGAGGCTGCTGGTCGGCAATCATGCCACAAATGACAGGTTTATCGCCAACATTCAGCTGCAGCAATCGACGAACCGTCTTACGCATTGGGATACACTCACCGCCGTATTGTTCTCTCAAATCGAGGAAGAGACGGTCGAACACGTCGTTGTTGAGCGGATGATACACCTGCGAACACTGCACACCTGGAGTCCAATACTGCAATGATGCAATCCATTCCCAATTACCGAAATGCCCTAACATCATAAACAGAATGTTCTGTTTGGAGTTGAAGTTCGCGATGGCTTCATCGCAATCAACAAACACCATACGCCGCATCATCTCTTCACGCGACATGGAGAACTGCTTGATCATCTCAACGAAAAGGTCGCAGAACTGATGATAAAAGGCAGATTCGATGTTCTTTATTTCCTGTAAGGTTTTCTCAGGGAAGCACTCCGTGAGTTGCTGACGCACCAGTTGACAACGATAGAACGCACGGACGAAAGGACACACCATGTCGGAAATACCATAGAGCACACGCATCGGTAAGAGCGAAATGACGTAGAACGAGGTTCGTACGATATGGTATAATATATTCTGTGCTTTACTGAGCTTCATATTTCTTTACTAAATCCACGATACGTTGTGGAGAAATTTGACGTAAGCAAGGATAATCGCCCTCGACACAAGGCTTACTGCCATAAATGGAACAAGGACGACACGGCATATCCACCTGAACGATTGATTCCTCTAGCTGGTTCCAAGCTACGAAGCCCGCCTTAGGATGTGTAGCGCCCCATACTGACAACGTGCGGGTACCCATCATCGCAGCCATGTGCATATTGCTTGAATCCATCGATATCATCATATCGAGTCGGCTCATAAGAATCAACTCTTGCCGCAATCCGCCCAACTTGCCGACAACCGACATGACTTTCTCTCTTTCCCATGATTCCAAGATGCCTTTCTCCTGATCACCGGCGCCAAACAGGAACACCTGCATACCGCTGTCGGCCAGCGAATCTACAACCTCTTTCATCATATCCAACGGATAAATCTTACCAGAATGAGCAGCAAAGGGAGCTACCCCAATGGCTGGCGATGTGACAGCAAAAGGAAATATCTGCTCGGATTCAGGAATCCTAGGCGGCGTATAAGATACTGTATATTTCAATCCCAATTCCCGGAACACAGCAGCATACTTCTCCGTAACAGGCATCAAGGCTTCATGCTCCATCCCATGCCCCAACAGCGCTTTACGTTCTGCACGTGTCTTATCGATGACGGCAACCTTCGTTCCTTGCAACCTGAACCTCATACGTAGGTACTTAGTACGCAGTACGTCATGGATATCAGCCACCGCATCGAAGTGATACTCCTGCAGACGACCATATAATTTTCCTAACCCCCCAATGCCATGATAGTGGTGCAAATCAACACCCAACACCTCTACATTGTCGGGCATCCATGAAAATAATGGGGCCATACGTTGCTGGGTAAGAACCGTGACCTGTAATTCCGGATTGCTTAGCGCCAATGAAGTGATGACTGGCACGGATATTGCCACATCACCCATTGCCGAAAACCGTATGATTAGCAGTCGATTCATGCATATCAAGTTAAAGGTGTTCAGGAGGTCTGCAGGAAAAAATGACTATTTTTCACTAAGGCTTATTTTTTCCCGTACAGAATCGGATTAGTGCTCGGGTCGTTGTACATCTTCATCTGCTTATACACCTTCATGTACTTACGCCCTGCGGCGATATCATCAATCAGTTGGTCGATAGCAGACGACAAATCCTTCTTCTGCTCAAGCAACACATCGAGCTTTCGTTGGCAAAGTGCCTGATGGTCAGCAGTTGCATCGTCACGCAAAACCTGCTCCTGCATATGATAAATCTTCAGGGCAAGAATGCTCAGACGGTCAATCGCCCATGCAGGACTCTCGGTATTGATGGTTGCATCTGCCTGCGTTTTCACGCCGCCATACATGGTAAGGAAATACGAGTCAATACGCTCGACCAAGTCGGTACGATCCTGATTGCTCTTATCGATTCTTCGCTTGAGCGCTAAAGCATCCACAGGATTGATATGAGGGTCACGGATGATATCCTCCAAATGCCATTGAACAGTATCGATCCAATTCTTGACATAAAGGTCATATTCGATAGTACCCAACTCGTAAGGATTCTTGATGTCCTGATCTACATCGTCCACTAGATGATAATCTTTAATGACTTGTTCAAAGATAGGGTTACAAATCTGTGTAAATGTCATAAAACAATTGTATTTCCTTATTTTTCTCTTAATTCTTAACTCTTAACTCTTATTTTCTTTGTATCTTTGCAGCCGCAAACGCCTCCATAGTTCAATGGATAGAATAAATCTCTCCTAAAGATTAGATCCGAGTTCGATTCTCGGTGGAGGTACAGCCACTTACAAAGACTTTAAATCAGACGTACAACAGCCTTATTCGTAATACGCCATCCTTCACCCTCACGAACAGCAGTACCAAGTTTCTCTGCCAGAATCTCAACAGGATCAGCCACTGTATTCAACACCTTACAAGCAGGTTTCACCATATCGTTCATCGAAACCAAAGCAGCTGAGATAGCCTCAGGAGTATTCAGAATCTGGAATGTAGCATGTACATTATCACTTGTCTTCATCATATACAAAGACTTTCCCGGTTCAATATCCGTCGTACCGTTTACGAACATACCATCCTCAGGAACTGGATAGAACATCACTACGGAAAACTTCGGACGTGCCACAGGCTGTTCAACGATTGGAACCACGGGCTCTGCGACCACCTCCTGAGGTTCAACGACTGGATCAGAGAAGAGAGAAGGACCTTGTGTTGACACTTCTGATCGTTCCTCCTGCTTTGGAGCCACATATGGTTGAACAGGGTCGGGCTGTGCCCTCACCTCTGGCTGCTTCACTACTGGTTCTGCTGGTTTTTCAGGAGTTACATTTGCTTTCGTTGCAGCATTATTCTGCTTCTGATCCTTCATGTTCTCCATTTCGATTTCTACCGACTTGATGCGCTCCATCAAACGAACACGTTCCGCCCGATACTGCTCCATCGATACCATTTCTTCAGACATCGAACCATGCTTTCTTGAGCGAAGGAACAACCACACACAAAGTGACAGAATCACATAAACGCCAAGCGCGATCAATACAGCATCTAACCAAGACACACCACCTGCATCTGCCAATGCTGCAACATCCTGAGCATCTTCAGGAGTAGCCTCTTCATCTGCCTGTTCATTTTGAACTTCCTCTACAGTCTGAATACCAGGTGCCGGAGCTTCAGTTGGTTCATCTGCAGGCTCAGCCTCAGTTTCTTCCTCTACCACTTCCTCGTCCTCCACTACAGGAGCTGCAGACTTTGCCTTATCAAGATCGGCCTGATACTCCCTCTTTGCACCCGATGGCACACTGGAAGCCAAATTACTGTCGTTCGTAGCACCGATAATATTTTTCACACGACTTAGGTCCGACGGATTAGTTACCTTCTTAATGGCATCGCTAATCAATTTGTTTTGCTGGAACTCGTTGAACGACTTGAATTCTGTCACATTCAAGCGAGCTATCTGCTGACCCTCAGGCTTGTTATAAAACGTCTGCTGCAAGGTCCACTTTAAAGCACAAATCTTCTTTTGATCCAATGTTTGTGCACTGGCACTCATAACAGCGAACAAACAACAACTGATAATAAAAACAATTCTCTTCATAACTATATCTTTTTATCTGATTTACTCATGATTCCATTGGTAACAATGACATTGCTCCTAAATTATTTGCAAAGTTACAAAATAATTGATAAAGCATAATACATAATACATAATTTCTTTCAATTTTTCATAACTCTTAACTTTTAATTCTTAATAATTTACTATCTTTGCGCAACAAAATCAAAACAGATGTTTTCAACCCGCACATATCGCGCTCGAGTACAAGTCGGCAATTGGATATTGATTGCCATCTTATCAGCCCTGACCATCTGCTTGATTTGGGAAGGGAACGGTTTGTTGATTGCGGGATCACTACTCCTGTTGTTGGTTATCATCGAACGGACTATCCACACCGAATACCAACTGAACGAAGAGAATTTGACGGTCAATAATGGCAAGCTGTCGAAACGGCAAATCATTCCTATGGAGAGCATTAAACGTATCGAACGGATACGACGGATTCGAATAGGGAAACAAGCGTTTATCTCCTATTTGCTCATCGTCTATGGTAATGACAAGACGGTGGTTGTTATGCCGAAAGAGGAGGAAGCGTTTATCAAACAAATCATGGAACTAAAGAAATATGGAACTGCAGAATAGATATATCAAGAAGATACTGTCAGGTGTTTTCTGCCTGATGGTTGCGTTGAATGCACAAGTTGTTAAAGGTCAGGAGTATACCGACTCTATAGTGATTGACACCATCGTGGCGAGTTGGTCAGACAACGTTATCGAAAAGTTGACCCTTCTTGCACAAGAGGCCGACCGCAGCTACTATTCTACAGGCATCAGCGTGTACGACCTGACAGGCGACTCTCTGGTGTTCGCCTACAACCAGCAGAAAATGATGCGTCCGGCATCAACACAGAAAGTCTTGACTGCCATCAGTGCACTCGACGTATTGGGTGCTGCCCACAACTACCGCACCGCGGTGTATGCTGACGGAAAGATTGCACCTGACGAGAAGGGAATGCAGACGTTGAATGGCGACATCTACGTTATCGGTGATTTCGACCCGAAACTGACTGTCACCCACCTGAAAGAGATTGTAAAGGCGGTGAAAGCAACCGGGATTGGACGAATCAACGGGAAACTATATGCAGACCTGTCGATGAAGGACACGCTATGCTTGGGTAACGGATGGTGCTGGGACGACGAACAGCCGTACCTCACGCCGCTAAGCCTTGGAGGGGATGCTTATGAATGCAAACCAACCAAAATCAATCGATACAACCCTGCCCTCAATTTCTTGCAAACGTTAAGCCGTCAGTTAGAGGCAGAACGCATTAGCGTGAACGGCATCGGAATAGCCACCTACAGGCCAACAAGCAATTCGATGCTCATCTGCACAATTGTCCATACAGTGGAGGACATTATGCAGCAGATGATGAAAGATAGCGACAACCTCTATGCCGAATCGATGTTCTTCCAGCTGGCAGCCGACAGAAAAAAAGGAATCGGATGGAAAGACTGCGCCGCTGTGGTGGAAAGCGTTATCGAAAAGACGGGGTTCCCTACAGCCTATGTGAAGGTGGCAGACGGTTGCGGACTATCCTTGTACGATTATGTTACAGCGTCGCTACACGTGGCACTTCTACGTTACGCATATCAGCACGAAGAAATCTTTACTCCTCTCTATAAGACCCTCCCAATAGCAGGTGTCGACGGCACATTGGAGAAAAGGATGACATCGGGAGCGGCACGTAACAACGTTCGCGCCAAAACAGGAACCGTGACGGGCGTCAGTGCATTGACCGGCTACGTCACGGCATCAAATGGCCACCTCTTGGCCTTCTCCATCATCAATAATGGCAATCGCACAGCAGCAGAAGGCCGTGCTTTCCAAGATAGGGTATGTGAAGTGTTAGCAGAATAACACCTTTTGCTTCCCTCTAAAAGGCATTAGGGAGTCTTTGCTTTCTGATAGCAAACTCGGCAAAGTGGCTCGTATTCGTTTACTTCACCAAGCAACACCCGTTTCTCTTCATGCACTTTACGGTGTGACACGTATGCCAATGCGCCACAGCGCACACAGATAGCATGTACCTTCGTTACATCATCAGCAACAGCACACAAAGCTGGCATAGGGCCGAAAGGAACTCCTCGAAAGTCCATATCAAGACCCGCAATGATAACCCTTACTCCCTTCGAAGCCAGTTCGTTGCATACAGCAACGAGGTTTTCGTCAAAGAACTGCGCTTCATCGATACCTATCACATCGCATTGATCGCCCAACAGTAGGATGCTGGACGAATTGTCGACAGGTGTGGACGGAATGGCCACCCCTTCGTGGGTAACTACATCGTCATCAGAGTAGCGTGTATCGATGGCGGGCTTGAATATCTCCACTTTCTGATGCGCAAACTGCGCTCGCTTCATCCTGCGAATCAGTTCTTCAGTCTTACCCGAGAACATCGAACCGCAAATCACTTCAATGCGACCTCTGCGCATTGGTTCGCCATAATTATATTCTATCATGATGATTTTTTGTTATTGTTCGTCTTGCACCAAGCATTCTCCGTGCTTCGTCACGCCCTCGGCCGATACATCAACGGTGGTGCAGACAGAGTTGTTGTAGAACTCGATGGAAGCCTGCCCGTATTGGTCGGTCTTGACTTTCGGATTCCAATAAAGAGTGCGACGGTAGTCCTTTATCTCGGGCAGTTTTGCTTTGCTATAATCAGGGTTGTAGTACTCAGCAGGGCGGTTAAATCCTTGTAGGTTGTACTCACGACCTTTCAAATCCGGACGGTCCTTCTTATCGTACATAGTATAGTTGATGAAAGCATCTATACCAAACGAAGGCGATCCTTCCTGCCGATCAAGGTGGTAATGTTCAAACGGAGTCTGACGTCGCGGCGAGTCGGATACTACACTGATGGTTTTCGGGGACGAAAGGAAGGAAAAATTGTCGGCATGGTCGTTAAAATCGCCCGAACTCCAGTCGATGGCAGCTATATGCGACTCATGGGTATTATAATCGGTCACATATTGGTGCCGTACGAATCCATCGACGAGTTGCTGATGGTCTTGCAATGAGTATTCCATTCCGTCGAGCAGCACAAAGGTATCGTAGTAACCTTGGTCCCACTTATCATTGACGAAATCGATGAATCGGACCTGATACACATGCTTGTCGCGTTGGCGTTTGGCATGAGGACGACGCTTCGACTTGATGCTGACCTGCGGTATCCACTCAGAGGCATAGATATCTTCCTGGAACTCCTCCCATGTGAGTTTTCTGTCCTTGAAATAATCGGGGCTATGGGTCTCATACCAACTATAGGTCTTGACTCCTTGTGGATAGAAGTACTGCTTGCGCAGGAATATCTTCGAATCGTGCTCCACCTTGTCATAGTTCTTCTTCTCCATCTTCTTGACGAACTTGGCACGAAGGGTGAGGCGGGCAGTACCGTAGAAAGGCTCGTAAGGAATCTGGAAATAGCCGGCGGTGTCGGCCTTGACATTCCCTTCGAACAGATAGGTGTCGCCCTCCTTCAGGTCGTTTGAGGTATTAAAGAGCCTGGCGGTAATCTGCAGCAATCCCTGATCCTTCGTGAAGAGGCTACGACGCAGCGGCATCGCATTGCCGTAGATTACCATCTTCTGTTCGGGCAGGTATTGAAGGGTGAACTGCGATGGTGCAACCACATAGTGCCAGTCGTACCGGCGCCAGCCCTGAATCATCAGCAGGAGGTCGAGCGCCTGCTGGTGCTTCTCGTCGTTCGCTTCGAAGTAATAGTCGGGAGTTTCAACAAATCCCTTGATTTCCGATTCCAGCAGGAGGTTGGTCAGCACGTTACCGGAAGCAAATGAGGGGTCGAGCTGGTCGGCATCGCGTACGGCTACAGAAAAGGTCTGATCCTTCAGCGGACTTCCCTTCGAGTCGGTAGCAATGAGGTTAAGCTTAATATGTTCAAGCGGACGATACGGACGGTTGGGGATGCCACCAATAAGAACGTGCGCTTTCGCCTCATCAGTACGGTTGATGAAGAAAAGACGGTCAGCAAAGACATTTCCGTCCCCATCAGTCAGAACAGCCTGGTTCACGCCTTCAGGCAGATCCTCCTGATACATGGCGTCCTCCCACACAGCTTCGTTGCCCGTGATACTGAAGGTTTTGATTTTGTTACCGCGGCAGAGCACCAGAAGCGCCAACGGGCGGTCTTCCTTGAAGTTCTTGGCCACGTTGAAGTAAACGCCCTCTTCGTCCTGCTCCACCACGAGACGGGCACCATAACGCTCCGCTTCAGGCAGCTTGAAATTGAACTTATGCTCGCCGAATTCGAAACGTGCCTTGTAACTCTTGCCATGCTGAGGGGTAAAAGTAAACATTCCTCGTCCAGCATGGATAGGACGGAGCGAATCGATTTCCTCGCCCTCCTCCAACAAGACACCACGCACATTGAGACGTTCCAGTTCCTGATTCATCGCCTCCCAAGCCACATGGCAGGGGAATCCCTCCACGAGTGTACCACCTTCAGGGTAGAACTTGACATCAAACTCAGGATACAACCAGTTCACCTGATAGTCGCCCATCGTAATCTTCGTGGGGATAATCTTGCGCATATAATGCTCGGCACTATCGGGACGGGAATAGACGGGGATGACGCGCGAGAAAAGGTTGCTGTAGAGGCGGTAGTTCTTCTCCATGCCATCACGGTCGATGCTGAACCCGCTGTCGTATTCATTATCCTTGGTGACAATCGACGACACCTTCTTCTGTTTCTTTTCATCCTGTTCTATTTCCTTGCCTTCATCGTCGAGGAATACGTCAATACTACCGCGGAAGATACGTGTAGTCTTTGCGTCCTCCTGTTGCTGCTGCTGAAGCGCAAGCAGCTCATCGTTCTCCACAGGATACCACCCATTCTCAGTATCTGGGGAATACCACGTCTTGGTGTACCACGAATAGAGGTGCTCATAGCCGAAATTAAGCATCCACTTGGTGTAGGCACGCACTTCGAAATAGCCGGCGAACGTCGTGTCGCAGATGGCGAACTGTCCGTTAGCCTGTCCGTTTTCGTCCACTACTAATTGCTGACGCTCCATAATATAGCCCTGCTCGTTCAGCAGCTCCACATACAGAATCTTGCTCAGAGGTTGCGGCGTATTGTCATCAGCCAGCACCACGTAGGCCTTATACCAGATAGTATCGCCCAGGAAGTAACAGTTGTTGTCGAAATGCAGGTACACTTTCTCCTGTACCGGCAACACCTTCTCGGGTTTCTTGTCGGGCTGCGTTGCGAAAGCCTGAACAGAGGCAATCAACGCAATAAGGAAAATGCATATACGATTCATGTTTTTATATTTTATTCAATTTCATTCCCTTCTCCCCATCTCCATCATGATGCCATCGTTCGACTTCAGCACAAGACTGTCTTCAGTCAGGAGCACGATGTCGAACCTCTCCACATCCTCACCATTCTCACCCGACATCTTAAGCTGTCCATTACCGATAACCCATTCGGCATATTCCGTATCGCCCCCCGTAGCTGCAACACTACCATCCTCCTCAAACTTGAAGGAATAACTGCCTGCCTCATCGCTTCCCTGCCATTGATGGCACAATGCAGAGAGGTTCACGATATACTGAGCGTTCAGTTCGCCATCACCCTCCGTGTATTCCACACTGACGAAGTCGCCACAAGCCAAACCACCCACAGCGTTGTTCTCGTACACGAAATAGAGGGTGTCGCCAAACACACCAACCAACTCTAGCGAATGCATCGAAGTGCCGTCACCAACGGTGCCCACCTCAATTTGCGTCGGTTCTACTTCAGCCAGACCGTCTTTCACGACCTCACCCTTCTGGGTTTCTATGCACGACGTAAGTACAAATAGCACCATGCCGCAAATTATCAGTTTCTTCATATTTTTCACTCTTTATTTTCAATTTGAACCCTATTCACCACCCTTGCAGTCGACAGCACATTACCCCCCTCGTCCTTCACGTCAACATTCCACACATGGATGGTATGTCCGGCACTCACCAACGTGGCGTATCCGATGACTTTACCTTCGGTGGGCGACATCATCACATGGTTGCCCGATACCTGAATGCCACACACCTTTGCATCCATACCCGCCACATGCAGCGAACCGGCACCAGCAGCCGTTTCAGCCAGAGCCAAGTAAGCACCACCATGTACGATACCCATGTGCTGACGGGTCGCCGTCGAAATCAGCATCTCCACCACCGCACAGTCATCGTCAGTCGGCACGAAGGTCATCCCCAGCGCAGCCATCAAAGTATCTTTCTTGAACGAGTTCATCGCCTCGCATTCCTGATTTGTCAGCATAATTAATTATTTTCAACTATCAACATTGCATTGCAAAGATAGCAATTATTTGTGATTCGACCATTTTCGATATCCGTTTTTTTGCAAAAGGACATCAAAAAGAACCATCCCGCATCCTTTTTTCAACTCTATCTGCATCATCTGCGTTACCAAACGACTTCTTTTTTCTGCTTTATATACATATAACGCACAAAGTGAGAAAAGTCAAGTGCAAAGATACACTTTTTTTCACTTAGCCAAAGAATTAAGCCTGCAAACGACTCGAATTCCGCCTAAATTCGAGGAGAATTCTGCTTGCAAACGAAACGCCAGTTGCGAAGCTGAAAAGCATCACTAACACCAACAATCGACACAAAAGCCAACCCCTCCTGCACCGCCGTGCAGGAAGAGAAGGTAAAAAACAATTACTACTTATATTTGTAAAGATGTATACGTCCTATATCGGTTTCTTCCTTGTTTCTATTCTTTCATTCCACAATTTTCCGTTCAAAATACTCAAACAGAGGCTTATTATCAAGGAACTTTGTGTAAAATACATTTGGATGGTATCTTGTCTTTGGCATCATCGGAGTAAATCTAATATCTGTATCATCTTCCATCCAAACAAACGTAACGTTCATTGGATCAATCGGAGCAAACTCCAGCACAATAGCAATCCAGTCACCTGCGACTCCTTCTATGTAGAACTTCTTGTCCAAAGGCAGACCTTGCACCGCTTGAACATTATAAGCCATCTGTGTCTCTTCATCTATGATGTATATATCGTTTGGAATATAAAAATCCTGTAAGTTCTTTCTCATCTCAAGAGCAACAGCAAAATATGTTTTCTCTTCCGTAAGCCACATCGCCACATTGTCCTGGATTGTCGGCTTAACAATATGGGCATCAGTATAGACGTCACATGTGTCATCATCTGAAATGACAATCTTTTTCTCTACCTTCCTTGGTATGCGTATATTAGGAGTTTTATAGGTGATTGTATTTGCTGCTTCATTTACATGACTCACGATATGAATCTTTGTTCCGTTTTTCAATAACGGCATACCGTAAACATAGATTTCAGAAGTTGTTTCTGGCAGATTAGGGAAATAAATGGGGAAATCAACGATTGTTCCCTCTTGAGCCTTTATCCCGATAGGCGTTCCCCATAGCCTATCATCGTATGTGCCTCTGGCTCTATAATGAATACCCGTTTCCGCATCAACAAAATATGTTGCATCAGAACCTAGCCCAGGAAATCTAAAAACATAATTTGGAACCTGAAGATATGTATGCATCACAACCTGCCCCTGTTCACGTACCAGTAGCAATGATATCAAGTGGTCTGGGGATTCTGATAGATATTGATGTACAGACTCTTTTTCAACAGTCTTCAATTCTTTTGCCCAGCACAGGTCTTTAACATCTTCATCAACCTGGGTACAAAGCAATCTGGAGAACACGATCCGAGACGACAGAATCTCCACATCATCCTGCTGCGCATATCCATTCATGGAAAGCACAAGCAGGGTTGCCGTCAGACATTTTTTTAATATGATTGCTTTCATCGTTAATACTTATTTTACTGTTTGATGTTCAAAAAATTCAAATTCACGTTGATTATTCATCATTTGAAGAACGTCTAAACAAGTTTTATATGCATTCCTCCTCACTTCGTTTTCTGGCACACAATATGTAATGGATGAATATATACTCTTCAGCGGTTCAAACTCGGCGACCAGTGCTATACAATTTCCCGGTTCGCTTTGGGCACAAATCAGTGTATCGAGCGGTAAACCCTGTACCCTCTTTATCCTATATAGTTTTTTTGTATCTTCGTCTATCAAATATATTTTGCTTGATATATAGAGAGGGTATCTGCTATTGGGTAATTGTATTGTAGAAGCAATATATGTCTTTTCATTTGTCATCCAAATTGCCATCTTGTTATGCGTTGTAGGTTTTACGATGTGGAAATTTGTATATACCTCACAAGAGTCTATATCCTTGGTTGCCCACCAGGGCGTCAGATCTTTGACTGCCACCTTTTGCCCTGTAGGTTCAGGAACTCTGAAATCTGGTTCTGCAGATTTTACACTTCCTGGTTCATACGTTTTATTGATGAGCAATGGTATAGCATATTTAAAAAATACAGGAACGCCACAGATGGTAATATCATTTATCGTTTCAGGCATATTGGGGAAGTAAATCGGGAAATCTATGATGGTGCCAGCAGGAGCATTCACAGCAAAATGTCGGTTCCAGAGATTCTTGTCATACGTTCCACGAGCCAAATAATGCGTACCTGTAATATTATCTACGATACGAGTATCATCGCCTCCCAGCCACAAATCCTTGACAGGAATCGTAGGCATTTGGTAATAGAAGTGCAATACCACTCGACCTTTCTCCCTGACCAATTCTGCTGACACGTGTGCTCTGGCATCAATTTGTTCTGGTTTAACTCCATCGAACAGGTATTGCTTGTTGGTTACCACATTGAGTTTCCTAACCCAATTCAAGCTCATATCATTGACATCTGCCTTTGCGGCCGTAATCCTATCATAACATTTAAACGTCATCAATACCTTTGACGATTTCGATTGTGACATCACCTTATTCGGGCATATTACCAACATGGCGATGAGGTATGTGACAATAAAACAGGATTGCTTCATATAGCTAATTATATTAAAGTGATTCATAATCCAAAAATCTAATGTGTTCCACAAAACATGTTGAAGTGAAGGCATCAAACCCCTTGTCCTGAGTGTGATACAGATACAATGTATTTCCACTCTCCTCCGTCATCCATTTGTCCATCACAGTTTCACCATCTATCGTCGAGGATAACTCGAAAGAAAACTGTCCATTACGTTGTATGAAATCAGCATTACTTGTTTGGGCTCCAAACATCTCTGCAACCTTCTGTAATTCGGAAAATACACGAGACTGATATTTCGCAGCAAAGCTGTATATAGTAACTGTAGCATGCATGCCCTGTTCATTTGAACAGTAAATTGTGTGGCTTTTACTCCTATAAGCTGTCATCATCTCCATAACTGCTTCTTCTAGATTCTTCGGTCGTGGGCTATTGTCATAGATGATTTCCAATTGAGTTGGTTGTTCTTCTGTTATCATTGGGACATCCTCCACTTCTTCTGTGATTCTTTCATTTGCAGGTGCTGTAATCACAGATGTCGGCACGACTACATTATTTGTTTCCACCTCAATCTGGGTATGTTCTTCCACTTCTTCCTGTATTGCTTCAGGCACCTTTTCTTCTATTTGAGAAGCCTTGCTGACCTTTGCCAGTTGTGGGACAGTTGTATCTTTGTGGTTTACGAGTAATAGTGTCAATACAACCGCAGCAGCGATACATGCAGCTGCCATCCAAGGCCACACGCGATATTTGCGATGTGGCGCAACTTTCAGTCGCTCCATCAATTGGGTATTGAGGGCTTTGGGAACAGGTGGAGCCTGCATCACATTGCGCTTGACCGCCTCATGCAAATTAACGTCCTGCCTAAGCGTTTGTTCTATGTGTTCTACGTTCATCCTTGTATGTGTTTTATGATATGATACAATTTTTGTCTTATTCGGTATAGTCGGGAACCAATGGTTGATGGTTGGGAACCTGTGACGTATGCAATCTCTTTGATGCTCATGTCGTCGAAATAAAACATCGTGATGAGTGCCTGTTCCTCGTTCGGCAACTGTTGCAAAGCCTGTTCAATCATCCGAATCGTCTGTTCGTCTTGCTGATACATCACGATAGCCGCCATTTCATCACCCAGCGATTCTAGGTCCACCTCCCTATCATCTACATACATCAATGGTACATTTTTCCGCTTCAGATAGTTGATTGATTCATTATATGCTATTCTGCATAGCCATGTACGCAATGAAGCTTTCGACTTGTCAAAGGATTTGATGTTCTTAAACGCCTTGATGAACACGTCCTGATACACCTCTTCCGCATCCTCCTTGCACGGAATGAGTTTGGTAACCAATGTATAGACCGTTTGTCCATGCGCTTGGATTATCTGTCTTTGCATATAGGCCTCATCATTCGTACGTTGTATGTCCGTATGTTCCAGAACTAAGTCCATTATCTGTTGCTGATTCGCTTTTTGAGTCTTCTACTTATATATACAACAAATAGAAGCCAAATATTGCATCAAACATACTCTTTTGTTATGAGAACAAAAAAAGGATGCGGCCGCATCCTTTTATATCATTTGCTTAGGTCATTACTTTACGCTCCACTCATAGAGTCCGCATGACTTGTCGGACGGCTGAACGAGTTCGAGCTTCACGGCGGAGGTCTTCACTGGATCGAACGTGACGGTGCAAGCGACTCCCTTGATTGAAGGATAGCCCGAAGGATTTTTTACTTCAACCCAGTTGCCTGCTGCATCTTTGTAGTAGAGCTTCCAGGAGTCGGGCACTTTGCATCCTTGCCAAGGCTGGTCGTCGTACCAGTAGACGGTAGAGGTGCTGATGGTGGTTGCCTCCTTGAACTCATAGGCGAGCCATTCTGTTGAATTGGTCTTCGGCCACCAATGGGTGTAAGGAATGCTGCGGTCGTTTCCGTCGGATGGAATCAAACGGTCGTTGATGGCGCTCAGCGACGGGAGGTTGCGCTGTGAGGCGCTTACCTTTGACTGCGATGCCAACGATGGCGGCAGGGCTGGCTTGGATGCGCTGAGGTCGATTGGCAACCAAACTGCCATATTGCCGTTGCCACGATGTGCCCATGCATAGTAAGGTATGAGGGTGAGACGTTCATCGTTGACTGAGAGACGTCCGCGCTCGTCAAACTTCAGCGTCTGAGCACCCGTCACTAAGGTCTGCACGTCGGTTTCGGCGATGGTGATATGTCCTAACTGATACTGAGGTTCCTGATTGAGCAGCACGCTAAGCACGTCGCAGGTGTTGTCGGGCCATTCGGCACAGTAAACCAGCGGACCACGCTCGATAGCTGCACGCCCCTTATCGGCCTCAACCAGACCATTCGCACGAACGAGACGTGGTTCCATATCGAAATGAACACTTACGACATCGCCTGCCTTCCACTTGCGGTCGATGACGAAGTAACCGTCCTGCAACTCACTCTCGACTGGCTGGCCGTTCACCTTAATATTATATGAGAGGTTCTTGCCGTCGGCATAGTGATAGAGGTCGCTCGGGACAACCTGTCCACGTACCCATCCAGGAATACGGATCTTCAGGGCGAACTGGCTGCTTGCCTTCTTCATGGTCATCTGGATGTCGCCGTCCCATGGGTAGTTGGTCGTCTGCTGCATGGTGACAGCCTTACCGCCCACCTTCACGGTCGTCTCATTGCCTGCGAAGAGGTTCACGTAGAACGCATTGTCTTTCACCGCATAGATGTACTGTGGGAACGAAGGGATGAAACGTGCGGCATTCGACGGACAGCAGGCGCATCCGAACCAAGCCTGACGCTGATGCTGACCCATCGACTGAAGCGGATTGGGATAGAAGAACTTTCCACCATCGATGCTGATACCACTCAACACACCATTATAGAGGGTACGCTCGAGGGCATCGTAGTACTTGCTCTCGCCATGAAGGAGGAAGAGTCGGTAGTTGAGGTATACCTGTGCAATAGCAGCACATGTTTCACAATAGGCGCTCATATTCGGCAGTTCGTAGTTTGCGCCAAATGCCTCGCCTGAAGAGGTAGCACCTACACCGCCTGTGAGGTAGTACTTCTTGCCAACGATATTCTCCCAGATGCGGTCGATGGCATCGATGTAACCTTTATCGCCTGTGAGGGCTGCCACATCGGCCATACCTGCATACATATACCCTGCACGAACGGCATGACCTACAGCCTCGTCCTGCTCAAGCACAGGCTTGTGGCTCTGGGCATACTCGTCAATCTTGTGAACATAGCCGTCAGCATCGCGCATACCGCCACGACCACGTGTCCATGAGGGGTCGCGCTGACCACGCTGATCGAGGAAATACTTCGCCTGATCCAGATACTTCTTATCGCCTGTAGCGGTATAGAGTTTGGCAAGTCCCATCTCTGCAATCTGGTGACCTGGAACGACTTTTGCCTGACCTGGTTTGTTACCCACCTCGCGGCACACGCAATCTGCGTATTTCATCGCGATGTTGAGGAGGGTCTTTTTACCTGTTGCGTTGTAATGCGCCACAGCGGCTTCACAGAGGTGGCCGAGATTGTAGAATTCATGAGAGAGGTCTTCCACCAACTCCCAACGCTTGGTTCCTGCCCAGTTGTGAGGCTGTGCAGGGTTCTGCGTACGAGCTGTATAGAGGTAGCCGTCGGGTTCCTGAGCCGATGCGATGATGGCTATCACCTTATCGCAGTATTTATCGATAGGCTCACCGTTAATCTTTGCGTTGGGGTGTGTCTGCATCAGATATGCTGCACCTTCGAGGGTCTTGTAGGGGTCGGTATCATCAAACGAATAACCCATTGTCACCTTGAAAGTCTTGCTCGGGTCCTTGATATGCTCAGCTGCCTGCTCGAAGTTCTCGTAGCGATGCTCCGATTCGCACTTGCTGAATGCCAACGGAATGGTCACATCGCGGCTCGCCTGCAAACGCTGTCCCCAGAACGTGTTAGGTGTTACCTTCACCGCAGTAAACGGAACAGGTGTAATCGGATAACCCGACTTGTCGCTCTGCGCGTTCATGCTGTTAACTGTCACGATTGTCAACAGTGTACTTAAAATGATTTTCTTCATAAAAATTATAAATTTTGATTAGTATTTGTGATAGCTTATTTCAATTTATTTTTCCGGGTGCAAAGTTACGATGATTTCCCTACGTAGCCTTGCGGCTTTTGCATCATTCTTTGTCGGGAATCGGTTCATCAGCCTCATCAATGTGCTTCGAGCCAATTGGCTCCCCAACCCGAATCGGCTTCGAGTGGTACGCTCATCTTGAAGGCATGCTCCATTTCCTCCACCACGAGTTGCTCAATCACTTCTTTCTCCTCAGGTACCACGTTGAAGTTGAGTTCGTCGTGTACTTGCAGAATCATTTGTGAGCGAAGATGTTCGTTCCAGAGGCGTTGCTGGATGCGTACCATCGCTACTTTGATGATGTCGGCAGCAGTACCCTGAATCGGCGCATTGATGGCATTTCGCTCTGCGTAACCACGTACCACAGCATTATGGCTATTGATGTCGGGCAAGTGGCAACGTCGGCCGAAGAGAGTTTCTGTGTACCCTTTCTCGCGTGCCATCGCAACCGACTTCTCCATATATTCCTTCACCTTGGGATAGGTAGCGAAATACTCGTCGATCAGTTCTTTTGCCTCGCCGCGACTCACTTGCATACGTTCGGCCAATCCAAATGTCGTGATGCCGTAGATGATGCCGAAATTGGCAGTCTTGGCTTTACGGCGTTCATCGGATGCGACTTCCTCTATCGGCTTCTTGAATATCTTGGCTGCCGTAGCTGCATGAATGTCGTAACCCGTATTGAAGGCTTCAATCATATTATGATCACCACTCAGATGCGCCATGATGCGCAGTTCGATCTGGCTGTAATCGGCCGAGAAGAACAGGCACCCCTTATCGGGAATGAATGCCTTGCGCACCTCCTTACCGTTATCGTCGCGCACAGGGATATTCTGCAGATTGGGATTGCTCGAGCTGAGGCGTCCCGTTGCTGTCACCGCCTGATTGTAGGAGGTGTGGATATGGCCTGTCTGCGGATTGATGAGCTGCGGGAGCGTGTCGATATAGGTCGACAGCAGTTTCTTGTAGCCACGATAGTCGAGTATCTTCTCCACAATGATGTGCTTGCCTTTCAGCCCTTGCAGCACCTCTTCGGATGTGACATACTGTCCCGTCTTGGTCTTCTTGGCTTTCTCCACAATCTTCAGTCGGTCGAACAGCACCTCACCCACCTGTTTCGGAGAAGAGATATTGAACTCTACACCGGCGAGGTCGTACACTTCGCGCTCGATGTCGTTCATCTTAGCAGAGAACTCCTTGGATGTCTCAGCCAATGAGTTTACATCGATGCTGACGCCGTTCAGTTCCATCTGAGCCAATACAGGAACAAGCGGCATCTCAACCGTCTCAAACAACTGATACAGCCCTTCAGCCTTCAGTTCTGCTTCGAGTTTGGCCTTGAGTTTCAAGGTGATGTCCGCATCTTCGGCAGCATAGTCACACACCGTCTCAGGAGCTACTTCCCGCATGGTTTTCTGCGTCTTTCCTTTCGGACCTATCAATGCATCGATATGAATGGTTTGATAGTTGAGATACACTTCCGCCAAGAGGTCCATGTTGTGATGCATCTCCGGCTTAAGGATATAGTGTGCAATCATTGTGTCGAACATCGGGCCTTGTACCCTCACGCCATAGTTGGCCAGCACGATGATGTCGTATTTCATGTTCTGGCCCACCTTCAACGTCGACGGGCACTCATACACGGGTTTCAGTTGGTCCACAATATGCTGTGCGCCCGTTTTGTCTGCAGGAACCGGCACATAATAAGCCTCACCTTCCTTCACAGCGAAACTCAACCCCACCAACTCAGCCATCATCGGCTCGGTACTGGTGGTCTCTGTATCGAAGCATACAACTTCCGCAGACATCAGGGTATTCACCAACAGAGCTATTGCCTCATCGGTATTCACCAAATGATAGTGATGGGGCGTATCAGCCAAAGTTGCCAATGAGGTTGAGGCAAATAAGTCGCCGAAACCGTCAGCCAGCTCTTGCAATTTTTGAGGTTCAGTCGTATTCAACTCATGGGATTCAGTATCATAAGTTGCAAAGAGATCGAGTTGTCCGCTCGATGGGATGGGCGTTTTTTGAGGTTTTGCCGGTGCGGGAGCCGCTGCTACCCCTCCAATTACTCGTTGCAACAAACTGCGGAACTCCAATTCCTCGAACAGGGAACGCAAGCGCTCCATATCGATAGGCTTACGGCTCAGCAGGTCGAGGTCGAGCGTAATGGGCACATCTGTCTTAATGGTAACGAGCAATTTGGAGAAGCGGATACCCTCCATATTGTCCTCCACCTTCTGCTTGAGTGCACCTTTCAGTTCCGATGAGCGGGCAATCAGTTGTTCGATGCCTCCAAAGTCGCCGATGAGCTTCACGGCAGTCTTCTCGCCAACTCCCGGACATCCTGGAACGTTATCGCTTGCATCGCCCATCAATCCCAAGAGGTCGATTACCTGAAGAGGTGACTGGATGCCGTACTTCTCGCATATTTCCTGCGGACCGAGAATTTCGAAATCATTACTCCCATGACGCGGACGCAACATCTTCACATTATCCTTCACCAACTGGCCATAATCCTTATCGGGAGTCATCATGTAGGTCATGATGTCACCCTTCCCGGCTGCTTGCGTAGCTAAGGTTCCGATAACATCGTCGGCTTCATAGCCAGGAATCTCCAACACAGGAATGCGATACGCTTCCAAAATTCTTTTAATATAAGGTATAGCGATGCGTATATCCTCAGGTGTTTCCTGTCGCTGTGCCTTGTATTCGGGGTAGATCTCATGACGGAACGTTCCACCCTTGGGATCGAAGGCCACACCGATGAAATCGGGGTTTTCGCGCTTCAACACTTCTTCCAGCGTATTGACGAACCCAAAGATAGCAGAGGTGTTCATACGTTTGCTGTTGATGCGCGGCGAGCGTATCAACGCATAATATGCTCTGTAGATAAGGGCGTATGCATCAAGCAGGATTAACTTCCTCATGGTTGCTTTCCGATATATGCAAGAATACCACCATCAACATACAAAATGTGTCCGTTTACTGCATCGCTGGCGTGTGATGCAAGGAACACAGCTGGTCCACCAAGTTCCTCTGGATTGAGCCAACGGCCTGCAGGAGTCTTTGCACAAATGAAGCTATCGAACGGATGGCGACTACCGTCTGGCTGACGCTCACGTAGCGGTGCTGTCTGTGGAGTAGCGATGTAACCAGGACCTATACCGTTACATTGAATGTTGTACTCACCATACTCTGAGCAGATGTTGCGGGTGAGCATCTTCAAGCCACCCTTCGCTGCTGCGTAGGCGCTTACAGTTTCGCGACCCAGTTCGCTCATCATCGAACAGATGTTAATGATTTTACCTTCGCGACGCTCCATCATCTCAGGCAGTACGGCTGCGCTGACAATATATGGTGCCACGAGGTCTATATCGATGACCTGCTGGAACTCCTCACGCGCCATCTCATGCATAGGGATGCGCTTGATGATACCTGCGTTGTTCACGAGGATGTCAATCTGACCCACTTCCTCATGGATCTTCTCCACAAGAGCCTTCACAGCTACTTCGTCAGTCACATCGCAGACATAACCCTTCACGTTCGTGATACCGGCTTCATGATAACTGGCTAATGCTTTCTGTACCGCTTCCTCTGAGCGAACATTGAACACAATCATCCTTGCTCCTGCTTCTACATATGCTTTCGCAATCGCAAAGCCGATACCATATGCAGCACCTGTAATCCAGGCGTTCTTGCCGGCTAATGAAAACATACTTTTCATTTAATTATTAGTTTTGAGTTATTAATTATGATTGTTACAATTCCGCTTTTTGTTGTTTAATCTTTCGTAGCATTGAAAGTAAAGTAGAAGTCCCCATTTTGATTAATTCCTCACAATCATTTCTTAGAGAGGTGTAGAGTTTTTCTTCAAGCAAGTCAACCCTGTATGCAAGTTCTAGCCAATAAAGAGTTTCTTCTGCTTCCTTCATTGCAATTGAATTTTTATGTACAAAGTCTGCATCTGACTCTGCTCTGATTGCTTCCGACACATTTGCGCCAATAGAAGTGCCTGATCTGAATACTTGATCAGCAAGACTATATTTTTTCTGTTGAATGAGATATTCATTCAAATGATATATTCTCACAGAAAAATCCATAGCCTTTTTCCTTATCATGCTGTTTCCTTTATTTTCCATTGATGCAGACTCATAATTATTAGTTCATAACTCATAACTATCGAAGATCTATGATCTTCGAAAAGTCCTGGTCTCCGTAGTCTTGGTTCTCGCCGCCCATACCCCAAATAAAAGTGTAATTATGCGTTGCTGCGGCCGAGTGGATTGACCATTCGGGCGAGAGTACCGCCTGGTCGCCACGCATCCAGATGTGACGCGTCTCTTCGATTTCACCCATGAAATGACATACCGCTTGGTCTTCTGGCACTTCGAAATAGAAGTATGCCTCCATTCGGCGGCTGTGGATGTGAGCAGGCATCGTGTTCCACACACTTCCCGGCTTCAGTTCCGTCATACCCATCTGCAGCTGACACGAATCGAGCGTCTTCTGCACAATCATACGGTTGATGACGCGGTCGTTGCTGTCCTCCAGACATCCCAAGGCAAGTACATCAGCATCTGCTTTCGTCACCTTCTTGCAAGGATACTCCTTGTGAGCAGTTGTTGAGTTGATGTAGAACTTCGCTGGCTTCGATGCATCCTTGCTCTCGAACACCACATCGCGGTCGCCCCGTCCGATGTAGAGTGCCTCCTTGTAGTTCAGCTCATAGGTCTCGTCGCCCACCTTCACACAACCCTCACCACCCACGTTGAAGATACCAATCTCACGGCGAGTCGTGAAATAAGGTGCTTTCAGCGGGTCGATGGCCTCCAGTTTCAGCGGTTCATTCACAGGCATAGCACCGCCTACAATCATACGGTCGTACATCGAGTACACCAAGTTCACCTCATCCTCACCAAACACTTTCTCGATGAGGAAATCACGACGTAGCCGCTTTGTATCATAATGCTTGGCGTCCTCGGGATGAGCCGCATAACGAATTTCATAATTAGTCTTCATATCTTTACATTTAATCGATTAAATAATTTGTTTGCAAAGATACAAAAAAATGTATAATGAATAATGTATAATGTGTAATATTTTAATTTTTTCGCATTCGATATAGGAAATAACTCAACTTTCGCAAGTTAAAAAGGAGTTAAAGAAGTTAAGTCGAGCGAAGCGATAACTTCTAAAGATTCAGTCGTACTCAAATTCCATATTGTTGAAGCTGCAGATTGTCTGCCATTTATTGGGGAGCAATAATCCACCTTTTGTCACAAAGAACAGCAAGTGCCATCTACCCGCATCCATATCGTGTATAATATGAATCTCCAGTTTCTCGGCTATTTGCATCTCATGCATTGTGCTGCGTGAGAACATGCTACGGAATAACAACTGCTGACCGCTGCCCCATGTAATATCTGGATAATATTCAATTCCTTCGTCTGGATAAAGCCTGACGTATTGCACGATGGTTTGCTTCAAGTTCTGCAAAGCCTGTTCGGCTTTTTCCTTCGTATTGAAAATCATGTCCATTCCTTTTGTCTCTCCACTTCCCCCACTGAGTGTACCATTAAAAAACTGAGATAATTGTCTCCAAGTATATTTCGTAAACAGGCTTTCGTCATGCTGGTAATGGAGCAACCGTCTTTTGTCAGATAACGGTTCGATGGCGGGGCTGGCCATTTTCAAGAATTTCCCGATATCCAGCATCTTGTTCGCTACGACTGTATCGATAACACAGGTATAACTGAGCCAACAAAGGCCGTTCGACCCACGTTTTCCTTTATATTCAAATAATATATGCTCGGAAGCCCTTTCGATATACGGAACATGGTAGGCTCTCACTACACGAGTTCCTATTTCATCGTCACCCATTCCCCCGTTTAAAACCATACTGATATGGATGGTATCAGCATCGTCCTCATGATAATCCCAACGGTCATACTGACGTGCATGCTTCCTCAGCTCTTCTATAGTAGCCAAAACCTTTTCATAAATAGTTTGTGTCTGCTCATATTTCAACATGTACTCTCTGCCATCTTCAAGAGAAGTTATAAAACTTCTATTACCGATATAATTGCCTGTCTTGGAATCAATGGTGGGGTAAACCGATTCTGAGAAACGATAACTCAATTCGAGTTCATGATCTCTCGGTTGACTGCCTGCATTTACGAGTCTGGAGTCAATCCTTATTCCATACGACTGAAAGAAATCCCTCAACGCCTCAATCTTGGGGTTCGTCAAGCCCTCTCCAAGCGACTGGCAAAAAGCAGAAAACGGGAAGACACTCAATACACAAATAATGGTTATGCTCAATCTTCTTTTCATCATCTTACAATGTTGCTTTGATATGGTTGTACAAAATATTGGTTCGCCAACAACTCTGAGACAGGAAGCGTGGCAGCCTTAGTATAATCGATGAGAATCGTTACATTCTGCGTCGTGAGCGGCACAGGTGGATATTTCAAGATGAACGCAATACAATCGCCTACCGTTCCATCCAAATAGAAGAATGTATTCGTTGGGTAACCTTCTGCAGAAACAAGTTTCAGCTGTTCGCCGCCATCGGCCTGTATGTACGAATCCCGAGGAAAATAATATCGTGAGGATGCATTTGCTATACGGCAGTCGATATACGCGATGTAGGTAGCTTCTGCTGTAAACCAAGCTGCATATTTTATTGTTGGTTCCTCTGTGAAGTATGGCCGGATGCGAAGAGGATTCTTATAGTGTGGCCATGTTTCGACTTGCGTCACATCATATTCTGCTGGCTCCAAACATAGTTTCGGTTTTTGCTTAGGCGGCAGTTCCTTTGAATACCACCCTACTTTGATGCCAGGCTTCCCTGTGAAATGTGATACCAACGAAAGTAGCGTCGGCTCTTCTCGTTTCTCGTCGAACTGTTTCATTTCCTGCAAATCCGTCAGTGTGTAGAAATGCTTCTGATACTGCGAATACTTATCTGTATATAAATCGGGCAAGCCGTATAGACAGATTCGCTGCATGTATCGTGGAAGCGGCGGAAACACCAATTGGAATTTAAGTACCTTGCCCTTCATTCCCCGAACGATATTCTTGCAATTCGGCTTTGCATCGCAACCGATGATGCCTCGCAGCATATACTGAACACCTGTCCGTGGATCCATGATGACTGTCTCATCGTTTGCTACTTCGATACGTTCTTCGTCTGTCTTGCAGAGATGGTAGAACGTCAGGATGGTATTCTTCTCGTTTGCCTCCAGTTTCAAAGGACGTAGCAACAGATTATAATCATTTTCGTCCAGCGAAGTCACAGCCGGATTACGCAGTTCGTAGTCAGGTCCGTCTGCTTTTAATGGAATGCTTTGCAATAGACAGCATACTCCTATCAGGGATGTAAAAACAATTCGATTCATGTTATTCTGTTTTTTTGTTATTTCATTCTTTCAAATTCTCCATCAACAATCCTACTGTATCCGGCCCATTCGGTAGGCAACAGGCGGTCTCCTTGTGTGACGGCCACTAATACCATATGTTGTATCCCCCGATCGCTAATCCGAACATCCAACTTCAGCGTATTTTCATCTAATTGCGAAAACTGGGCGTTGGTTGCATAGAACAATCGGGCATCCTGCGCCCCATACCTTTCGGTTGGAATATAAATATAAGGCATGTCGAAGTGAGTGTCTGTATAATCCTCAATGACCATTTTCATCTTCGCCAAGACTTCATTCGCACGTTCGTCGTTCGGCATCGTGAATACAAAACCGTTTGTTTCACCCTTACCACAAGGTTCCTCGTCCATATCTACATAAAACATAAATGCGCTATGCCTCCAGATATCAGAACTGTGCGACAGGTAGATGCTTCTGCGTTCAATGTCGGGCTGTTCCAAGATGGTACTGAGTTGCCTAAGCAGTTCTTCGAAGTCGAAATGCAGACGATTCTGTTGTGCGGATGCAAGCAGACAGGAATAGAACAAATAGCCCTCATTCCGCGCGACAATACCGTTTTTGTCTTTGGAAGAATAATGCGAGAAAGTCAGATACTCAGCGGCATCCACCATCGTATTCATCTTATCATTAAGCGGTATGAGAGATTCAGCGTTGGCAAATACCTGCGAATACATCATTGTATCAGCATCATTGCCACGATTCGTCCATTTGTCCTTCTCCTTTGCTTTGTCCATGAGGGCCTCAACAGTAGCTATGCTTTGCATATCAACGATATGTGATCGTCTGTACCAATCCAGTTTAAGTTCGTCATACGTCAGTTGACGATTACCATCACCGATTCCCTTTGCTTTTAGAATACTGTCAGGGATGATGATATGCGATGGTATTCTGAACTTGTAGTGCTTGACCCGTCCGATGTCAGGAAGGTTTTGCCAGATTATATCAACGCTCCCGATATGGTTTGCGTTCCAGAATCCATAAAGGCTGTCCATCTCAGCCATCGCTACCTGTGCTTTCAGTTGAAAGCCACAAACGCCCAAGAGCAATATGGTAAAAACTGTCCGTATCATAAGTTCAATTATTCAACTCCTGTTTGTTCCGAATCCTGATGTTAGCTGTGAACACCTTAATATTCATATGCATATATTCCTCCTCCTCCGACATCGCCGTTTGAGGTTGTTGCACCCCGTTCAACATCGCATCCAATTCGTCAAATTCCGCTTGTTCAACTTGTTTCGAAACATCTTCTACTACAGAAGAATCCACGTTAGTCATTTCGTGCGGTGCTGTTTGCCGCTTCACTCGTTTCTGTGACTTGGATGGTTTCTCAACTTGAGCTGTAAGTGGAGCCTCTTTCATTACTTCTTCGGACGGGGAAACGATAGGGTAAATAGTCGATGAGTCTGTCATTGTATGTGTGTCGACATCTGCCATTTGGCTTTCGTCTTTTGACTTTTGATTTAAGAGCATCCACCCCACACCAGCAACAATCAGCAACGATGCAGCAATGCCCACCCATCGCCACCATCGATGATTGTTGCTACCTATAGGAGTTGCCGTTTTGGCCATCTCAGCCATCACTCGCTCTTTTACCTTGGGTGAGGCATGATACACCGCCTTTGGTTTCAGTTTTTTTTCTATGTCATTTATCTTCTCCATAAGCTTTTCGGATTTTATCGATTGCATATCTGTATCTTGATTTCACAGTAGGTTCAGGCAATTCCAATACCTCAGCAATCTGTCGGAAGTTAAGACCATCAGTACAATGCAACCTGACAATTTCTGCCTGTTCTGGGGGAATCATCTGCAACAACCTGTTGATACTTTCGTATTCTTCATGAATTTCTTTATCCACATCGCTGTCCTCAACTATTTGTGCAGCGTTCTCCAAAGTCGTCATCACCACAGGAGGCTGTCGCCTAAGGTAATCAATGCAAGCATTCCTCACTGCACAAATCAAATAATGTTCCGTCTTATCGATGCTGGCAAGATTCTCCTTCGATTGGAACAACTTAAGCAACACATCCTGCACGATATCTTCAGCATCTTCACGCCGCCCCACACGAAGATAGGCAAAACGAAACAACCAGTCTTGTTTAAGATTGATGATTTCCTCCATTTCCCTAACTCTGTCCTCTGCCTGTTTCATGTTATACCTGTCTCTAACTATAATGACGCAAATATATGAAAAAAGATTTAAATAACGGAAACAAAAAGGAGAAAAGAATATATCCTTATCTCTCATTTACCTTTACTTTACCTCTATTTGACAGTATAGACATAAAGGAGACAAACAATAGAGTTCAATTAGACTTCGATTAGAGTTCGATTAGAGATGCACATGAGATACATTGGAGGAACCATAGACTTGATATAGAGTTGGTATAGGGTTGGTATAGAGTTGATATAGACTTGGTCTCTGTTTTTGGGTGTTTATATATTTCATAGTAATGATTGGTATAAATATCAGGCATTTTTCATAAAATTCTACTGCTCGACAATTAAAACGAGCTTTTATTGTACTCACTTAGCCGAATTTTTCACTTGTGCAAAGTTACGAAAAAAGCAGCAATTGGCCAAATGTTTTTCGAGAAAAATGCATTTTTCAAGTATTTATATTGCTGTTACGAAAAAATGTTGTAACTTTGCAAATTCAAAGTACTAGAGTAGTACTTTCCCCGTGAAAAGATGATACAGTCGTTACATATTGAGCACTATGCGCTGATTGATCAGTTGGACATCAGTTGGCATTCGGGTTTCTCGGTCATTACGGGCGAGACGGGTGCCGGCAAATCCATCATTCTGGGTGCGATTGGTTTGTTGCTTGGCGAGCGTGCAGATATGAAGGCAATCAAAGCGGGGGAAAGAAGGTGTGTGATTGAAGCGGAGTTCGAACTTCCTGACGAACTGATTGACGCTGAGTTCTTTGCCCAGAACGACTTGGATTTCGACGGGGTGCATTGTATCATCCGCCGTGAGTTGACGGCAGAAGGCAAAAGCCGCGCTTTCATCAACGACACACCTGTCAACCTGTCGCTGCTGAAGGAACTTGGCAGTCAACTCATCGACATCCATTCGCAACATCAGAATCTACTATTGGGAAAGGAGGATTTCCAACTGAACATTTTGGACATTCTGGCACACGATATCGATGAGCTGAAGGACTACAACAGACGCTATTCGCATTACATGACGACTCGAGAGCAACTGAAGGAGGCGAAAGAACGGGCGCAAAGCAGTCACGACCAGGAGGACTACTTGCGGTTTCAAGCCAGCCAACTAGCCGAAGCTGCACTCAGGGAGGACGAAGAGGAGGAGTTGGAAGCCGAACAGGAGATGCTTAGTCATGCGGAAGAGATCAAACAAGGGCTGTTTGAGGCTCAAAGGTGTCTAAATGCTGACGATGATGCAAATACATTGCTACAGATTAAGCAGGCGGTGACTTCGTTACAGAATGTAAACCGTGTGTATAGCCAGACGGAGGAGCTTACCAAGCGATTAGAGAGCTGCTATATCGAGCTGAAGGATATTGCCGACGAGATAAGACAGACGGCTGACGAGGTGGAATATGATCCACAGCGTCTGGAACAGGTGAACGACCGCCTGGACACTCTCTATACATTACAAAAGAAACATCACGTGGACAGCGTGGCTGAGCTGATTGCCTTGCAAAAGGAGTTGGAACAGCAGCTGGAACTGATTGACAACAGCGAAGAGCATATCGTAGAACTGGAGCGGGAGCTTGTCACTGCAGAAGAGGCTGTCAAGGAACAGGCGCGGAAGCTGACACAGATGCGAAAGGCTGCCAAGAAGTTGCTGGAGCAGGATATCGTGAGCAAACTCATGGCGCTGGGAATGCCGAACGTGAAGTTTGAGGTAAACATGACGTTGCTGGACGAACCGAGCGGGAAGGGCATGGACAAAGTGGAGTACCTGTTCTCTGCCAATAAGAATGTACCGGTGCAACCGCTGTCGCAGATTGCATCGGGAGGTGAAGTAGCCCGTGTAATGCTTTCCCTAAAGGCGCTGATAGCCAGTGCTACAAAGCTGCCAACCATCATCTTCGACGAAATAGACACGGGTGTATCGGGTAAGATAGCCGAGCAGATGGCCCTGATGATGCATGACATGGGGAAAAGCGGCTGCCAGGTGCTCAGCATCACTCATTTGCCACAGATTGCGGCTAAAGGGCAGCATCACTATAAGGTGTACAAAGAAGAAGGCATCTTCGCGACCTCGACGCACATCCTTGAACTCAATGAAAAGGAAAGGGTTGAGGAGATTGCACACATGCTGAGTGGTGCAACGCTGACGGAAGCGGCGCTGAATAATGCGAAAGAACTACTAAGTTGAAAGTTGAAAAATGAAAAGGATATATTTACTCATACTAAGCGTCATCACGCTTACGCTACAAGCGCAGGAGGCTGCAGTGCCTAAATGGGGCAGCAAGGTGATGAAGGGTATCGTGTCGGTACTGTCATACGATAAGGATGGGAACCTGCTGAAATCGGGAACGGGATTCTATATCTCTGCTGACGGTCTGGGACTGGCTGACTACAATGTATTCAAGGATGCATACAGCGCAGTGGTGGTCGATACAAACGGGGAGAAGAGTTCCGTGGAATGGATTATGGGAGCTGACGATACGTACTCGATTGTGAAATTCAAGGTGGCGTCGTCTAAATCGTCTGGAAAGAAGAAGGATTCGGTGGCTGCACTCCCTTTGTCAGAGGTGACAGCTTCCGAGGGGGCAATGGTGTGGACGTTGAAATATACGAAAGATAAGCTGACTTCGTGCCCGACGGCTCAGGTCAGTGGTGTAAAGACGGTTGCCGACAGCTGTACGTATTACACTTTATCGTATGGAACCGACGAGTCGTATATCGGCGCTCCTGTGTTCAATGCGAAAGGCGAGGTAATTGGTATGACGCAGCCTTCGATGGGCAGTAACGGTTACGTGCTGGGTATCGATTTCGCGAATACCGTGAGTATAAAGGCGATTCCTACGAAGGTGAATGCCCTTGCCCTCGATGCAATTCACATTCCCAAGGGCCTGCCCGACTCCGATGGTGCGAGTCTGGTGTATCTCTACATGAAATCCAATAGCATGTCCAATGAGGAATACCTTTCGCTGGTGAATCTTTTTGTTGATACCTGGCCTGAAAATGCTGAAGGATACATCCGGCGGGCGACTCCCCTTGTTGACATGCACAGGTTTGACGAGGCCGACAGCGACTTGCAGACGTATTATAAGCTTAGCGCGGACAAAGCGTTAGCGAATTCCAAGATTGCAGACATCATCAATACGAAGCTGGTATATCAACCAGAGCCTAAATACGACAAGTGGACGTTCGATTTAGCGCTCGATCATGTGGATAAAGCATTGTCCGAGCGTCCCGACGTATTGGAGTACAAGATGTTGAAGGGACAGATTCTGATGGCGAAGAAGGATTTTCGCGGTGCAATAGACCTTTACGAGGAGATTTTGAAGTCTGATGACCGCTCGCCAGAGATCTACTATGTTGCCAGCATTGCTCATGACGGTGCGGGAGACACAGTGGATGTGCAGATTGAACTGCTTGACAGTGCTATAGCGATGTTCCCTACCCCGATGCCAGCCGAAGCTGCACAGTATATCTTACGCCGCGGACAGCTACACTCGGTCGCTGGCCACTATCGCGACGCTGTCAACGACTATAACCAGTATTGTTTCCTTTGTAACAACAAGGTGAATGTGTCGTTTTACTACGATCGTGCCAAGTTAGAAGACAAAGCGCGCATGTATCAGCAGGCTCTTGACGACTTAACGACCGCTATCGGCATGTCGCCGAGGATTCCTATGCTGTATATTGAGAAGTGCGCCCTGCTTTTGAAGGTGAATGAGCTGGATGAATGTATTAACACTGCGAACCAGCTGCTTGCTTTCGATGCTGAAAACGTCGATGCGCTCCGCATTATGGGTTATGCTCAGACGCAAAACGGCAAGAAGGAACTCGGGAAGGCGAATTTACAGAAGGCAGCTGACCTTGGCGACGAATCGGCAAAGGAAATTCTAAAGCAAATAGAATAATAAAAGCCTACCCGCAGGGAGAGGTCACCCATATAAAAGATATTCGGTATTTCAATTATGAATTATACATACCCCATCAACACAGCTAAGGAGATTGCGACACTGGCTCGTTCAATCCTGTTTCCCGACTTCTACGGGGATGACACCCGTAGTGTCGAGACGAAAAAGATGTTGCTGAAAGACCTGCTGGCAGCCCGCATACTGTCAGAGGAGCAGGCGACTGAATTTATCAAGCGTCTCGATCGTATAAATCACAGTCTGCAGACCGATGTGGAGGCTGCCTATAATGGAGATCCGGCTGCCAAGAGCCGCGACGAGATCATTTGCTGCTATCCAGTCATCAAAGCGCTGATAAACTATCGCGTTGCACATGAGTTATTGACTATGGGGGTGGAATTGATACCTCGTATTCTGAGTGAAATGGCTCATTCGGAGACGGGAATAGACATTCATCCAGGGGCTACAATCGGTGACTACTTCACAATCGATCACGGCACAGGCGTGGTGATCGGTGAGACTTGTATCATTGGGAAGAATGTAAAGCTATACCAAGGTGTTACGCTTGGCGCAAAGAGCTTCCCTCTTGATGATAACGGCAATCCCATCAAGGGAATCCCTCGTCATCCTATTCTGGAAGACGATGTGATTGTGTATAGTAATGCCACGATACTGGGTAG
This sequence comes from Bacteroidaceae bacterium, assembly GCA_017615245.1. GTDB lineage: Bacteria > Bacteroidota > Bacteroidia > Bacteroidales > Bacteroidaceae > Colivivens. The sequence goes on from JAGAAL010000037.1 coordinate 47,323, forward strand.
AATTACTATTGCCCGCGGCACGGTGATAGGCGGTAACCTGTGGGTAACGGAGAGCACGCAGCCCGGCGAACAGCTTGTCCAGGCGAAGAAGCGTAAGAGTCATATCATCCGACCTGAAGACTGGGGGGGATTGTGATTAGTTTAGAGTTTAGAGTGTAGTGTTTAGAGTGTAGTATTGTATAGTTTAGAGTTTAGAGTGTAGTGTTTAGAGTGTAGTGTTGCATAGTTTAGAGTTTAGAGTGTAGTGTTTAGAGTGTAGTATTGTATAGTTTAGAGTTTTGAGTTTAGTGTTTAGAGTGTAATATAGCATGAAAATCATTGCGAAGACATTTGCCGGTCTTGAAGAGCTGCTGGCAAAGGAGTTAGAGAACATCGGTGCACAGGATATAGAGCAGGGCATCCGTATGGTGTCGTTCAGTGGCGACAAGGAAATGCTTTACCGGGCGAATTTCTGCCTGCGTACTGCGGTGAAGATCCTGCTGCCGATTCGTGAGTTCAAGGCTGACAATGCTGACGACGTGTATAAAGAGGTGCGGGCCATCGAATGGTCAGAGTATATGGACAACGACAGCACGTTTATGGTCGATGCTGTCGTGTTTTCAGAGGAGTTCCGGCATTCCCGCTTTGCCGCTTACAGGGTGAAAGACGCTATCGCTGACTACTTTCGGGAGAAGACCGGTAGGCGACCGAACGTCGGAATCTCGAATCCGGACCTTCGTATAAACCTTCATATCGCTGAAAAGAACGTTACGATATCTCTTGACAGTTCGGGAGAGAGCCTGCATCATCGCGGCTACCGTGTTGGCACCGTTGCAGCGCCGTTGAATGAGGTTCTGGCGGCTGGTATGATTATGTTAACGGGATGGGACGGAGAGTCTGACTTCATCGATCCTATGTGTGGTTCGGGTACCATTCTGATAGAAGCGGCTTTGATAGCGCGTAACATCTACCCCGGAGTTTTCCGGAAGGAGTTTGCATTCGAACGTTGGAAGGACTTCGATCCGGAGCTGTTCGATACCATCTATAACGACGACTCCCGGGAGCGGGCGTTCACGCATAAGATCTATGGTTACGACATCAACCGCCAAGCTGTTGCCATTGCACAGGAGAACGTGAAGTCGGCGGGCGTCGGGAGCATCGTTGAAGTGAAGCAACAGGATATCCGTGACATGGAGCGGCCGGCTGACAAGGCTATCATGGTGACCAATCCGCCGTATGGGGAGCGTATCACGAGTGAAGATATCTTAGGATTGTACGGGGACATCGGCCGCACCCTTAAACATGCGTTCGCCGGCAACGATGCATGGATTCTTAGCTTGCATGAAGAGTGCTTCGCGCGGATAGGATTCCGTCCTTCAACGCGTATCGTGCTCTACAATGGAGCCTTGGAATGCGAGTTCCGTAAGTACCAGGTGTTCGAGGGAAGGCTGAAGGAGCGTCGCGAGGAAGGAATGGACCTCAAGACTGCCGAGGACCGCGAACGCAACATGAAATTCAAGAAGAAAAGGACTGAGCGGACGCCTGACGACCGTGAAAAGGAGGCTGAGGAACCTCGGCTGAATCGTCACAACTTCAAATGGGGCGACCGCGGCGCCGATTACCGTCCTGACAACGATGAACATTACTTCAAATCGCGTCCGTTTGAAAGGAAACAGAGGGATAACAAACCCAAGGAACGTGCCGGCAGACGGAATGACAGAGTGGAACGTCCGAAGCTGAGGTTCGACAGCGAAGGCAGACCTATAAAATAACAATTACAGATTATGAGCGAATTCAAAGTAGGAAATAACATCTGCGGGCTGAGCGTCAAGGGATGCAGTAAACAGACCGACAAGCTGAACACTTACGACTGGCTGGCCGATTTACCCGATAACGCGCTGGCTTCAGAGATGGTGGAGATACAGTTTAAACCGCCGAGAAAGGGTTACTTTCTCAACAGCAACCACCTGCCATTGGAGAAAGGCGATATCGTGGCGGTCGAGGCAAGTCCTGGTCACGATATAGGAACGGTCACTATGACCGGGCGGCTCGTTGCCCTTCAGGTAAAGAAGGCCAATCTGCGCCCAGGGACGGAGTTCAAGCGTATATATCGCAAGGCGCGGAGCGTGGACATGGATAAATACCATGAAGCGAAGGCTCGCGAGCACGAAACGATGATCGAGTCACGGCAAATAGCGAAGGACTTGGGCCTGGAAATGAAGATTGGCGACGTGGAATACCAGGGCGACGGCAATAAGGCTATCTTTTACTACATTGCAGACGACCGCGTAGACTTCCGCCAACTCATCAAGGTGCTGGCAGAGAGGTTCCGGGTGAGAATCGAGATGAAACAAATAGGTGCACGTCAGGAAGCAGGGCGCATAGGAGGTATCGGTCCATGCGGAAGAGAGCTCTGCTGCTCCACTTGGATGACGAAGTTCATCAGTGTGTCGACATCGGCGGCACGATTCCAGGACATTTCCCTCAACCCACAGAAGCTGGCTGGGCAGTGTGCAAAGCTTAAATGCTGTATGAACTACGAGGTCGACCAGTATGTAGAGTCGTTGAAAGGCATGCCATCGCGCGAAATTCCGCTTCAGACACTCGATGACGAGTATTACTACTTCAAGGCAGACATCATGGCAAAGACCATTACATACTCTACCGACAAGCACGCACTCGTACGCGAAGTCACCATCCCGGCATCAAGGGCATTGGAAATCATCGGCATGAACCGTGAGGGCGTGAAACCCGCATCGCTGCTTGCCGACGGACATGAGTTACAGGATGAAAGATACGATCTCCTGGACCAGGACAACATCAATCGCTTCGATAACGCGAAGAAAAAGAGTGTGAAGAGTGAAGAGCAAGACGATTAACAGCCTCGTGTACATGCTGACAGCCATGCTGCTGGCTGCCTGCACCGGCGGCACATTCATGTATGAGTATCACGATACCCCGATGTGGGGATGGGAACAGACCGACACCATCACGTTCGACCTGCCAGCCATCACCGCTTCAGGCGAGGTAGAGGCCCAGGTGGGTGTGCGCTACACGAAGACATACCGATACAAGGAGCTGCTGATGCTCGGCACCCTCGTGTGCGATGGCAACACGGTGCAGACCGACACCATCGCCATCTCTGTATACAGGGACAACGGGGTGAACGAAGGCCAGGGATTCCCTTTCACCACGCAAATGCAGGCGGCTACAACTTTTCAGGTCGATTCAGGCCATGTATATCGCTTTCAGCTCTCCCATCTGATGCAGCCTACACCTGTGAAAGGCATCTGCGGAATCGGAGTGAAGCTTCGTTCGAAGTGAAAAGGAAGTTGCGGGGAAGTTGAAAGGAAGGTGTAGGGAATGTAAGGGGAATAAAAAAACAAACGGGGACTCACGTCTCCGTTTGTCGTTGTGGCTCTTAATTATGAATCCATTACTATATGCTATGAAACAGGAGCCACGTTATAATAATATGAAAAATACTATATTTAAGAAATATAGCCAGCATCAATTCTGGTCGACTACAGGAGGAGGGGGCGTATCGCCGCCGCCATTGTCGTCGCCGTTATCGCCTGAATCGCCTCCGGCGTCGTCGCCGCCGTCGCCTCCCTGCGATGGATCGGGTGTCGTTGGGTCGGACGGAGTGTCGCCACCACCGTTGTCATCGCCTGGCTGGTCGCCGGCAGGCTCGTCACCACCGCTGGGTTCGGTTGTCTGACCGCCCTGCTGTCCGCTTTGCGATGTGGAAGTGCTTGTGCCGCTCTTGCGGTCGAGCATATCCTGGTATATCTTAAGCGTTCCGTTCCAGTTGCGGATGAATGCCTCGTATGGAGCGGTGTCGTCGGCAGTGAGCGAAAGTGCTTCTATCATGTTGATAAGGTCGTCGTAGGCAGCATCGCTTGCCTTGCGTGCCTTGGCAAGGGCACCGAGTTCGGTCTCGCTGACCTCTGTACCCTGTTCAAGTCGGATGGCTTTCAGTTCTGTTTGTGCCTGTACCATCTGGTTAAAGAGCCACGTGGCGCCCAGCGTCGCAATGTGTGTCTGCATAGCCGGCTCCGTGAGGTCGGTGATAAGATTGTCCATGACACCAGTCTCCTCATCAATCTGCGCCTGCGTGTTTAACTTGTATAAACGGAACACCCGAATCAGCGCCTCTGCCGCTGTCTCCATGTCAGTGTTACCGCTTTCGAGCCAGAGACGTACGAGTTGGTGTAGTTTTGTGTAGAGTTTGTCGCGGAGCTTGTCGGCTTCATCGCGACGACGGATTACATCGCTTGCCTTGGCCATCATGTAACAGGTGTTCTCGACACCGAAACATGAATTGAAGGCTGCTATCAGTGCTTCAATCTTGACTCCCGAGAATCCGGCAGCCGTCAGTACAGTCTTGAACGCTTCCATCAGCGAGTAATGCTGGGCGTTCTTCAGAAGGCGTTTGGTAGGTCTTAGAAATTTCATGGTCAATTTCATTAGTTAAAGAGTTCAACAATCATGATATTTAGTCTCGTTACACGGTGTAAATTCTGTTCCGGGCAGCCCGGAGCGTTTTTTACACGATGTAAATTTCATTGCCAGGCGCCCCGGAGCGTTTTTTACATGATGTAAATTTCAGTGCCGGGCAGCCCGGGACACTTTTTACATGGTGTAAATTTGGCTCCGTCCGCCCCGAAGCGTTTTTTATACGGTGTAAAAACCACCGCCATGCGCTCGGGAACGTTTTTTACATGATGTAAATTCCGTGGGCGAAGTTAAGCAATAATTTTGACACCACAAAACTTTTTATGTAAAATCTTACGGAATTCGCTTTACATCGTGTCATTCACGCTGTTATTTCTGCTTGAAGTTCCTTTCAGCGTCCATACGGAGGAAGATGAAGAGCAGGAGCGTGAATCCCCACAGTGAAGAGCCGCCGTAAGAGAAGAAGGGAAGCGGTATTCCGATGACAGGCGTGAGTCCCAGCACCATTCCGATGTTCACGAAAAGGTGGAAAAGGAACACGCAGACCGCACTGTAGCCGTATACACGCCCCCAAGTGTCTGGCTGGCGTTCGGCAAGGATAATGAGCCGCCATATAAAGAGCAGATAGACTATAAGCACACCGGCTGACCCGAGGAAACCCTCTTCCTCGCCAATCGTGCAGAAGATGAAATCGGTCTCCTGCTCAGGCACGTACTTCAACTTGGTCTGTGTTCCCTTTAGAAAGCCCTTCCCCGAAAATCCGCCAGAGCCTATTGCTATCTTAGCTTGGTTCACATTGTAGCCAGCACTGCGAACATCATCGTTTTTACCGAGCAGCACCTCGATACGCGTCTGTTGGTGCACAGGTAAAACGTTGTGGCTGAACACATAGTCACAGGTGTAATACACGAAAGTCGACGTCAGGAGGAACAGGATGATGAGCACATACCTGTAAGACTTCGTCACGGCATACTCGAAACCGAGGTACACGATGATACCCGCATTGATGATGAGCTGGACAATGCATATATTGAATGGAATGACGTATGCCGAGAACAAATAAGCACCCAGTGTAAAGCCTAACGAATATCCCGCAGCTCCGGCAAGCAGACGACTGTCCTTGCAATAACGCCACGTGAGGAAAAGCGTACTCAGCAACGAAAGGAACAGCACCCAGCTCTCGCCCAGCGAAGCAGGCATACCCGTGACCATCTCGTCGCCGAACTTCACCCCGACCACCACATACACGACAAGCATGAAGGCGGCAAACAGCACTGAGCCTGTCATGCCCTCACGATAGAGCACGAGGAAAAAGGAAAGATACACCAGGGCAGTACCCGTCTCCCGCTGGCCTATGATAAGCAACATCGGAAGCAAAAACAGGGCGCAGGTGCGCAGGAAGTCCTTGTAATTCGACAAACGGAAGCCGTAACGCTCCATGAACTTCCCTACCGCCAGTGCAACGGCGAACTTCGCGAACTCGGCAGGCTGAAGTTTCACCGGACCGATAGGTATCCACGATCGGGAGCCTTTTGTATCGGGTGCAATGAAGATTGTCAGCAGCAAAATAAGCATCATCATCACATATACAACCATCGACGCCTTGTAATAGAACCTCTTTTCTATCAGCAACAAAGCACCCGCGAGCAGCAAGGAAGTGAGTATCCACACAAACTGCTTGCCCGAATTCAGGTTGAAACTGAAAAGGTCAGGGTGGTGATAGTCATAGCAGGCGCCACAGACAGAGAACCACCCCCAGAAAAGGAGTATGACATACAGCCCGATGGTGAACCAATCGAGTGAAAGGAAGATTCCGCGGTTATTTGATTCTCTCGTTACCATTAGTAAATGCTTCTGTTTGCAATCGCGGAGGCTCGTGTCTGGCTTGCAGCCGACAGTTCGCCACGGATATACTGTTCCATTATAAGGGAGCCAATCGGCACCCCAAACGTAGCACCGAAACCTCCATTCTCAACATACACCGCCACAGCAATCTGCGGATTGTTCTTCGGTGCGAAACCCATGAAGACTGAGTGGTCGTGACCACGGTTCTGCGCTGTACCCGTCTTTCCGCAAACCTCGTACCAAGGATTTTGCGCCCCACGACACGTTCCTATGCCGCTGGTAACAGCTCCTCTCATGCCACTAACCACCTCCTCGTAATAAGCGGAGTTCACTTTAGTGTAGTGACGACGCTGCAGGCTGTCAGCAATCTCTCCACCAACGATGCGCTTCACCACATGAGGCGTAACATAGTAACCTCTATTGGCAATAGTCGCCCCCTGGTTCGCAATCTGCAACGGTGTCAGCGTGACCTCGCCCTGCCCGATGGCAATGCTGATGACTGTCAACGCATTCCAACGGTTCAAATGCTTGTCGTAATACTCTGCATTCGGAATCATGCCACGGCTTTCGCCCGGCATATCGATACCCAGCTTGTAACCGAAGCCCATCGACACCATGTAGTCCTTCCACCGCGTCATAGCATCCTGCACCGAAGCGTACTTGCTGCGATTACCGAACATATAATACAGTCCCCAGCAGAAAAAACCGTTACATGAAGTGGATAAAGCAGGCTTCACGCTCAAAGGAGAAGGATGTGAATGGCATCCAACCTTCAGATTACGATAACGGAACCCTCCTGTACAAGGGTAAGACGTAACGTCGGCCTGAATGATACCCTCTTGCATGAATGTCAAAGCCTGCGAGGGCTTGAAGGTAGAGCCTGGAGGGTATGTACCCGAGATGGCGCGGTTGAACATAGGATGATCCGGGTCTTTAAGCATGTTCATAATTTTCTCGCCACGCTCTTTACCCACCATATCGAACGCGCTGTAAGTCGGGGAAGACACCATACACAGTATCTCGCCCGTCGCTGGCTCGATAGCAACAATCGCTCCACGCTTGCCACGCATCAGCCGCTCGCCCAGAGCCTGAAGTTCAATGTCAAGACTGAGTACAATATCCTTCCCGGGAATCGGTTGCTGGTCGTCAAGGCCGTCGTTGAACTTCCCCTGAATCTTTCCCCTCGCATCACGAAGTAAGACTTCGATCCCTTTCTGTCCTCTCAACACCTGTTCGTACGATCGTTCCACACCCTGCTTCCCAATGTAGTCGCCGGCATTGTAGTAATCATTTTCCGCAATGTCGTTTCCAGACACTTCAGCCACGTACCCAAGCACATGAGCCGCGTTTGGGTAACGGTATTGACGCGCATTGCGTTCGCGAACATAAAATCCCTTGAAACGAAACATCTTCTCCTGGAAAACCAAGAAATCTGCAGACGATATCTGAGGTCGGAAAAGCTGCTGCGAATACGATGAATAGCCGGGGTTCTTGTCAGTATTCTTTATCCAAGCCATCCTCTCGTCGAACTCCTCACGGCTGATGTGCAGCGTCCGGCAAAAGTCGAGTGTGTCCAAGTCGCCGATTTCCCGCGTGATAACCATCACGTCGTAAGCCGGTTCATTATAAACCAGCAGCTTCCCGTTCCTGTCGTAAATCGAACCGCGGGAAGGAAAGATAATCTTATTATAGATAGCATTGTTCCTCGAAATTTCCTCGTAGTCGTTTGGCACCAACTGCAAGAAAGCCAAACGAATGATGTAGGCCACTACCACTAATAGTGCAATGCCCGCTATCACATATTGACGACGTTCAAACTCATAAGCTTTCATTTCCCGACTTCCCTTTCCTCAATGCGGTTGCGAACAATGTATTCCACACACACAGATATCACCGTTGCAATAATGGTACCCCCTATCATGGCACCAATCGTAAGCAACAGATCCTCTAAAGAGAACGCTTCGAGGAAGTAGAAGGTGAAATGTAACAGGCCCATACAAGAGACCGAATACCAGCAATATCTTGTCAACCCCATATTCTGAATCGTGGGCTTGAAAGAATCCACCATGTCACGAGGCATAAACAGCTTCAGGATAGAAGGCTTCACCATTGCAAGCAGTACACAACTTGCCGCAGCCATTCCCATCGTGTTTGAAAAGATATCATAAAGCATCCCGATGCCAAATCCCCACCATAACAACGACATACGCGACACCGCTGTCTCGCAGCAGATGATCATATACCCGATAATGAGAGGTGTGGCATAGCCAAACAAGTGCAAGTGATTGAGTACCAACAACTGCACAGCAAGTAGCAACACCATCCTACCTAATCGTATGTATGTCTCTCGTTTCATGCAACTCTCTTTACACCGTTATTCTAAGTTCATCAGCGAATCTGCAACAAACTCTAAAGTACGTTTCTCTGCATGATGGTAATTAGTAATCACACTTACATTATGAACAGAAGTGTAATCAACTGCCAGCAACACCTTCAACTTCTGTGACAAACCATCATCCGACTGCCCCATACTCACAACTTTACCTATGGGAATGCCCGACGGGAAGATATCCGAATGCCCGTTCGTCTCGACAACCTCATCCACGGAAGCTTTTACATGCAATGGCACCCCTGTCATATAACCATATTGGCAACTGCCAAACTCCCATTCCATCGTACCAAACGACTGATGATCCTTCAGCTGACAGCTCACCTTCGACTTCATGTTGATCAAAGGCATCACGATGGAATAATGATCCGATGTAAGAAACACTATTCCCACCACACCACTCGAACTTACAACACCCATCTCAGGTCGGATACCATCCTGCGATCCCTTGTTCAGCGTCAACAAGTTCATGCTATGGTTCGTCGTAGCATTTACTATCTGTGCACTGACGAATCTGTAACGCGAACGATTGAAACCTTCAAACTGTAAAGTATCTATCCGGTGAGCAGCCAACTCTCTTTTCATCTCATGCACTTCTTCCCGCAACAATTCATTCTCCTTTTCCAACTGTAGATTAACCGAATTAAGCCCCACATACGAAGTTACACCATCTACAGCAGAGTAAATACCCCCTACGAACGAATTGGCAGTGGTGAAAAACACACTGCCTTGATAGTTGTTGAAACGGAACAATAAAGCAAGGCAGAATCCCTCCATCAGGAAGAATACGAACCAATGCTTATATTTGACGATAAAGTCAATAAGATTCTGCATGGTCTGGGTGTTATCTCATCAACACTGCGTCGTATAAATGAATATTCTTTAATGTGATACCTGTGCCTTTTGCCACGCTGTGCAATGGATCCTCTGCAATGTGGAACGGAATATGAATTTTATCCGTAAGACGCTTGTCTAATCCACGCAATAGAGCGCCTCCGCCTGTGAGGTATATACCGTTCTTCACAATGTCAGCATAGATTTCAGGTGGAGTTTTCTCAAGTGCACTTAATATCGCGGTCTCAATCTTTGCCACTGACTTATCGATGCAGTGTGCGATTTCCTGATAGCAAACCGATATCTCCATTGGAAGTGCCGTGATTCGGTTCGGGCCATGTACTACATACTCCTCCGGAGCATTGTCCGTGAGGTCTGTCAAAGCCGATCCTACGTTTATCTTGATACGTTCAGCCATACGCTCTGACACTTTCACGTTGTGCTGACGGCTCATATATTCCTGAATATCGTAAGTCAATTCATCACCAGCGATACGAATCGAACTGTTCGAGACGATACCGCAAAGCGAGATGACAGCAATTTCTGTCGAACCGCCACCAATGTCAACCACCATGTGGCCTTCAGGGGCAGTTACATCAAGTCCTATACCAATAGCAGCCGCCATAGGTTCGAACAACAGATATACATCGCGTCCTCCTGAGTGCTCGGCGCTATCACGCACAGCTCGGAGCTCTACTTCTGTTGAACCAGAAGGCACACCAATGACCATGCGGAGAGAAGGAGGAGCCATGAAACTGCGGCCTGTGTTAATCTTCTTTATCAGTCCGCGCATCATTTGCTCACATGCGTTGAAGTCTGCAATCACACCATCTTTCAGCGGACGGCATGTACGAATGTCTGGATGAGTCTTCTCGTGCATCATCTTAGCCTTCTTACCCACCTCTATCATCTTATTTGTCTTACGGTCCAATGCCACTACAGAGGGTTCGTCCACCACAATCTTACCATTACTAATGATGATGGTGTTAGCAGTTCCAAGGTCCATTGCAATGTCCTGCGTCAGAGAAAAAAGACTTGAAAAAAATCCCATATTATTTTCAATTTACCAATTTAAAAACGTTCTATCTATTTGGTCATTTAACCATTTTGCTATTCGCTAACATCTAACGCCTAAAGTCTAGAGTCTAACCCTTGAAGTAAGCGTCGATAGCAGTATCGTAGTGTGAGCTGGTAGCAAAAGCACGTTCTGCAAACCATTTACGCTGTTCCTTTGTCGTCTCAGCACCTTGTGCCTTGATGATGTCTGTCAGCGGTCCGTATTCGGCTTTGCTTGGCACTATCACCACGTCATTGAAGTTCTTGGCAGCAGCACGAATCAGTGAGATACCACCTATATCAATCTTTTCGATAATCTCAGCCTCGTCAGTAGTGTTTGCTACGGTCTCTTCAAATGGATAGAGGTCAACAACAACCAAGTCGATTTCAGGAATGGCATATTTAGCCATCTCTTGCTGATCGCTTTCAAGTTCTCTACGACCTAAGATTCCACCGAAAACCTTTGGATGCAGCGTCTTCACGCGTCCACCTAGTATCGACGGATAGGTTGTCAAGTCTTCCACTTTCTCACATGCATAACCCAAACTCTCGATGAAAGCCTGTGTTCCTCCTGTCGAAAGGAACTTCACACCATTCTTGTTCAGCTCTGCCAACAATTCCTCAAGTCCGTCTTTATGAAATACTGATATCAGCGCAGTTTTTATTGTCTTCTTGCTCATTTTAATTTGAATTGTAATTTGATTACCTCGTTTGAACTGCAAAATTACAAAAATAAACTGATAGTAAGTGAATTATAAGCCATTTATTTTTCAAAAAGACAAATATTCTTTATTTTTGCACTCAAAACCATCGAAAAATGGAACAATTGACAACATTTCATTTCACAATCAGCCGATTCATTCCGATGTTCATTTGGACAATCGGTCTTTTCTGCAGTTTGCCAATCAAAGCCCAAATCTTTGATTTTGGCTACCCGCGGACGGAACGCCGTCAAGTTCCTCAAGAACCCGTCGAACCAGCCAAGTATAAAGGAGGTAATGCGGGGCTAAATCGCTTCCTTGAAAAGGAATTCAAACGCAACCCTGACAAAACCGACATACAAGGCCAGATAGTGGTCGCCTGTATCATCAACGAAAAAGGGAAAATATCAGAAACCCAAATATCTCGCAGCCTCGACAAAGATCTTGACAACGAGGCATTACGCGTCATTAAGAAACTCAAGTTCAAACCCGCCAAGCAAGGGAAAAAGGCTATTTCGAGCCGCATCAACATTGTGTTTCCCATCCGCAAAGGGAAAGTGTCTTTCTCTACGCTCAAAACCATAGACGTATAGGAATCCTTGCAAAACAGGAAGTAGCAAACCACAACCAACATATGTTCATACATGAACATATGTTGTGAAGAGATTGTGCCTGTTAATTCTTAAACTTAAATTCCACACAAGGTTTCGCCCTCCCATTTTCTTGACCAAAGTCAAACTGATAGTTTTAGAGAAGAAATGCCAGAGTGCAGTCGAACAATTGTCGGAGTTCACTCAAGCAAATGACATAGAACAAAAAAAGCGCTGAGAACCATACGGTTTTCAGCGCTTCTAATGTGGTACCTCCAGGATTCGAACCGGGGACACACGGATTTTCAGTCCGATGCTCTACCTACTGAGCTAAGGCACCATTTGGGTTGCATTTTTCGTTTGCGGGTGCAAAGGTACGAATTATTTCACAATACACAATGCATAATTCCTATTTTTTTTCTAAAAAGGAGGAAAAAGTGTGTTTCTTTGCGCGTTTTGGCCAAAAAGGAGCAGGGTTATACACCAAAAAAGTGATGTAAGGCTTTTTCTACTCCCCCCTCGTCAACATCGTCTGTTACGTAGTCTGCAGCGGCCTTTACTACATCGCGTGCATTCCCCATCGCCACGCCGCAACCTACATGACGTAACATCGTCATATCGTTTCCTCCATCACCAAATGCCATTGTTTCGTCGATTGAAATACCATAATGTCTGATGATGGCATCGATGCCGATAGCCTTATTGTTTCCTTGGCAGATAATATCTGCAAAGAAAGGATGCCAGCGTTGTTCTGAGCAGCCTCTGAGCACCTCGCTCATGATACGTGGGTCGTCACAATCTTTGAAGAAAGCAATTATCTGCATCACATCCATATCGAGACATTGTTCGATGGGCGCAATGGGCGGACATTTGAGGTTGAGAATACTAAGCACCTCTAACGCTTCGGGCGACGTCATCGTAATGAAAATATCATCGTTGGCAGCAAAAGCCAAAGGGAAGGGGCGCTCATGGTAATAGCCGACCAGTCGCTCCAAGTCATCGCGCCGTATAGGCTGATGACGAATAACTGTTCCATCAGCAGTCTGACAACTGGCCCCATTGACAGTCATGATACCATCGTACTCCAACGCACCCAGATTATCCACAAAGGGAAGAGGACGCCCTGTGGCAATAAACACCTTCACGCCTTGCTGACGCACGGCGTGAATAGCATTAAGAGTACTATCGGGTATTTGGTGACTTCGAAACGAGACCAACGTACCGTCTATGTCAAAGAAGATAGCTTTGATCATCTCAGGGTTGCTGCATCAAATATGCTTTGAAGTCATCGAATGCTTTAGTCATCGGCACACTCTGCTTCGTTCCCTTCATAAATGCCTGCAACTTAGCAGGGATTTCGATATCTGTTCCAAGGATATTGTCAACTGTAGTCTTGAACTTCGCTGGATGGGCTGTCTCAAGAAAAACGCCCATTTCATCGCCACGAAGTCCTTCTGCAAGCGCACGATAGCCACATGCTCCATGGGGGTCGCACACATAGCCTGTCTGCTGATAGACCTCACGCATCGTATCGGCAATCTGAGCATCAGAATAGGTAGCACCACTGATATCCTGACAAATAGCCTCGTAATCCTTATTGTATAAATCATACACACGCGCGAAGTTACTTGGCGCTCCAACATCCATCGCATTGGCAATAGTCTGAATAGACGGACGAGGGTTGTATTCGCCTGTCTGCAGGTACTCGTAGAACACACTATTGGCATTATTAGCAGCTATGAATCGCTTAATTGGCAATCCCATTCGCTTGGCAAACAATCCAGCACAGATATTTCCAAAATTGCCTGATGGCACACACACAACAAGGTTCTCAATGTTTAAATTGTTACATTTTTGCATTTTTACATTTTGCTTCATGCGTGCATACGCATTGAAGTAATAGAATGCCTGAGGGAGGAATCGTGCTACGTTGATACTGTTAGCTGAAGTTAGTTTCATATGTTTATTCAGTTCCTCATCCATGAACGCACTCTTCACCAATGCCTGACAGTCATCGAACACACCATCCACCTCAATAGCAGTGATGTTTTTACCTAATGTGGTAAACTGACACTCCTGAATGGGCGAAACCTTACCTTTCGGATAAAGCACGTAGACATGAATACCTTCTACGCCAAGGAAACCATTCGCCACAGCACTACCTGTATCGCCAGACGTGGCGACAAGGACGTTTATTGGATTACTCTGGTTTTTCAGAGTACTCTGAGTGAAATATCTCAGCAACCTTGCCATGAAGCGGGCGCCAACATCTTTGAATGCCAATGTAGGACCATGGAAGAGTTCGAGCGAATAGATATTGTCCGTTACCTTTACGACCGGGCAATCAAACGACAATGTATCGTAAACAATATCCTGCAATGCATCGCCATCAACATCCTCGCCAAAGAAGGCGCTGGCTACGTTATAGGCTATCTCCTGAAAAGTGAGGTTGTGAATCTCATCATAAAACACCTTTGGTAACGTCTTGATAGTCTGAGGCATATACAGGCCTTTATCTTCAGCCAATCCTTTTACAACCGCTTTCCTTAAATCTGCTACGGGTGCCTGATTATTCGTACTATAGTACTTCATGCTTGCGCAATTTAAAAATTAAACAATTTAATAATGTAACAATTATAATTTTTACATTTTATCATTTTTACATTCTTATTTTTAAAGCCTCATGAATTCCTGCATGAATTCGTGAAGCTTCAGAAGTCCGTAGGAACCAGAGACGCATGATACTTCATCGTATTGTTGCACTTCATCAGGCTTAATACCTCTATACCATATCAAAAACGGTACAGGCTGACCTACATGAATACGCATCTCTACTGGTGTAAGATGATCGGGCAACACAGCAATACATACCGATTCCTCCCAAGTCGATACCTCATTATATATAGGAGCAATGAGTCTCTGATCTAAATATTCGATAGTCTTTAGTTTCAATTCGAGGTCACCATCATGTCCGGCCTCATCACTGGCTTCCACATGCACAAATACAAAATCGTCACGCTTCAAGGCCTCGATGGCAGCCTGCGCCTTACCTTCATAGTTGGTATCTGCGAGACCTGTGGCACCAGGCACTTTGACAATACGCAGACCGGCATACTTGCCGATGCCTTGAATGAGGTCCACAGCCGAAATAACAGCACCACTCTTAATCTCTGGATATTGTTGCATCAGCGTTTGCATCGAAGGACGGTAACCACCACTCCAAGGCCAGATGCTATTAGCTTGACGCTCGCCCTTCGCAGCCTTCTCGAGGTTATAAGGGTGCTTAGCCAAAAGCTCCTGCGATTTCAGAATAAGTTCGTTAATAAGATCGGCAGTTTGTTTAGAGGTGAGAGGTGAGAGATGAGAGGTGAGAGATTTGTCTGCAGCCGAGTATTCTCTTGCCTCGTGCGCCTTACCTTTTACCTCTTCTTTCACCAGCAAGGGGCGCCACTCTTTATTAGGATGATCGTGGGGTGGAGCACAAGTAATGTGCTTGTTGCCACCCTTGATGACCAGCAGGTGGCGATATTGAATGCCACAGATGAACTTGACACGCTCACAACCCTCACGTTCGTTGATAGGTTTGGCAAGGTTCTCGTTGAGATAATCAATCAGCACGCGGGCATCCTCCGTCTCTAGATTACCACCATTGTGCGTGATAATCTTGCCGTCCTCTAACGTGATGATATTGCAACGAATAGCGAAATCATCGTCAGCCATCTCGTAGCCGATACTGGCAGCCTCCAAAGGGCCACGCCCTTCATAGACCTTGTTCAGGTCGTAGCCGAGAATGGCTGTGTTGGCAACCTCAGAGCCAGGAGGGAAACCTTCAGGTACGGTAATCAGTCGTCCACAACGTCCTTCTCGTGCCAACTGGTCCATCATGGGCTTATGGGCATATTGCAGCAAGGTCTTCCCACCGAGTCGCTCGACTGGCAGGTCAGCCATTCCGTCGCCAAGAATGATAATGTGTTTCATAAAACGGTTTCAATAGCCCTTCCCTTTTGGGAGGGATTGGAGGTAGGCTTTATATATTAGCGATTGACATGATGTTTGCAAATACACCTGCAGCTGTTACAGCAGCACCAGCACCATAGCCTTGAATCAGCATTGGATACTCCTTGTAACGCTCAGTAGTGAGCAGTACGATGTTGTTAGAGCCTTCCAGTCCATAGAAAGGATGGCCGTAAGGAACTTCCTTTAAAGCCACATTCGTCTTGCCGTTCTCCATCGTAGCCACAAAGCGCCAACGCTTGTTCTCTGCCTCCAGCTTCTGGCGACGAGCCTCGAAATCGGCATCAAGTTCTGGCAAACGCTTCCAGAAATCGTCAAGTGAACCTTCGAAGTAGTCGTTAGGCACAAAGAGATGCTTCTCAACATCGTCCTGTTCTACCCGATAGCCAGCTTCACGAGTCAGGATAACCAACTTACGGATAACATCCGTACCACTCAGGTCGATACGTGGGTCTGGCTCTGAATAACGCTGTTCCTTAGCTCTGCGAACTGTCTCAGAGAAAGGTACATCAGCAGCGATTTCGTTGAAGATAAAGTTCAGTGTACCACTTAAGATGGCCTCAATCTTCAGAATTTTATCACCAGAATTACACAGGTCATTGATGGTACCGATAATTGGCAGACCAGCACCCACATTGGTCTCGTAGCGGAACCATACACCTTTGTCGCGAGCTGTCTGCTTCAGTTTCAAATAACTCTCGTAGTCGCTCGATGCGGCAATCTTATTGGCTGCTACAACCGATATATTATGCTCTAAGAATGTCTGATAAAGCATCGCAATCTGACGGCTAGCCGTACAATCCACAAATACGCTGTTGAAGATATTCATCTTCACAATCTCATCGCGCATGTGTTCTGTATTGGCAGGATAGCCTGCACGCAGAATCTTCTCATAGTTGTCGAGGTCAATGCCATCGCGATTCAATACGAAGTTATCAACATCGGAAATACCGACTACATTGAGTTTCAGACGTCTTGACTGCATCAGGAACTGCTGCTGGGTACGGATTTGCTCTAACAACATACCTCCCACAGTACCAATACCACAGATAAAGAGGTTCAACACTTTGTATTCCGATAGGAAGAACGAATCGTGCAGCACATTCAGCGACTTACGCAAGAACTTGCCGTCAACCACGAACGATATATTCGTCTCAGATGCACCCTGAGCACAGGCAATCACGCTGACACCAGAACGTCCGAGAGTTCCAAACAGCTTACCTGCAATACCAGGTGTCTGCTTCATGTTCTCACCCACGATAGCGATGGTAGCCAAACCGCTCTCCACCTGCATAGGATACATGGCACCCGTCTCTATCTCCTTGGCAAACTCATCATTCAGTACCTCTGCAGCAGCCGCAGCATCTTCATCGCGTACACCGATAGAAGTAGAATTTTCAGAAGAGGCCTGAGATACCATGAATACGCTGATGCCCTTGTTGGCCAGCGTGGTGAAGATACGACGATTCACACCAATCACACCAACCATCGAGAGACCTGTCACCGTAATCAGCGACGTACCTTTGATGCTCGAAATACCCTTGATAGGTTTGTTGTCATCATCGATTTTCTCCTTAATGAGTGTTCCGGGGTGTTCCGGATTGAACGTATTCTTTACTTTAATCGGAATATTCTTGATGCAGACAGGATAGATGGTTGGTGGATAGATCACCTTCGCGCCGAAATTACACAACTCCATCGCCTCTACATACGAGAGTTCGTTGATGGTGTAAGCACTCTGAATCACCTTCGGGTCGGCCGTCATGAAGCCATCCACATCCGTCCATATCTCCAATACCTCAGCATTCAGCACAGCTGCGATGATTGAGGCCGTGTAGTCCGAACCACCACGTCCCAGGTTCGTTGTCTCGTGGGTATCGCTGTCTCTGGCGATAAACCCAGGCACCACATAGATGCTTTTCTCATTGAGGTCTTTGAAAGCATCCTTCACCAGTCGCGACGTCTCATCTGTGTCGAGAACATGCTTACCGTTCTTATTCTGCGTACGAATAAAGTCACGGCTATTCATGCGGATACCATTCTTGACAATTCCTGCCACAATGTGCGAACTCAATCGCTCACCATAGCTCACAATCGTGTCCTCGGTCTTCTTCGACAAATCATGAACCAAATACACACCATAGAGGATACTCTTCAACTGGTCGAAGAGACTGTCTACGTTATTAAATAAATCTACACGCTTTTTGATGTCGTTGATGATTGTGTCTATCATCAGGTGGTGACGTCTTACCATCGCGTCGAATTCCTCACGATAGCGCTCGTCACCCTGTTTTGCCATCTGCGACATTGCAATCAACTTATCCGTGATGCCGTCGAGCGCGCTAACTACTACTATGACAGGTTGTGTCCGAGCCTCTGCCTCCACAATTTCTTTTAAGCTCAAAATGCTTTTTACGGAACCTACGGACGTTCCGCCGAATTTCATTACTTTCATATTCCTATGCAATTTATCTTTCCGATGGTACCCCTCAACAAACGGGGCTTCCTCCATTGGCGGTGCAAAGGTACGGAAAAGTTTAGAGTTAAGAGTTAAGAGTTGAAAGTTTTTTGCTTTTTTCTTATCTTTTAACTCATAATTATTAATTATTTCATATCTTTGCATCGTGAAATGATAAAACGGTCAAAGGCAAAAGCTTTAGACCTTAGACTTTAGACAAATGAGAATATGAATGATAGGAATAAATATATAAAAGTAGGGTCGCTAACTGTGCTGGCTCTTGTTGCCATATTGGGTGCCATCGTGTTACGGAACAAAAAAGAGGCGGCCAAGCTCCCCTCTACAGCAACGATTCTCTCCACGATTCAACAGGAGGCAGACCTCGTCACCACAGAACTGACCATTCGCAAGATTGCCTATTACGATAGCAGTCAGCATGAGCAGATATTGCTTAGCGACCCATCAACTTGGAAATATGGGGAGCGAAAGTGTATTGTGCCAGTCGAAGTCAAGATAAAATACGGCTACGACCTGCGCGACATGACCCTCGATAATGTAAAAGTGAACGACAGCCTTCGCATCATCGAAGTCACGCTACCACATCCCAAAATCATCGATTCGGGTTACAACACGGCTGTTGATTACGACAAGGTGGTGTGTATCGCTACAGGATTGCGCGACAATGTAGGACATGAAACGATTGAGAAGATACGCCAGCAGGCATACGAGGCTGTGATGAAAGACGACTATCAAGAACTGGCAGGAGCGGAAATCAGGCATAACACACAAACGCTCCTGAATTCTATTGCCATCAGCATGGGATTCGCAGGATGTACTATTAGGTGAGAATGAAAAAAAATTTAAAATGGGAAAATGGAAAATAAGGAATTAAAGGAGTTAGAGGAGTTAAAGCAAGGAGTGACAGACAAATCTTCTAGTTCCCTTCCCTTATCTTCCCCCTTGAGGGGGGACAGGAGGGGGGCTTGGTTAGGGGTAGGCTGCCTGATACTCCTGGGTATTCTTGCCATTATTGTTTTGGCAATTGTACTCTTGAGCAAATGCATGCGCACAAACGATGACACGATTTCCATCGAAGCAACGCCCAACGAGATCCGACAAATAATATCCCAGAACGAACTATACGTAGCAACAGCTCTGATTGAAGACTTCACTACTTTGCAACAGACGGAATTTCATTTCGGGATAATCCCTGAGGAACATTCATGCGTACAAATCCTGCAGCAGAAGGTGAGTTACAAACTTGACCTCAGCAAGGTGGAATACACTCCGAAAGAAAACCATATCATGGAAGTAAGGATGCCCGAGTTGGCATATACCGCTTCAACTCAGGCATCTCAATTCATTTCCGATGATGAATCCTATTGGATAGAAGCATTACCCTCTACCAATGAGTTACGTCACAAGGTTGAGCAGCAGATCCGGACCCAATTCGATACCCCAGAGAACCGTCAGAAAGCAATTCTTTTTGCCCAAGAAGCGATTACTCACATCCTTACACAACTGGGATACCAACCCCACTTCATCAATACCATCACTCCTCAATCAGAAGGGGAGCTGTCCCTGTGAAATAAATGCCGCTACCCTCACGGACAGCAACATTTATTATCGACCTATAGTCTGTCACTTAACAAATATCTTCTTTTCATCCACGATATTCAACCCCTTCTGTAAAGTTAAGATTCGCTGCCCTTGGAGGTTGTAAATCTTTTCATTTTTTATTTTTTCAATTTTTACATTTTCCTTGATTCCTGTCGCACCTTCACCCATATACTGTCCCATGAAGAAGATGATACCTGTCGACTGTTCGCTGATGATATAAATGAACGGTCGGTTGGCATAGAAGGTAGCTGGTTGGGATCCGCCTGTCGCCCATACATCTATTCCCGTAATTGCGGCTGCCGTTGTACCTTCCTCGTCGAGGTCAATAACGGCTTTCTGGAACATACCGCCAATGAACACACCACCGTTGCCGAAATAAGGGAACTCAGCATCCATCGAGAACGCGGTCGGCATACCTAAGTCTTTCATAATCTGCGCTAAGCTCAATTTCGTTTCGATTTTGAAACGAGGCAACTTTAGGTCTACATCATAATCAGAGAATACAGGTTGCCAGTTCTTACCGTCCATCTGGTCGAGCACATCGCCGATGGTCTTACCTTCGTGAGGCAGGATCACGGTCATCTGGTAGGCACCGTTGCCGTAAGGCAGTTTCACCGCTTGATAAAGGCCGTTGTTCATATAACCTAATTCCTCGTTCTTGCACATCATCGGCACCTCAGCACCGCCATTGAAAGGTTCGTCGCGGGTGTACTCTTTTTGAAACTTGTTTGCCCATGCACCCTTGAAGTAGAGGGCATTGAGCAGTAGACTGGCAGCATCACGGGAGAATGTTTCTTCATTAACTATCTCTGCAATCATGCCGTGCGTGTGGTCATTTGCCCATTGGTTGATGATGCCTATCGTGGCGTCATCAAAGAAGTTGAGTGCTTGTGGTTCTGCATCGTAGAACTCATTGGCTTTGTCCACGAAACCCTGTTGCAACTCGTAGCCTATACCGCTGTTCACATAGATGGTATTGGCAATTTCGGCTGTTGTCTCCTGGTCGAGGGTAGGTGCTTCGGTAAGCATTTTGCGGCAGAAGTTGTTGATAGCATCTGCTCCTGCATCGCCAAATCCCAGCACATCATTGATTTCCTGCTGCGTCTGTCCGGCTGCACCGTTGTTCAGCATGCCCAAGGCATAGGTGATGCTCAATGGCGACATGATGCTACTCTCCTCTCCGCGTGCCTTGCGGAACAAGTTGAATGCGAAGTCGTTGTTGCTATCCACCAGCTTTCTCTCCTCTGTCGTGAGGTTGATGTCGTGGCGCAAGTTCTCGATAGGTTCACCCATATACTGTCCCATGAAGAAAATGCTGCCTGTCGAGCGTTCGCTGATGATGTAGAGGAATGGACGGTTGGCGATAAACTCTACGGATTCTGGCATCGCTTTGTCGGTCATCCCGATGACCGTCGCTGCGGCTGCTTCCGTGCCCTTCTCGTCGAGTTTCAGGTGAGCTTTCTGTCGCATCAGGCTTATCCAGCACGGGTCGGAGTCATTCTCGTCATCACCCCAGTAGCAGAAGTCCCAAAAACCATGTGCATCTTCGTTTTTCAGGAAGGCATTCTTCATGCCCAGCGACTCCATAACGTCTTCTAAATCTTGATTGGTGTCGGTCTCTATGCGCGGCATGCTGAGATATACTTCATAGTTCTCGTATGCAGCCGTGTTCCAGTTCTTGCCGTTCAGGGCAGCCAACACATCGTCGAGTTTTTTTCCGTAGCGTGGGAGGAAGATCGTCATTTGGTACGCCCCGTTGCCGTAGGGCAGGATCACGCTCTGGTATAAGTTGTTCTCTGCATAAAGAAACTCATTCGCCTGCCACATCATCATGGCCGTGCGCTTCCAGTCTTCACCGAAATACTTGTTCTCGGTATATTTCTCATCAAACGGACTGGCCCATGCACCTTTGAAGCAGATGGCATTCAGCAGGAAGCTTACCAGGTTGGGGTCTTGCATATCCTCTGGCTTCAGCAGGTCGCGAATCATACCGTCGGTCTGGTCCGTAACCCATTGGTTGATGATGCCTAATGATGCCTCATCGCTGAAACTGAGCACAGAAGGCGTCGCGTCATAATAGGTTGCAGCAGCCTCCTTGAAAGCCGACTTCAATGCGATGTTCTTCCTGTCGCCATTGAAGTAGATGGTGTTGGCAATCGCCACACGCGTCTTTTCGTCGAGCAAAGCACTCTCCGTCAACATCTTCCGGCAGAAAGCATTCATCGTAGCCACATCGGCATACCCCTCCGTCTGTCCGCCCGACAGCACCTGACAGATCTCCTCGCGGGTGATGCCCTCAGCACCATTGTTCAGCATCCCCAGCGCGTATGTGATGCTCAGGGGCGAAATCACGTGGCTCTCCGTGTCGCGTGTCTTGCGGAACAGGTTAAAGGCGAAGTCGCTGTTCTGCTCCACCAACTGCCGCTCTGCATCAGTCAGCGAAATGGTTTTCTCCCAACCGTACTGGGCCATAGCCGTTGCCGTCATGAGGACACATAAGGTCATGCATGCAATCCTCTTCATTATGTTCTGAAAAATAATCTGTTTCATAGTTATACAAGCCTGTTTAGCCGTTTACGTTTACATTAGGGCTTGGGGAATGGCTACTTCCCGCGTACCTTTTGCGCAGTTCTTGTGCACCTCTTATGTGACTCTGGTGAAACGCTACCTTTTTCATGCGCTTCAGTCCGGAGTTAAACTTGACTTAGTCTTGAATTGCCCCCTCGGTTTTTTGCCCCCTCAAAAGCACTACAAAGGTACAAAAAATTTCCAATAAAACCAAGGAAAAAAGCATCATTTTTTGCCAAAAAATATAATTTTGTAAGCAATCGTGTTGTTTTGCAAAGTACAGATGTCAATTTCGATTAAAGTTGTAAATCCAATTATCTTTGTCTGTCTCAGTGTCTCAGTTGTCTCAGTTCGTTTTTAGGTATTCCAACCTACGAAAAT
>JAGAAL010000038.1 GCA_017615245.1 Bacteroidaceae bacterium
TAATAATTCTGATCATGAATATGTGGATCTATGACTCCCTAGTGGTCTGCTATGGGCTACATGCAACATTGGTGCAAATGCCCCAGAAGAGGTTGGCGATTTATTTGCCTGGGGCGAAACAAGTCCTAAAACTACATTTACTCAATCAAACTACGTTTTTTTCAAGTCGGAAACAACAGAACCTGATGCAGACGGCTTTACGACAACCAATTCTGGCTATACAAAATATGTAATGGAAAGTGAGGCTTCTAAGTATGGCCTACAGGGCTTTTTTGATAATTTGTCGGTTTTAGAAAAAGAAGACGACGCGGCGTATGTCCTTTGGGGTGAACAATGGAGGATACCGACATGGGACGATATTAATGAATTGCGAAATCAATGTACATGGACGTGGGTAACTTTGAAAGGCGTGGATGGATATAAAGTAACAGGACCGAATGGTAATTTCATATTTTTCCCAGCGGCCGGTTTTATAGAATCATACACTCTTTCCGTTGGACAAGGAAGCATGTATTGGGGATCTTCTTTAAGTCCAACTTACCCCAAATGGGTCGCCTCTTTGTATTTCTATAAAGTTGTGAGCGACGGATGGCATGCCGGGGGATTTGAAGGGGAACGGTATTATGGCCACTCAATTCGTCCAGTCTATGAGTACCCAACTCACAAAATTACTTATCTTATAGATGGAAATGAATACAAGTCATTTATGATAAAAGAGGGTGAAACTATAACACCAGAGATTGAGCCAACAAAGGAAGGTTTCACTTTCAGTGGTTGGAGTGAGATACCAGAAACTATGCCTTCAAATGATGTGACGGTGACAGGTACATTTACTATCAATAGTTACACCTTAACTTACATGGTAGATGGTAAGGAATACAAGAAAGCATCTGTAAAGTATGGTTCATCAATCACAGCAGAAGCCGCACCAACAAAAGAAGGCTATACCTTCAGCGGATGGAGTGGGATACCCAAAACGATGCCAGCACACGATGTGACGGTAACAGGTACATTTACTATCAATAGTTACACCTTGACATATATGGTTGATGGTCAGGTCTTCAAGACCGTATCTGTTAAGTATGGTTCGACAATCACTACAGAAGCAGCACCAACGAAGGAGGGTTACACCTTCAGTGGCTGGGACAACATTCCTGCCACGATGCCAGCACATGATGTGACGGTAACAGGTACATTTACTATCAACAAATATAAAGTTACTTTTGTAGTTGATGGACAGGTTTATGGGACGACAGAGATTGAATATGGCGCAGATGTCAATCCAATTGAAGAACCAAGTAAAGAAGGCTATACCTTCAGCGGTTGGCAGAATCTACCTGAAGATATGCCGTCACATGACATCATAGTAACAGGAACATTCACAATCAACAAGTACATAATTACTTTTGTAGTTGATGGGCAGGTATATGGGACGACAGAGATTGAATATGGCGCAGATGTCAATCCAATTGAAGAACCAACCAAAGAAGGCTATACCTTCAGCGGTTGGCAGAATCTGCCTGAAGATATGCCAGCACATGACATCACGATAACAGGAACATTCACCGTAAATCAATATAAGGTGACATTCAAATATGGTAAAAATGTGCTGACAACAATAGATGTGGACTATGGTGCAGTTATTCCTTTGCCAGAATCGTTAAACAGTGAACGTTACACTTTGATAGAGTGGTTGGATGTTCCAGAGACGATGCCGGCTCGTGATATTATCATTTACGCTGACTATGTAGATGGAATAGACAACATCACAGCTGACAGCAAGGATGTACAGTATATCCAGATGGATGGTATGTACACCAACGAACTGAAGCAAGGTCTGAATATCATTCGCATGAAGGATGGAACGACAAAGAAGGTGTGGGTGAAGTGAATATTTAGGCATTAGTCTCTAGACCTTAGACTTTAGAGGGGAAGTATAATAACAATCAGCACATGGGTGACCATGTGCTGATTGTGTTTAATACTCTGTCGTCCCATTGGGATTTAGCCATATCCTGTAATTTGCCTATTGCTTTTAACTCTTTTATTGCAGAGATACATCCCCGTTAGGATGAGGAGGGTACCGATGATGAAATAGAGGGTGATGCGTTCCGATAGAATCAGCCAGGCAAAGATGACGGTTGTCACGGGATTGAAATACACATAGTTCGTCAGCACCACAGCTCCCAGTTTCTTCATCACCCAGTTCCATGCCAGGAAACAAAGCATCGAGGCTATACAACCTAAGAATAGCAAGTTAAGAAGCGTTGAAAGGTGTAGATGAAGGATTGATGCATTGAATATTCCTGTCTCTTCAGGACGAATCATAAAGTATGGAATCATCGACAGCAATCCATAGAAAAAGACCTTTCGTGTGATGAATACTGTGTTATAGCGTCTGGTTGCGGGAATCATCAACAGCGAATAGAACGCCCAGCAGAGGCATGCAGCGAAAGCCAGCGTATCGCCCAATGGTGATAAGTGTAAGACAAACCGTCCGTTGAGTACCACAATCACGACTCCAACAGCTGCCATCAGCGTCCCGACAATCTGGATGCCATGCAATCGCTCTGAACGATAGAACATTGCAATCAACAGGGCTGCAAATAGTGGACAGAGACAGACGATTAGCGAGGTATTCGTAGTCGTGGTGTAGATCATCGCGCTATTCTCCGTCAGGAAATAGAGCGAGCCGCCCGTCACACCCAGTCCTACCATCAGCAACTCGTCCTTCCACGATGATGCTAGCAGTCTGAATGGTTTCCGAGTCAGCGAATAGCATAGTAACAGCACATACGCCACTACAAACCGCATCACAAATATCTGTGCAGCTGTCAGTCCATCCATCAGTAGCAGTTTTGTAAAGACAAACGTAACGCCCCATACCGCTACAACCAAAAATGCTACAATATGATACAGAATCCTATCCATTCAGTTTGCTTTTCCCATGCTTTGGATGACAGATAGATGTTATAGAGTTACTTCGATGGGCGAGAGTCCTTCTGCCGTGATGCGCACACGGACTGATTGCGAAGGGATATTGCGCTGAATGTAGGCGAGGAGGCGCCCACGGTTGGCATTCTTGTGTGGTTGCTTTGGAGCTGACATATCACCATTGTTGGCATTTTCGAGTCCAAGCAGTTTGCCTCCGCTGAGGACTTCACACTTCACATCGTTGCGATAGTTGAGTACGCGGTTACCTTGTGCATCAACGATGTCGATGAGGAGGTGTGCCACCTTTCCCTTTTTTTGTGCGGAGGGGTTAGGAGAGAGGTTGGGAAGATTTGCCGCTTTCACTTTGGATGCTTCGCCGTAAGTCTTTATTTCGTAATGTGCTACTGCTTTTCCGTTTTTATCGAGTCCTTCGACTTGCAGGGTACCTGGCTCGTAGGGGACGTCCCAATAGATGATGCCCGAGTTGTCGTCACGCTCTTTGCGTTCACCTACTTCACGGTTGTTGAGGAGCAGGCGGGCGTAGGGCTGATTGGTATAGCAAAGCACTCGGACGGTCTGTCCTTCCTGATAGTTCCAGCTGTCCCATGCATCGGTAGAGAGGTTGACACGACCATTGCGGTTACCGCGGTTGTTTCCGCCCCATTGGTTGTTACCGCCTCGGATGGCTTGTGTGCCGATATAGGCTACGGGATCGGTGCGCCATAAGGAGGCGAAGAAGTGTCCGCGTGGCTTTAGGAAACCTGCAAAGTCGATGAGTCCAGTACCTAATCCGCGTGAAGGCCATGCTCCAGACTCGCCGAGGTATTCGTAGCCCGTCCATACGAAATGTCCGAAGATATGCGGGTTGTCGCGAACAGCTTTCCAAGCGGCGAGGTTCGTACTGGTTTCGCTACCGTAGATGATGCGTTTAGGATAGAGTTGATGGTCTTCTATATATCGGTTCTCGGTATAGTTGTAACCGCAGATATCGACAGCTTCGGGGTATTCGGTCTGATTGCTCATCACCACACCTGCCATAGCTCCCGTCACAGGACGCGAGGGGTCGATGCTGCGGATGATGGCTGTCAGACGTTTGGCGATGGTGCCGATTCGCTCAGCACGTGGCGCGTCTTTCTTATAGCCTCCGTACATGGGCTGGCTAATACCTGCATTTTCGCCGTCGAGAATTGGGTGGGAGTAGGGATCGTTAGGATAGTCCACTTCGTTGCCTACACTCCATAGGAACACGCTTGGGTGATTGCGGTCGCGACGTACCATATCGGCGATGTCGCGGTCAATCCACTCTTCGAAAAAATCATAGGTGCCGTCGTAGCCAGGCGTTCCTTGATTCCAGCCTTTCAGCCACTTGCGCTTTGGGTATTCCCACTCGTCGCTTCCCTCGTCCATGATGAGGAATCCCATCTCGTCGGCCAAGTCGTAGACATCGGGAGCCTGCATATTGTGACTCATGCGGATGGCATTCACGCCCATTTCTTTCAGCGATACAAACCTACGCTGCCAAACTTCACGGGGAACGGCTGCTCCAAGTACTCCTGCATCGTGATGGATGCATACACCCTTCACTTTCATCCACTCGCCATTGAGTGCAAAGCCGCGATTGGGGTCGAACTGCAAGGAGCGGATGCCTACACGTGTGTCGGTTTGGTCGATGACTTTACCATCAGCCAACAGTTCTACGTGCAGGGTATAGAGATAAGGATTGTCGATGTTCCACAGATGCGGGTTGGAGAGCACAATATCTCCCTTCTGCGAGCGGGTTGGGGCGATTCTGCCTACGGTCTTACCGTCGGCATCCAGAAGCGTTGCTTGGATGGTGAGGCTCTTAGACGTCCCCTTACCTTTGTCAACCTCTACCGACACATGGATATTGGTACTTTTGACTGTGATGTTCTTAGCTTCATAGCTCACGCCCCATTGGGCGAGGTGCGTCTCTTCGGCGCTGACAAGCCATACATTGCGATAGATGCCGGAGCCTGTGTACCAGCGCGAGTCGGCATAGCGGCTATGATCCACACGCACGGATAGTTCGTTAGTTCCTGCCTTCAGGTATGGGGTCAGGTCGTACATGAACGATACGTATCCATTAGGACGTTTGCCCAAAAGATGACCGTTGAGATAGACTTCGCTGCGGTTATACACGCCTTCAAAATAGATGTAGTGTTTCGGCTTCGAGTCGCTGACGGTAAATGTCTTGCGATACCAGCCTATACCTCCTGGCAGGTAGCCGGTACAGCTGGCGAGGTCGCGTGAGGGTGTTCCCTCGACTGACCAGTCGTGGGGAATGTCTACCTTCTTCCATCCTGAGGACGGAAGGATGGGGGATTCGTTGAGTGTGAACTCCCAGTTGTCGTTAAACAAAGCAGGTGTGCCAAAACCTACTTGTGCATCGATGGCCGTTGCTATTGCCAGCAACGTTACTGTCAGCAATGTAGTCAATAATACGCTTGTTCTCATGGTCAGATAACATTTGATTGTTTATTTGGTTTCTTTTATTCTACGCATATAGGATTTCTCCGTCTGTTCGTTGCCGTCCTCATCAATGGTGTTGCGGTTAAGTTCTACCATCTGTCCTGTGGCATTGATGTAGGCTATATTTCTACGTTCCATTGTGGTTGTGTCGTTCTTGTACGATTCGTTCCTAGAGTCTATACTCTCTTTATACTGCTTAATGTAATCTTCAATTTTTTCTTTATATTCGTCATTGTAGGAAATCTGGCTGAAGTCTATTTCGTAGTGGTACTTGTTCCTCGGATAGACACGGACAAGTGTGTCGCCTTCGAAGAACCATGTGCCTTCCATGCGGCCCTTGAGTATAGCTGCTCCGGTATAGAGATAGGCGCGATGTTTGCGGGAGAAGGTGTGTGTAAAGGTCCCGTCGTTGTGGAAGGTGATTTTCTCGTTTTCCTCACTTACGTCGGCAGTCCATGTGCCAATCAACTGTTTTTTACTAACGAGCCTACCTGAATGCTCGCTCTGTTCCACATATTCTTCCAACTCTTCGTCGGTGATGCCCATGAAGAACTTACATTGGTCGCTGATGACACGCCATTCGTTGGCTGCATTGCGATAATACTTCTGACGTGCCGTTGAGTATGTGATGTAAAACTCTATACGTGGCTCTTTCAGCAGTTTGGGGAGCAAATCGGGCAATCCTTCAAGAAGCCTGGAGTCGTACTGAAGCATGTACTGGTAATGTTCTTCGTCGGATATCGGTTCGCGGAATGCCGGGTCGCTGTTGTAGTGATTCTCTAATTGATGCCGATTGTAGTAGAAGGCCTGTACGAGGTCGATGAACTTGGGGTTGTTGATATGTTTCCAGGAATCCTGACTGCTATGGAAAATCTTCTCACGTGAGTCGTCGAACTTGATTCCATGAATATGATTGAGGTAGAGGTAGGCTTCTTGCAATGTGTCGGTCGATATGGAATCAATCTCTTCGATATGTCCCAATACGTATTGAATAAGGTTGAATTGTTCTTCGTCCTGGTTTGCTAATTCGTCTAACTGGCGGATATTCTCCTCCATGTCGAGTATTACGTTGATAGCAGTCTGACGTCCAGATGCTCGCTTCTCACGGTATTCAAAATACCGGCTCGTTCCGAAGGTGAGGATGATTGAGAATGTGGTTGCAATGAAGGTTAGAATAAGTTCTCTGAAAGTATATGAACCCTTGACACGTTTTGGTAGATTCAGTTTTGTGAGATTGATGCCCATAAGAAAATGAAAAAAGTAAAGAAAGAAAATGAAATAAGGTGCATCCCGCAGTAGGGACACACCTTATTTAAATATACGCGCGTAATTAGAAGAACTTGTAACGATTGTCTGTTACGTCAGCTTTCAAATAGAGCGAATTGATGAGTGACTGCATAGCCATGCGGAGGTTCATCTGAGATACCTGAGCTTCTTCCTGCTTAGCATCGAACTTGTCCTCCGTCTTTGTCTTATTAATAACCTTCATGACGTATGCACCGCTTTCACCCTTGATAGGACCAACGAACGCATCTTTCTGAGCCTTTGCTGCAGCTGCGCTGACGAGTGGTTCAGATGAAGCTGTTGCGCTGATGAATGCTGGTGAAGCAAACGAGATGTGGTTGATGGTGTCGATGATAGCACCCTTTGCCTGAGCATCTGCGATTGACTTTACACCATTGAGCTTCTCAGTCAACTGTGCCACTTTCTTCTCGTTCATCAGGTCGCCCTTGATGTTGGTTGTCACCTTGTCGAGTGGACGGTAGCCCTTCTTGTTAATCTTATCGAGGATTACGACGCAGAGGTGATTGTTCTCACCACATTCGTAAAGTTGGCTTACCTGCTTTTCAGTTGCCTCATCGAACACCCACTTGAGTGCATCGCGAGTGCCGTGAATACCTGCGATATTGTGGTAGTTGCTTGTGAGATCAGGATAAGGCAGAAGGCTGTAACCTTCTTTCTCTGCATTTGCCTCAATCTTCTCAGCTGTATTATTAGCTGCAAGGAACGAACTGAACTTATTGAATGCTGCGTTGTAAGTAGCGTCAGAGAAGTTGAGAGTCTTTACGACTGCTGCAACGTTGTATTTCTGAATAGGATTACGCTTTTCGAGAACTTGAAGCACGATGTTATAGCCAGTAGAGAGCTTGATAGCCTGAGTCTCGTTAGGCTGCATGGCGTAGAGGGTCCTGACGAACAGAGCGTTGTCGGCGTCAAGGTTGCTGTTCTGATACTGAGCAGTTGCAAGCCATGTGCTATCAGAAGTCTGGTTGTACTTCTTTGCGATGTCAGCAAACTTAGCACCACCCTTGATTGCATTTACAATGCTGTCGGCAGAAGTCTTAACAGCTGCTTCGTCGGTACCAGCTACAACCATCTGACGATAGAGTACGCTATCTGCCTGAGTCTGCTTGTCGAGCACCTTGAAGGTGTAGTAGGTATTGGTCATTGCATCATACTTAGGAGTGCTGACTGTACCTACAGCAGTACTATCGAGCAAGTTTGAAATCATTTGTGGGAATGCCTCTTTCTTCTTGAGAATGTCTGAATAGAGAACTGCGCTGGTGAGCTGACGGCAGATGTTGCCTGCAGCAGTATTGCTTTCGGCTGCCTGCAGCTGAGCGTATGCGTCGTCCATCTCCTCCTCAGCAGCCTTCTTGTCTGCATCGCTGGCAGAAATAGCTACATCAATATACTTGATGTCGCGAGTTTCAAGAATCTGAAGATACTTTTCCTTCTCATCATTATACTTTGCCTTGATTTCTTCGTCAGTTACTGTGACCTTGTCATCACTGACCATTGACAGCGGCATAGAAGCGAGGATGACATCAGTTTCGTTGGTACGAGCGCTGAAGTTCTGCTTTGCCTCGATAGGGTTAGAGATGATTGCCTTTGAAAGAAGAGCCTGATACTTCTGAACAAGATACTGACTACGAATCTGCTTCTGAGCAAACATATAGTACTTGTATGCTTTCTCGTATGCATCTGGCAGCTGTGCGCCTGATTCCTTCTGTGCTTTGTATTCTGAGAGGAATGACTGAACAAGGCTGTAGTCATAACGACCTGTCTGCTGGTTCATGAAGATAGGAACCTGCAGCAGTTGGCTCTGACCATTCTTAATGATTTCTGATACTTCATTGTCTGTAACAGTCAAACCCAGTTCGTCGCACTCCTTCTGAATGAGCGTGTTCTGAACAAAAGTCTGCCATGCTTCATCTTTCACTCTGTTGAGGTCGTCTTCTCCAGATACAGACGAACCATTCACGATTTCGTAATAGCCTTGAAGTTCATCAAATAATTTCTGATAGTCCTGAATTGAAACAGCTTCGCCATCAATTGTTGCTACCGTCATTTGATTTTTCTGGAACAGGCTTTCACCTCCTTTGACGAGGTCTCCTGCTACGAAGAGGAATAATGCAATCGCAATAGCGGATACAAGCAATACTCCGTGTTTTCTAATCTTTCCTAAAGTTGCCATAATTATAGTTGTTATTTATTCATTTTCTTTATATTTCGCAAAAAGCGCACAAAGATACGAATTTTTCTTCAAACACGACACATTATTACCCTTATTTTTAATAATAAGGTGTAAAAATAGTGTTGAGTATGTCGTTTTTGGATGTTTACGTGGCGGTGTTGACCTGCGTAGTGTCAGAACCGAACATGATAAGTTCTTGGTTGGTGGGTTGAGGAACTTCGCGGTCTTCACCCATTGGGAATGCGCCTGAAGAAGAGTGTATGAGATAGTCAGTCATCGATTCGTTGGAACGGAAATCATAGCCTTCCAGGTCTTGTTCGATACCGTCGACCACCATATAAGCAGGCGAGTAAATCTGATGTTGGTTCATGTCCCAATACAACAATGAGGTCTTAAATGTTTCACCTTTCAGGTTCTTTACACATACACGTCCTCGGAGTTCCCATACACGGGTTTCGTTGTAGTAATAAGCGGTATCGCAATTGATGAACGCATCGACATGATACTGCTCATCGAACTTCTCGAGAAACAGTCCTTTCTCGAATGAATAATGCTGTGGAACGGTACGGTCATAGATGAACCAGTCTTCGCTGATAATCTTATAGCGGATGACACCGCTATCGGAGATGAGGGTGCTAACCCCTACGCTCTTCAAGATGGGTTGCTCTTCACGATTAGAAATATCGACGGTACTTCCATCGTTATCTTCCTGACAACTAAACAGTCCCATGAGATGCATGCATCCCATGAGACTGATGATGAATATTTTTGTTGATAGCTTCACGTCAACTTTGCGGTTGTGAGGCCATGAGTTAGCGGAGACGCAGGGTAGTTGTCTCACCCATTACAGATACCGTCTGTCCAGCCTTGATACCTTTGAAGAATGCTTCGCTCTTTGGATAATAACCGTTACGGTAGCTTGCAATCTGGCTGTTAGCACGACTTGCACAAGATGGATCGACCGACATCGCCTTCAGACACTTATCTGTAGCGAGGCAGTAGTAGTAGCTGCGGGTCAACATCGCATCCGTGTTCTGGCTTGCACCAGGAGCACTACGTACGATACAGTTAGCAATCAGCAGGTATGCACGACCCATTGATGGAGTGTAGCGGAGGGCGGTGTTACAGTACTGACGGCATCCGCTGATATTTCCCTTACTATAGAGAATCTGTGCAATAGAGAACGCTGTCTTACCTTTCTTCGAAGCATCGGTTTCAAGTTCAATAGCCTCCTGCAAATACTTCATCGCACCGTCGGTATCGCCGGCCTTGAGCAGTTTGGCAGCCTTACCAAGCGCAGCATTTGGAGTCTTGTTCAGCTCGTATGCATAATCAGCAGCCTTATAGTAGAGGTCTGATTTGTCGCATTCGAAGTTCTGGAGAATCTTCAGGATGTTATTGAGCTGAGCGAGGTCTTGCTTCGCGTTTTCTACCTTACCTCCATATATCTTCGTCAGCTGATCGCAGTCGGCTGCACCAGACTTTACGAACAAATCGTTACAGAGATCCTGAGTGGGCTGGTAGTTCTTGATAATTGCCTCTGCTTCAGGAGCCAATACAACGCGCTCTTCCCATTCTGTAGAGTCTTCTGACTCTGGATTAGCAGGGATTACCTCAGCTGGATACTGTTTAGCTTCGTCAAGCAGACGCTCACAGATATCGTTACAGTTCATGTAGTCGTTGATGAAGTCTTCACGAGTCTGGTCGTCCTTCGCATTCTGGAAGCGGTTGTATGAGCACTGGATGAAACCGTAGAGGATATAAGCTTCTACGTTGTCACCAAGGTCATCGATACCAGCCTTGAAGAGTTTGTATGCTTCTTCATTGTTGAACTTAGGGTTGAAATAATAGTAATCGTAAGCTTTACGACACAGGATGTTACCCTTTGTCGTTGTTGTAACTTTGGTTGCAAACGAGTTGAGGTCGTCGAGCAACTTGATACGAGTATCGTGCATATTCATCAAGGTGTTGAAAATCTCTTGCTTCTTTGCTGCGTCGGTTTCTTTCTGCAACAATTGCTGGCAGATGATGTCACCATCCTGATAGATACGGATTTGTGCCAATGGAGCTTTCTCCATCACTACTTTCCATGCGTCATATGCTTCTTTGTAGTTCTGGTTCTTGAATTCTTCACGATACAGACTGAAGTTGTTGAGGACATCAATACTGTCCTGACCATGTCCGATACGGTCGTTGAATGTTGTTCCTGCGTAGCCCTGTGCGTATGCACCGATTGCTACTGTTGCCATTACGAAGGCAGATAATACTTTTTTCTTCATAACCTAATACCTTAAGTTTATTTGTTTGATTTGTTTTGTTTCAATATGTTTAATAGGACTTTTCCTTATTAATAGGACTTTTCCTTATTCCATTCGGTGTTTGTAGAACCAACGTTCACTAAAGGTCATGCCGATGCTGAATCGCAGGTAGTTTTCCGTGAGTTTGCTGACCGTTGGGGTGGCACTCATTGCTGATACATAAGGGATGTTGCTATGTACCCACTGTACGCTGAAGTTCAGTTTTGGGATGTTGTACCACACGTTCCGGTTGCTGATAGGAATACTGATTCCTGCCGATAGCCCGTACTCGTAAGGTTTATCGGTCTTCAGTCGCGATTGATCTGCGTTTGCGTACGATTTGCTGTAGAATCCACCGAACTTATATGTCATTTTCTCTGTGAGTTTTGAACCTTTTGCATTGGGGATATACGAACAGCCTACTGCGATACGCATTTTGTCGTTCAATTGTCCCTTTGTGGTGATGTATGTTCCTGCTACATCCTGAGCAGGGAACTTACAATCGCTCCATTTTTGCAGCTCGAAGTCGGCACCAATCTGCCATTGGGTACCTTTATAGTAGGTTATACCTACATTGAACGTATGTGGCAGTTGAAAAGCGTTCTTCAGCGTGTCAGCCGTATAGCCTTCAGAGACTGATGACTTTTGGTTGTAAGTTTCTGTGTATCGAACTGCTTGATTGTTGATGTTGTGTCCCAGTCCGTAAGTGAAACCGAGTACGAGTTTGTCGGTCTTGTTCAATGGTTGGATAAACTGAAATCCTGCATCCACCATCCAGGTCGAAATATTAGCTGAATAGCCACGAATCACCGAGTAAGCATTTTGGTCGTTAAACGACATCGTGTTGATGTGCGAATAGTCGCCGAAAAGGAAACTACCATTGATACCTACGGAGAGGGGTTTGCAGATTGCCCATCCCGTTCCGATAAATGCCTGATGCAGACCTCCATCACCTTGGAATGAGTACGATGATGTGATATTTTCATTTCCTGTCAGCTGTTCGCTATTTGAACACATGTTGTAGCTGATGTTAGTGTAGGGTAGGATACCTAATGCCACACCCACATTCTTCGTTGCACGGAAGTGGAAAGCTGCATAATCCAGACTGGTATTACGTGCGTTCTGTTGTACATCACCAATCTTGAAGTTACCATTCTGGAGGGTCAACCCCAAGTCGATAAGAGCTGTAAGGCTATCTACGGATGAATAGGATGCAGGGTTGGCTACATTGACTATCTGCCCATCTCTGAATCCTTGTGCTACTCCGCTCATGCCTTTATTGAATCCCATAGCACGGTCGGCTTGCATACCGAATCCGTAACGACTGTAGGGAGAGTTTACTCCATTCTGTGCTGCTGCGGTCAACGATGCAAACAGCATCATCATCAAATATTGTATTTTATATCGATTCATCTCAAATTATAGCTTAATATTTCGTTTAGTCCTTTGAGAACTAACATTTTGTCTGCAAAAATACGCTTTTTTCTTTCATTAGCAAAATATAATTCGTCTCCACCTGTAAAAAAAACAGAAAGATTAGGATATTTTAAGAAAAAATGATGCAAATAACCCTCAATTTCGTATTTTATTCCGTCAATCACACCACAACGGATGGCCGTTTCTGTATCTTCTCCTAAAGGAGGACGTTCTCCTTCTGCATCGACCAGAGGGAGTCGGGCGGTATAGTCGTGCAAAGCACGAAGTCGCATCTGCACCCCTGGTGCAATATTCCCTCCCACATAGTTGCCGTCGGTATCGACAAAATCGTAGGTGATAGCTGTTCCCATATCAATAATCAGCACTTCTCCTCTCGCTGCAGAATAAGCTCCTACAGCGGCAGCCAAACGATCCATTCCTAACGTCTGAGGTGACTTATATTGATTGTTGATAGGGTTTGGGGTCGTATGTGACAGGAACCATGTGTCGGCAGTCAACTCTTCCAATAATCGACGTTGAGTATCATCTAACGCCGCTGTTGCGCATACCATCGCATGAGCAGGACGATAAGTCGCGATGTCATCAGCAATAGACGCAATGTCGTGCCCGATGATTCGTTGATGATGAACCATCGTCTGCCCGTTGAATACCGCATACTTGATGCTGGTGTTTCCTATGTCGATTGTGAGCGTTTTCATTTGGGTGCAAATCTGTAACAATAAACGGCGATAAACATGAACACGATATTTGGTATCCATACAGCCAGCATCGGAGGGAAGTTGGCTTTGATGGCAAACGTCGCTGAGATAGTCTGGAACATAATGTATGCGAAACTGAGGAGCAGTCCCACACCGAGCGAAATACCCATTCCGTTCTTACGTTTTTTTGCTGAGAGCGACAGTCCGATGGCGGTTAGGATGAAGGCTGCGAACGAGGAGGCACCACGTTGATAGTATTCCACCTCGAAGGCCTGTATGTTGGCAAATCCTCGTTGCTTCTGACGTTCAATGTATTGCGCCAGTTGGGG
The DNA here is from genome assembly GCA_017615245.1 of Bacteroidaceae bacterium. GTDB lineage: Bacteria > Bacteroidota > Bacteroidia > Bacteroidales > Bacteroidaceae > Colivivens. The sequence goes on from JAGAAL010000038.1 coordinate 13,664, forward strand.
ATTGGTCAACGTTTGTTGTTGTCCTTTCTGTATCAAGAGGTCTTGAGGCTGCATGTTGATGACCGAGTCGATACGTCCTCCGCTGGTAATCACTTCGCGCATACCTTTTAGGTCGCGTTCGGTATAGTTCTTGATAATCCAATGGTTGGGCTCCTCGGAGAGAGTGTCGTATTGTATCATTGCAGCCTGCAGATGGTTGACAAGTTTCTTGTTGACGAACTTATCGAGGGTAAAGTCGTAGCCTGTCTTCACATTGTCTTCATAGCGCGAGAGGTATGCAATGACACCTGTATCGACTTCCAACTGTACATTGCTGGTGTAGGTCACCGCATATCTTCGGCGATAAGTGTTCTCGAACTTAACACGTTCTACGTTTCCCCGCGGAATGATATAGGCACCCATCACGAAAGTCAGCACACAGATTACCGCTGCTGAAATCATATAAGGGCGCATTAGACGTTTGAAACTGACACCCGTTGACATCATGGCGATGATTTCCGAGTTCTCGGCCAGTTTGGTGGTGAAGAAGATGACGCTGATAAAGACAAACAGCTGACTGAATAGGTTGGCGTAGTAGGGGATGAAGTTCACGTAGAACATGATGATATCCGCTGCCGGTGCGTTCTTCGACAGGTATTTGTCGATGTGCTCGTTGATGTCGAACACCACGGCGATGCTGATGATGAGTGCAATAGAGAAGAAATAGGTGCCGAGAAACTTGCCGATGATATATCGGTCGAGTCTCGACAGGGGAGAGTGGTCGTTCAGCCAGTTCATAAACTGGTTGACCTTCTCCGGGCGCTTGATTTTCGTTGGGCGCTTGATATGTATCTTCGGTCTTCTCATTGCCTTCGTGTGCTTATATGCGTCGTCCCAGTTCTTCTACCATCTTGCTTTTCCACACACAGAAATCGCCTGCGATGATATGCTGGCGTGCTTCGCCCACGAGTCGCAGGTAGAAAGCCAGGTTGTGGATTGAGGCAATCTGCATAGCGAGCAGTTCCTGTGCTTTGAACAGATGATGCAGATAAGCTTTCGTATAGGTTTGGTCTACGTATGAGGTGCCTTCGGGGTCGATGGGCGTGAAGTCCATTTCCCATTTCTTGTTCCTCATGTTCATGGTGCCGTGCTGGGTGAAGAGCATTGCATTGCGTCCGTTGCGGGTTGGCATCACGCAGTCGAACATATCCACGCCGCGCTCTATGGCTTCGAGCAGGTTCTGTGGTGTTCCTACGCCCATCAGATAGCGAGGGCGGTCGGTTGGAAGGATGGCATTTACCACCTCAATCATCTCGTACATCACGTCTGTAGGTTCACCCACAGCCAATCCGCCGATGGCATTTCCTTCTGCGTTCTTGCTGGCTACGTTCTCTGCAGCACGTTGGCGCAGGTCGGTATAGGTACAGCCTTGAACGATAGGGAAGAGAGCCTGATGGTAACCGTATTTCGGTTCTGTCTCATTGAAGCGTTGGATGCAACGGTCTAACCAGTTTTCCGTCAGTTCCAGCGACTTCTTGGCGTATGCATAGTCGGATTTGCCGTCAGGACATTCATCCAAAGCCATCATGATGTCGGCTCCGATGCTGCGTTCGATATCCATCACACGCTCGGGTGAGAAGAAATGTTTCGAACCGTCAATATGGCTGCGGAACTCCACTCCTTCCTCCGTCAATTTGCGAATGCCTGCCAAAGAGAACACCTGAAAACCACCGCTGTCAGTCAGCATCGGACGGTCGAAGCCGTTGAACTTATGTAATCCGCCTGCTGCTTCGATAACACCCAATCCGGGACGCAGATACAGATGGTAGGTGTTGCCCAGTATGATTTGTGCCTTGATGTCGTCCTTGAGTTCGCGCAGGTGTACAGCCTTCACACTCCCCACCGTGCCTACAGGCATGAAGATAGGGGTTTGAATCTGGCCGTGATCGGTTGTAATCAATCCGGCTCTTGCGTTGCTCTTCGCATCAGTATGTTCAAGTTTGAAAGTCAGTGGCATCTTATTCCTTCTTCTCTTCCTCTATGGTTAACTCGATGGGCTTTGCCACTTTCTCATCCAACAGTGCGAACTGCCATACATCCTCCACGTTTTCCACATAATGGAATGTCACACCCTTCACGTACTTTTCAGGAATCTGCTTGATGTCCTTCTCGTTTTCGTGACAGAGCATGATGTCGGTGATGCCGGCACGTTTGGCAGCCAGAATCTTTTCTTTGATGCCGCCCACAGGCAGTACCTTGCCGCGGAGGGTGATTTCGCCGGTCATGGCGACGTTCTTGCGTACCTTGCGCTGGGTGAGTGCCGATGCAAGCGAGGTTGCGATGGTGATGCCAGCCGAAGGGCCATCCTTTGGTACTGCACCTTCTGGTACGTGAATATGGATGTTCCAGCAGTCAAACACGCGTGGGTCGATGCTCAGGCGGTCGGCATGTGCCTTGATATATTCGAGGGCCAGTACGGCCGATTCTTTCATCACGTCGCCCAGGTTACCTGTCAGCGTCAGTTTCTGGCCTTTGCCCTTGCTGAGACTGGTTTCGATGAACAGAATTTCACCGCCTACCGATGTCCATGCCAAACCTGTGACGACACCTGCGTAGTCGTTGCCCTGGTATTTGTCGCGTGTGAATTCCACTGGTCCCAACAGGTCTTCGATGTCCTTTGCCCCGATGTTTTTCTTCTCCAGTTCGCCTTCACGGGCATATTGCAGGGTGAGTTTTCTGAGCAGTTTGTTCAGTTTCTTGTCAAGCTCGCGCACACCCGATTCCCTTGTGTAGTTCTCGATGATGCGCTCGATGGCATCGGTCGAAACCTTGATGCCCGACTTTTCCATGCCCAACTTTTCGAGTTGCTGAGGCACCAGATGGCGCTTGGCAATCTCTATCTTCTCCTCGGTGAGGTATCCGCTCACTTCGATGAGCTCCATACGGTCGAGCAGTGGGGCAGGGATGCTGCCAATGTTGTTGGCTGTGGCAATGAACATCACCTTCGAGAGGTCGAAGTCGCAGTCCAGATAGTTGTCGTGGAAGGCGCTGTTCTGTTCAGGGTCGAGCACTTCGAGCAAGGCCGATGAGGGGTCGCCGTGGAAGGTGTCCTGACCCAGTTTGTCAATTTCGTCGAGGATGAACACAGGGTTGCAGCTCTTTGCCTGCTGAATGCCCTTCATGATTCGTCCAGGCATTGCTCCCACGTAGGTACGGCGGTGGCCGCGTATCTCGGCTTCCTCGTGCAGACCGCCTAACGACATGCGGACGTATGCACGCTTCATAGCTCTTGCGATGCTCTTGCCCAATGAGGTCTTACCTACACCTGGAGGGCCGTAGAGGCAGATAATCGGACTCTTGAAGTCGCCACGCGTCTTCAGCACCGCCAAGTGTTCAAGGATGCGTTCCTTCACCTTTTCCATACCGAAATGGTCTTGGTTCAGCACCCGTTCGGCATTCTTCAGGTTCAGGTTGTCCTTCGTGCCTTCGTTCCAGGGCAGGCCCACGAACGTGTCGAGGTAGTCGTATTGTGTTTGGTATTCAGGCGACTGCGGGTTCATGCGGCGCAAACGGCCGATTTCGCGGTTGAAGAACTCACGGGTCTTCTCGTTCCATTTCTTGCGCTTGGCTCGCTGTTGCAGGTTATCGATGTCCGAGTCGGCATCTTCGCCCAGTTCCTCTTGTATGTTTTTCATCTCCTGATGCAGGAAGTATTCGCGCTGCTGGCGGTTCAGGTCTTCCTGTGTCCGCATCTGGATGCTTGCCTTGAGCGACACGAACTGATATTCGCGGTTCAGCAGGGCGAGCAGCTGGAAGGCACGCTGGGTCATGTTGCTCTCGCGCAGCATTTCGAATTTCTCCTGACAGCTGATAGGCAGGTTGGCACAGATGAAGTTGATGAGGAATGTCTTGTTCGACAGGTTGCGCAGGTTGAACGACATGTCGAAATTCCTGAACTCGCTGCTTCTGAACAGCTTCTCGGCCACATCCTTGCAGGCATCGACAACAGCATTGAACTCACGGTCGCGGTTCGACGGAATCATCTCAGGAGCCTTGTAGATGTGTCCCACGAGATAGTCACCGTTGTCGTGTGCTTCGGTCAGTCCGATGCGGTTGAAGCCCTGCATCAGAGCCGTGCGGTTGCCGTCGGGCAGTTCCAGCACCTTCACCACCTTTGCCACCACACCGTATTCGTACAGGTCGTTCGTCTCGGGACTCTCCACCGAGTCGTCCTTCTGGCTGAACACACCCACGATGGCGCCCGTCTTGTTCACTTCGTTGATCATGCGGAGTGACGAACGACGGCCGATGGTGATGGGGAGCAGGGTGCCAGGGAACAGCATCGTGTTCCTCAGCGGCAGGATAGGTACTTCCTTGTCCTCACTGATTTCGTTGTCGTATATGTTGGCCTTCGAAGCATCGATGTCTGAAATGATCGATATCGAGGCATTGCGAGGGGAATCGTCTAAAAAGTTGAAATCGTCAAAATCTATCATAATTCTATATGTGTGTGTGCGTATAATGCGCAAAACGGATGCAAAGGTACGAATAATTTACCATTCTGCCATTGACTATTTACAATTTTTCACGTTTCATTCCTCTTTTTTCCGTCTTCATTCTTCTTTTTCACTCTTCGGCGCATCAAATCTGCGAAAAGAGTCGGGCGTTTTCATAGGCTGTTCATCTTTTTTTCGGGAGCAGTTGGGATGATGGATGTATTTTATAGTTGATAGTGTAGTTGCTTCGCCTTCGGACTTGCGCTCAAGATTCCTTCAGCTTTGCAGGAATATTTGGGTACTGCAAAGTTACGAAATAATTCCGACATGACCAAATTTTTCAAACAAAAATTTTCGGAAAAAACAGAGAAACGGGGCATTTGGCGAAACGTAATTTCACGGGCAGTGTGCCGTAATTTCACGCGCGGCGAAACGTAATCTCACGTGCCACGAACTAACGTCTCAAAAATCGGCTTATTTTGTAAAGTGAAGAGAGCAATGTGAAGAACATGTACGAAGAGTTACAATACAGAGGTATCTGTGTTCGGGAAACACTGTTTACTTCGTACTTCGTACTTCGTACATCTTGGTTTTTGAAAAAAACAGA
>JAGAAL010000039.1 GCA_017615245.1 Bacteroidaceae bacterium
ACCGACATCGCCCAGAGCGATGATTCCCATGTGTGGTCAGCATTGCTGACTGACCCCCAGTACTGGTTGTTCTTGCAGGGATAGAGACGGTTGGCCTTATGGGTGGAGTATGCATATATAAGGGTACGTCGTCCCATCTGTTCGAGTCGTTCCCAACTGACTTGCTGAGGCAGGGTTACTTTCCCTTTGGCATACTTGCATAGGAACGCACAAATCATCGAGAGGTCGGCATTATGCCGCACTCCCTGCTCGTTGTTGCCGAAGGTGTTCTCACCTTTGAACGACGCCAACGATTCTCCGTTCGTATTCTTATCCTCAATCTCCTGATACTGATTATATAAATAAGGTGTAAAGTCGGCCAGCATCTGCAATGCAAGGTTGAAATTTTGTGCATTACATAATGTACAATGTAAAAATGTAAAAATTAAAAAATGTAATAATGCAAGTCGTTTCATATAGAAGTTAAAAGTCTAAGGTTTAAGGCTTTTGACCGTTTTTTAGCGTGGTGATGATGTCAAGAGGCGAATCGATGATGGTCTTGGCTCCTTGCTCAATGAGGAAGTCCTTGTCGCGGAATCCCCACGATACAGCAATGCAGGGTAGGGCAGCATTGTGAGCTGTAGCCAAATCAACCTCGCTATCGCCAACATAGACGGCTTCATTGTGTTGGAATCCCAGCTGTTCAATGGCTCGCAGCACCATATCAGGGGCTGGTTTGCGACGCACATCGGGAGTCTCACCAATCGCTATATCGATACAATCGGCAAAGAAGCGCTGATGGAGGTCCTGCACCGCCAAATTGAGTTTGTTGCTCACAATCGCAGTCTTCAGTCCTCGTTGCTTACATTGATGCAACATCGGGATGATGTCGTCGTAGGGTTGGGTGCGATCAAGGCTGTGCTCCAGATAGTATTCGCGAAACTCACAGAACACTTTCTCTGTCAGTTCGGCATCACAGCCCTCAGGTAACGCATGTTCGACCAGACGGCGCACGCCATTTCCTAGATAGCTCCTGACTTCCCACTTGCTGCGAACAGGCAAATGGAATTGCGCCAGAGCATGATTCACACTGGAATAGAGGTCGTCCAACGTATTGAGTAGGGTGCCGTCGAGATCGAATATGATACACTTTACCATGATAACAAACTTCTGCCTACGGGGGACAGAAGGGAGGGCTTATTTCAGTGGTTCCGGACCATTGAGGGTTGGTGTCACTGGGATGATTTTTCCCCTTTTGTCGAACTTCATCTCATCGATACATACCTCACGATGGATGCCAGGTCCGTTGTTCAGGAATTCACGATTGATGCGGTGATACACGATATACCATTGGTCTTTCCCCTTTATTTGCAGCACGGAGTTGTGGGCTGGGCCATAAATCTGCTTCGATGGGTCTTGTTGTAACACAATGGGTTCTTCGGCTACTATGATGGGACCCAATGGCTTTTTGCTGGTTCCGTAGGCTACGTGGTAGTTGGGGCTGCCTGTATCGTCCACACTCCAGAGGAAGTAATAGGTGCCGTTGCGGTAGAACACGTATGTACCTTCACGATAGGCATAATCACGTAGGGTGCCGCCTTGAGGCGTGAGTACTGTGATGGTATTCTCCTTGATGCTTGTCATATCGTCGTTAAGTTCGGCTCCTGCCATATAGCCATTACCCCAGTAGATGTAGTGCTTACCAGATTTCGGATCGGTAAACACATCTACGTCAATCTGCTGTCCACGACCTGCGGGCGATTCGCTGATGATAGGTTTTCCAAAGTCTACGAAAGGACCACATGGGTCGTCAGCAATAGCTACACCTATTTCTTTGCGACGTCCTGCATCTGCGCTGTAGTAGAAATAATACTTGTATGTACCATCCTTCTGTTTCACCTCTTCGATGGCTGGTGCCCACGCATTACCTCTCGCCCAAGGTACCTGGTCGGACTTCACGTCGAGCATCGTACCCTCGAGCGTCCAATCTATAAGGTTAGTTGACGAAAACACTTGGAAGTAATAGCCTCCCCAACCTTCGAACCCATCTGTAGTGGAATAGATATAATACTTCTTGGTTTTATTGGAATAGAGCACCTCAGGGTCAGCGTGGAAGCCTTCGAGGATAGGCTGTTTGGTCGAAGGGAAGGCTGCAAGCAGACGCTCTTTCTCTGCCTGGCTGATTGGAATCATCGTACCATGACGAGGGGTGAATACTCCTTGTGTCTTGGTGTCCTGAACAAACTTGAATGTCTTCAGATCCTGACTGGTGCAGAACTGATAGTGGCCTGCAGAGTAGCAGTCATACATCACAATCCAGCTCTTGCCGTCGATAGCTTGGCATACGCCTACACCTTCAACAGCCGTGCGACTTACTTCCACTCTCGAAGGAATTTTCGTCCATTGCTCGCCTGGCTTCTGTCCAGGTGCAGGCAGGATGGAGTGTGTCGTAGCTTGGAAAATTCCGCCTCCTGCTTCGCTCTTATAGAACAGGTGGAACAGTCCGTCTGCCTTGTTGTACACGATATCGCCATCGATGGCTGCCTTACCGTCGTCGAACAGCAGTTGAGGTTCTGTGATATCTGTGAAATCAGCGTTGGCATAGCTGTAGTAAATCTTGTCGTAGCGGTTGGTAGGCGACAGCAGCGAGTAGAACACCACGTACTTGCCGCTATGGGTGTCGTACACGGTCTCAGGTGCCCACACCCGTTGTACGTTTCGCCACGTGTTAGCAAACTTGGTAGGGAAGTGAATCACCATATGTTCCCAATGAATCAGGTCGGTACTCTTCATCAGTACCATACCACGATTCGACGACCAACCCAGATTGGATTTCATGTCTGTAGCAACCATATAGAAGGTCTTGCCGTCTTCACAGCGTAGGATATGAGGATCACGCACACATCCCGTGAAAGCAATCGTATCGGATGCGATGACGGGGCGGCCGTTGTTGAGTGGAGTCCAGTTGTAACCGTCATCGCTAAGTGCGTAGCAGATTTGCTCTTGCTCAGGAGCATTACCAGTGAAATACGTGAACAAATAGGCCACCTTGTCGTTCTGTGCATTCATGTTCATCGCCTGAAGCGATAAAATACTGGTAAGGATTGTAGTCGTAAGTTTCTTCATAAGTTATTTAGTTTAAATGATTGATTCTTTATGATGTTTTCTTCCCTTGGGGGGGAGAGGGGGCTGTTATTTGGTTTTTACCAAATCGATGAAATAGGTTAGTTTGGCGGTGATGGTTTGGTGGGCTGATCGGCTGAAATAGCCTTTCTTGCTGTTGTCGAACACGTCACCAAGTCCGTAGTTGTATCGGGCATTGATTAGGAAGTGTCCCATTGGTGTCGAAAGTTCCATACCGATACCGGCTGTAATACCATAATCCACTTTATGGTCCACCGTCATCCCGTATTGCCCGACCACGTTGTTAGGACGTTTGGATACATCCCACACTCTTCCACCATACGATTCCGAACTGCCTAAATTGTATCCTAATAGTGGTCCAGCTTCAAATATGAACTTACAGCCTCTCTGCTCACGTCCCCAACCCATCTGCATCATTACAGGTACTTGTACGTAGGTCAGGCTGCGACTGTACGTGTTGCCGCTTCCATCTTCAATGACCTCTTTCCAGCCCAGACTGGCAAAGTTGACTTCCATCGATACGCCACAGATGGCGGTGAAGTATTTCTCGCAGATGTAGCGTGCAGAGAAACCGAATGTCGGGGTGTACCTGTAGCTCTGTTTGATGGTTGGGTTCATATCCATCTTCGTCATGAGCATACCAGCGTTGCCTCCGATGGCAAAGTCGCTACGCTTTTCACCTACCTGAGCGTGGAGAGACAAGCACAATGTAAAAATGAAAAAATATAAAAATGCAAGTCGCTTCATCATCTCATTTACCATTTGACAATTTACAATGTACGATTTATTTCCAATTTTACCATTTAACAATTTACTAACGTCTAGCGTCTAAAGTCTATCTCCCTTCCCATTCGGGAGGGGCCGGTGGTAGGCCTTCAACTCTTCCTACAGTTGCTTTACGCTGATGGTTCCATCCGAATTGTATTTCACAAACATCATGGCGTTATTAATAAATCCGCTCCATGTGTTCTTATGTGTGAAATGCATAGGATTCTGGATAGCTTCGCTGGTCAGGTTCTCAATATTTGCTGCGAAATCCTCACCCTCTATATACATGTTGCGCACGAAGAAGTTGGCTATGTCGTAGCCCAACATACCGTAGCGTGGGTATGTATTGTACTGATCACGTCCGAATGTGCTGCGGAAGCGCTGATTGAAGGCATATGTCTCAGTCGCATTCGGATTGTTGTAGAAGCTGGTGAAGAACATACATTGGTACTTCTTGAACGCATCAATCGATTTATCAGCAAATGCCTGCCAGTCGGTATATCCGAAGAGGTTGATGCGATACGAATCCAGAGCCAGTTCGCCTAATCGCTTCACAAGCCGATCGAATGCCGTCTTCGTACTCGACGAAGGAATAATATAGTTTTCCTTGTTCGTCGTCAGCATCTCCACTATATTAGCAATGTTCTGGAAGTCGCAGTTAAAGTAACTGATTTGCTCTGAGTTGAGATAATTTTTCAGACGCATCACATAGTCTGCCTTATCTGTCTGGTCCTCAATATTCACAAAGATGTAATTCGTATTTGGATGCATAGCTGAGAACGATGCGAATGCACGGTCGTAGGTGTCGTTGTCCATCTTCTGGTTCACCTGATATACATTGTGCGTATTGTTCACCAAAGTGGTTGATGATGAGAGTGGAACTACCAGACTGATATTGTTCTTCTCCGTGAAAGCTTTCAGTTTGTTGATGTTGTTAGCGTCTTTCGCACCGATGATGAGGTTTACTTTCTTCATCTGAGGCAGAGCCAGCACACTATCTATCTGCGCTTCATCGAATGCATACACCTTGCCGCTTACACCATCCCGTTTCATTTCCGATACCGCAAGCATGATTCCCTCATAGAAATCGATCATTGTGATTGCCTCACGTGTCTTCTTCTGCTGATTCAGACCGAACGGCATGATGATGGCGAAGTTCACGGGAACCGGTTCCTTGATGATGATTTCTTCCTCTTCCGCCTCTACAGGACGCATCGCCTTCAGTTCTGCTTGAGTGAAAGGAATGCACAACATCTGTCCCTTCTTTATTCTGTCCTTCTTATCAGGTTCGATAGTAGGGTTGGCAGCCACGATTTCATCCATCGTCACACCAAAGCGCTGAGCAATGCTGTAAAGAGTTTCCTTTTTCTTCACCTCGTAAGTCTCCTTGCAGGGAGGAATCTCTGGAGTTACAGGAGTTGTCGCTACAGGAGTTGTTGTTACAGGAGTAGGCTGAATAATGATGTGTTGCACAGACCCCTGCACGTTCCCGTTTTGGGGTGGGGTAGAAGAGCTTGGGATATTGATGGTCTGTCCAGCAATGATAGTTTCACCCAATCCGGGATTCGCTGCCTGGATGGCACTGATTGTCACTCCATACGTACGACTGATACTATAGAGCGTTTCACCAGCCTTTATTTCGTGTTTCGTCTGTCCGTATGCACTAACACAGATGAACAAGAATCCCAGAACCCATAATATAATCTTTACATTTTTCATTCTTCTATTATTCAATAACCTATTAATCAATAACTAACCATTATTCGAGTGCAAAGATAGCAAAATAATTTCAATCACCAATCTTCAATCTTCAATTTTCTCACTTTTTCCATTATTTATTCAGTTGTTTCAGAAAATCATAACGTATTTGCATATACAAACACAAGCGGCACCCATCGGGCACCGCTTGATGTTTTATAATAATTATTGGCATTAAACTTCTAACCGCTTAACTTACTTCACTACGAAATCGAGTGACTTGAGGTCCTTGTCGCGTGAGGAGGTACCATAAAGAATCTGATAGCGACCTGCACGTGGCGAGAGTTCATCAATGGATGGATCATAGTACTGGAAGGCTTCTCCATCGAGGGTGATGGTGGCATTACCGGTCTGACCTGCTGCCAACTCAATCTTCTTGAAACCGCGGAGGTCCTTGATGGAAGCCTCTGGATAGTCGAGGGCCTTCACGTAGATCTGCACGACTTCGTTGCCCTTACGATTTCCTGTATTGGTTACAGGTACGGTGATGGTCACCTTGCCGTTCTTCTTCATCGACTTAGCCGACAGTTTGGCGTCGCCTATGCTGAAGGTGGTGTATGAGAGTCCGTAACCGAATGCATACTGAGGAACTCCACGGAAGTAACGGTAGGTGCGGTTTTCCATGCTGTAGTCGGTAAACTCTGGCAGGTCGTCGTTGCTGCGATAGAAGGTGATTGGGAGCTTGCCCGATGGGTTGTAGTCGCCGAAGAGAACATCTGCAAGAGCCTTTGCACCTCCCTGACCAGGATACCATGCCTGAAGGAGTGCATCGTACTGACCTTCCACGCTTCCGAATGCGATGGCTGAACCTGAGCAGTTGACAAATACAACAGGCTTGCCTGTTTCGTGCATAGCACGGATCAAACGCTGCTGTACGGCTGGAAGCTCAATGGTCTGCTTATCACCACCTTCGCCTTCCATACGTGCTGAAATACCGCCGATACAGATGATGACATCTGCGTTCTTCACAGCCTCAACTACATCGACAAAATCTACGAGTTTGTTCTGGCACACCTCTGCATTGAGGTTGGCGAACTGACCGGTTCCACGGTTGTACTCAATCACCACTTCATAAGTTACACCATTCGTAACAGGGAAGGTCTCGTACTGAACACCACGACCACGTCCGAAACCACCAAAGCCGCCGAAGCCTCCAAAACCTCCACGGCCGCCTTGACCTGGTTCGCCTTTCTTCTCGAAGTGAGTTCCGTCGGAACCTTTCACGGTGAGCATGTAACCGTTATCTGAGCTGATGTTGTAGCTCATGTCGCCTGTGAAGTCTGCCTTGAACTTACCGCTGAGACGTACAGAAATATTGTCGGAAGAAACGCCTTCTGCAAATCCCCATGCACCGTATGTGCTGTAACGAACCTGCTTGGTGTACTCGGTCTTCTTTGGCTGACCTTCGAGTTTGTTGTTCTCGAAGTACTCTGCCTTGAAGCCCTGGCCGTTGTTCATGCGGTCGATATAGCTGACGGTAATGTTGTCCTGATTGAGTTCGCATGCACGCTGATAGATGATGTTTGCACCGGGAACGGCAGCCTTGATACCATCGAGCAGGGTGTGGGTGTGTTCTTCTGTAGGAGTACCTCCGTAGTTACCGTTGAGCATACCTGCATCGGCTGCGTTAGGACCGATGACTGCGATGGTTCTCAGACTCTTTGAAAGTGGCAGGATGCCGTTGTTGTGGAGGAGTACCATAGACTCACGTGCTGCCTGAGTGGCAAGTGCATCGTTCTTCTCGCTACTGATGGTCTCAGGACCGAGGTTTGACCAAGGAATCATCTCCTCGGGGTCGAACATACCGAGACGGAAACGCTCGGAGAGGGTGCGACGCAGGTGCTTGTCGAGTTCGGCCTCAGAGATGAGACCTTTCTCAAGAGCTTCAGTCAGCACCTGGAATACACGACCACACTCGAGGTCTGTTCCGTGGAGGACTGCATCGACCGCTGCAGAGAGCGGACCATCGTGGGTGCCGTGCTGGTTGCGGTTGTAGAAGTTGTTGATGGCATCGCAGTCGGTCAGAAGAATACCGTCGAAGCCCCACTTCTCGCGCAGGATGTTGATGAGCAGACGTTCGCTTTCGCAACATGGCTCACCTTCGTAGCGGTTGTAGGCACACATCACCTCGCGTACATTACCTTTCTTTACGAGGGCCTTGAAGGCAGGAAGGTAGGTCTCCCAGAGGTCGCGCATCGAAACTCGTGCATCGAATGAGTGACGCTGTGGTTCAGGACCGCTGTGTACGGCATAGTGTTTGGCACATGCATGGGTCTTGTAGTACTTCTTGTCATTTCCCTGCATACCGAGTACGGTCTGCACACCAAGTACGGCATTGAGGTAGGGGTCTTCACCGCAAGTTTCCTGACCGCGTCCCCAACGTGGGTCACGGAAGATGTTGACGTTTGGACACCAGTAGGTCAGCTCGGGATTACCTGGAACATGGTTGGCTCCCATTGCTACATTGAAGACCGGAGCGGAGCGGTTCCAGTTGGCACGTGCCTCGTCAGATACCTGTGAGAACACGTCGTAAACCAACTTCTCGCTGAAGGCTGCAGCCATACCGATTGGCTGAGGATAGACGGTGTAGCCACCCTGACGTACTCCGTGACACGCTTCGTTCCACCAGTTGATGGATGGAACACCAAGACGGTCGATTGAGATGGCCTTGTTCATCATCAGTCCAACCTTCTCTTGAGGGGTGAGCAACGAAATAAGATTCTCTGTACGTTCCTCAACCGAGAGTTTAGGGTTCTGGAACGGATACTTGTAAGTCTGTGCTGTCGCACTTGCTACTACTGCTGCGAAAGCAACTGTGAGCGTTAGTTTTCTCGTTAATTTCATGATAACTGATTTTATATATTAAACGTATTATTCGATACTGATTTCCTTGACAGGTCGCTTTGGATCGTTTGTGAACAATTTTAAAAGGAATGGGGCTGGGGAGTCGGCCATGATTTCCAGTTTGGCTTTATCGCCTGCTTTCACCACATGTTCCTGCCCGATGTTGACACTCACTTGAGCAGGTACTTCCACCTTATGAATTATTAAATTAGACTGCCCTTCATTGAAAATGTCAAGTGAGGCAACGTAACTTTTTTTGTTTTTACGCTTGAATTCTCCATACGACGGATAGGTGCGCAAGACGGCTGCTGAGGGTGTGTCGTCTGTCTTCGCCAAACATATCATATTGGTCATCAAAGCCTCGCGAGCGGGAAGTCCGTTCACCTTGAACGTCACAGAGTCGGTAAAGGAGGCAAAGAGGGTAGGGTCGGCTGGCGATGTGTAGGTGAGGACGACTTCACGTTCCTCGCCGGGTTCCAATCGATTGGGACATTCCACATGGAGTTGTCCGGACTGTGAAGTTACCTCTAATGTCATAGGTTGGTCGGACGAGTTGGCGATGAACACCGATTTCGTGCGCTGCTCACCATGATAAATGTAGCCGAACGGCACCTTCACCAAATTCACATAGAGGAAGTCGGCAAGGGTGTTGTGATAGCGCTCCTGAATGCTGCGGTCGATAGGTGTGACATCTGCGCTGATTTCGAGTGTTCCGAAACACTCGTTGTCGGCATCGAACACCTCGACAGAGCGGAATACAGGTCCGACAGCTCCGGAAGGAGAGAACGAAACGGTCACCCCTTCAGATGAGCCTGCCTTAATCGGGTTGCGCGGATAGTCGACCGACACACACGCACAACTGATGACTACCTTCGAGATGAGCAGGTCTTTTTTCCCTTTGTTGGTGAGCATGAAGGTGTGGCTTACAATCCCGTCCCCTTCGTTGATTTTGCCGAAATTCCATTCGTATAGGTCGAACACAGGGTCGCCCTCTTTCGCACAAAGACTTTGGAGAGAACACAGGGGCACTATGACGAACAGCAGACGCAGCATGTTACTTCAGGTTTTGCCAGAGATGGGGTAAGAACTTGAAATAGAGCAGATGGCGCCAAGTGACAAGATCGTGCGCTCCTCCACCTCCGGAATAGAACTCATGCTTCACTCCAAGTTTGTCTAACTCTTCGTGCAGACGTTCGTGACGTGCCATGAAGCCTGTCTCGTATGTACCGCCACCTACGAACAGATAGTCAATTTTGCTGTTTACGTCTTTCTCCTGTAGCACAGGTGTCTCGCTCACATCGATAGCAGCACTCAACAAACCAACAGAGCCGAAGACGTCAAGGTTGCGAAGACCTACATACTGAGACATACGTCCACCCATCGACAGACCACTGAGGGCACGTGCATGACGGTCCTTGATACAGCTGTAGTGGCTTTCAACGAAAGGAATGACACATTGAATGAGTTCCTTTTCGATGAGTGGAAATGCGAGTTCTGTGTGCTGTGGATGATTACGTGTCACCATCTGGTCGTTCGGGAAGCAGACAATCATCTCCTTCGCTTTCCCTTCTGCGATAATGTTGTCGAGAATCCAGTTGGCACGTCCGTGCATCACCCAGGTCTCAGTCAAGTCGCCCGAACCACCCATGAGGTAGAGTACAGGGTACTTCTTCTTAGGGTTATAGTTCGCAGGCGTATAGACCATCATGTCACGCAGGCCGCCCGTAACTGATGACTTGTAGTAGTGGGTGGTGATACTTCCGTGTGGCACATCTGGCTTTGGATCGTACCATGCAGGTTCGTCACCATGAACGAACAGCATACTGAATGCTGGCATCGCTGCATGACCTGTGAAAGTGTTGTTCGGGTCAACATTCTGCACACCGTCGATAATGATATAATAAAGGTATATCTCAGGCTTGAGCGGACCAATCGTAAGCGTCCAAATACCATCGTCACCTTTGGTGAAAGGCACTTGCTTACGGGCTTCCTGCCCGACATACATCGAACCTGTGAGGCGTACATCGTGTGCATCGGGAGCCTTCACACGGAACGTTACGGTGTGGTCGTCGAACACTTCAGGCGAGATGACCTGAGCACTGAACGGCGTGATGTTCTCCGTGTTGCGCTGAGGGTCGTATTGGATATTCACATGCGACTGCTGTGCATTGATTGGCAAGCACAATGCACAATGTAAAAATGTAAGAATTATAGAATGTAAAAATGAAAAACGTTTCATAAGAGTAGGGGATTAGAGGTTTGTCAACAGTTTCTCGAGGGCTGCACGACGCTCCTTCCAAGTCTTGTAGTCAGATGCCTTGAGGGTATAGAACTTCAGATCCGATTTCGTGACGTTTGCTGCATGCTCATCAGAAATCAGGAGGCAAGGCTTGGTCTTACCTTGTGCAAGCAGTTTGTCTGCAATGAGGTTCGCACCTCCAACCTTGAACCAACTCTCAATCGTGTCGTCCTTACCTGGAACTAAGAAGATGACGGCTTTTGCTTGCTCTGTCGTTGGTGGGTCATACGCCGCAATATTCTGGTTCAGGTCATAATTGACTCTTCCAAACTTGATGTTACCCAACACCTGAACGTCGAATGGGTTTTTAGGTGCGTATGCAATGCTGTACTTGAATCCCTTATCGGGTGAGAGGTACATGTTAGTTGGGTCGGCAATCTTCGTACCGTCCACGATGAAACAATACTTATAGACTTCATCCACGTTGTCTGTGAGTGTCACACTCCACACACCGTCTTCGCCTTTCGTGAGGGCTACAGGAGCAGAAAGGAGTTCGCTCTCCATCTGCACGTTCTTTGCTTCAGGTGCATTGAGGCGGAAAGTAACCTTACCGTCAGCGTAGTCGGGTGAAGTGACCTGACGAGGGAACAGACGTGCCATCGTAGCACCTGTGAACTGCTGTTCCTGACCTGTACGCTCCAAAGCAGGCTTGCCGTTCTTCATAGCCTCCTCCGATGCGGTAGGATTGAAGAGCAGACGCAAGGTCTTGTCGAGGAAGTATTTGGCGTTCATCCACGTATGACCGTATTTGTCGTGGGTATATTCCTTCACGCTACGGATACCGTGCTTGTCGAGGTGCTCCATGTAGTCGCGTGCGTTTCCGAAGAGGAAGTCATCTGTACCAACACCCAACCAGAAGAGGTGAATCTTACTGTTCGTATCAGCTGCTTTGTCATAGACGCCCGGAATGTCAGTCGATGTGAAGGAACTGTATGAGCAGAGGTAAGAGAACTTATCGAGGTTACGGAGACCGATTCCAAGACCCTGATTTCCACCACGTGAGAAACCGCCAATACCACGATGGTCGCGGTCGTTGATGGTGCGATAGTGGCTCTCCACGTAGTTCATCAGGTCGCCTGTGATGTCATCACCCACTACGTCGCGCATCATGCCCATACCCATTCCGCCGAAGCCACCGAATCCGCCTGCAGGAGCTGGTGCAGGAGGTAACAGCTTAGTCGGGTTGCCGTAAGGAAGAACTACAATCA
The DNA here is from genome assembly GCA_017615245.1 of Bacteroidaceae bacterium. Lineage (GTDB taxonomy): Bacteria > Bacteroidota > Bacteroidia > Bacteroidales > Bacteroidaceae > Colivivens. The sequence continues at coordinate 12,001 of JAGAAL010000039.1, forward strand.
TCTCCTGAGCCTTACCTTCAGCAATGAGGTTGTCGAGGATGTAGTTCACACGTCCCACCTTATAATAGACTTCTTCTGTATCAGTCGTACCGCTGAGCAGATAGAACACAGGATACTTCTTGTCCTTGTCCGTATCGTACTTCGGAGGAAGATACACGATAGCATTGTTCACACCCTTCAGGCTGGTAGAGTAATAATGGATGTAATCTACCTTTCCGTGAGGCACCTTCTTGATGTCGTGAGCCAGCGAACCATTCTTGGCAGGAATCTCCAAAAGGCTGTTCTTGAAACCCTCGTTTGGGAAATAAAGTTCACACTTAGGGTCCATCACGCTCACACCGTCCACATTGAAGCAATAGGGATACATGTCGGGAGCAACAGGTCCGAGGGTTACGGTCCACAGCCCCGTCTTGCTGTCTTTCTTCATGTCCCCGTTGGCAAACTGCGCCTCTACGCGGACACTCTTTGCATTGTCGTTCTTGTATTGGAAAGTCACTGTACCGTCTGCATTGAATATGGCAGACTTATAGTCACCCTGCTGAGCAATGCAAGGTGAGCAAACAAGCAGCATAAGAGCTGCCGCCTTCATCATATTCTTCATAATTGTTTGTTAAGTATTAATTTTGATGCAAAGATACAAATAATTTACGATTTAGCTATTTACAATTTACGATTTATTTACTATTTTGCTATTTTTCAACTATCAACTTTCAATTTTCAACTTTTTTCTGTACCTTTGCACTCAAATTCAGTAATCACAACAACAAATGCAAAAAATCATTATTCTCGACTTCGGTTCACAAACCACCCAGCTGATTGGACGTCGTGTGCGTGAACTCAATACTTTCTGTGAGATTCTTCCTTACAACAAATTCCCACATGACGACCCTTCAGTCATTGGAGTTATTCTCAGTGGTTCGCCTTTCAGTGTTTATGACGAAAAGGCTTTCAAGCTCGACCTCATGCCCATCATCGCGAAATATCCTGTATTGGGTATTTGCTATGGCGCGCAGTTGATGGCACAGACCTTCGGTGGAAGTGTGAAACCAGCCGGCTCACGCGAATACGGACGTGCCAACCTACAATGGTTTGACAAAAAGAATCCTCTGTTCAAGCACTTCAAAGAGAATAGTCAGGTGTGGATGAGTCACGGTGATACAATCGTAAACATTCCAGAAGGATTTCAAGTGATAGGTAGTACAGAAGATGTCAAATACGCCGCCTACTGGTGTCCTCCAGGCACTCAACTCTCAACTCTCAACTCTCAACTCTCAACTGGCCTCTGGGGTGTACAGTTCCATCCCGAAGTGTTCCACTCGCTTCAAGGTACCCAACTGTTACGTAACTTCGTGGTTGATATCTGTGGAGGCAAGCAAGATTGGAGTAGCGCTTCGTTTGTCGAATCAACTGTAGCAGAACTGAAGCAACAGATAGGTAACGACCGCGTGATTCTCGGACTGTCGGGTGGTGTGGATTCATCCGTAGCAGCTGTGTTGCTGAATCGTGCAATTGGTAGCCAGCTCACCTGTATCTTCGTTGACCACGGCATGTTGCGCAAGAATGAGTTCCGCGATGTGATGCACGACTATGAATGCTTAGGTTTAAACGTGATTGGTGTTGATGCTTCAAAGAAGTTCTTTGCCGATTTGGCAGGTGTAACCGAACCTGAACGGAAGCGTAAGATTATTGGACGTGACTTCGTAGAGGTGTTCAACGAACAAGCCAAACAACTCATCAATTCCTCCTCTCTGGGAGGTGAGGATGGGGCCGTCCGTTGGCTTGCCCAAGGAACCATCTATCCCGACCGCATTGAGAGTCTCAACATCACGGGTAAGACCATCAAGAGCCACCATAATGTTGGCGGCCTTCCCGAAGAGATGAATCTCCAATTATGTGAACCATTGAAGTGGCTTTTTAAAGACGAAGTGCGTAGGGTAGGGCGCAGTCTCGGAATGCCCGAACATCTCATCACCCGTCATCCGTTCCCAGGTCCGGGCCTTGCAGTCCGCATCCTTGGTGACATCACTCCTGAGAAGGTTCGTGTTCTTCAGGAAGCCGACGATATTTACATCCGTGGGTTGCGTGAGTATGTCGATACTGATGGAGAAACTTTATATAATAAGGTATGGCAGGCAGGCGTCATCCTGCTGTCCGAAGTCTGCTCTGTTGGTGTGATGGGCGATGAACGTACCTACGAACATCCAGTTGCCCTCCGTGCAGTAACTTCTACCGATGCAATGACAGCCGATTGGGCAAAACTCCCTTATGACTTCCTGGCAAAAGTCAGCAATGACATCATCAACAAGGTGAAGGGCGTGAATCGTGTATGCTACGACATTTCGTCAAAACCACCAGCCACCATAGAGTGGGAGTAACTGAGTGCACTCTGTCATTTCTCCATCTCTTTTTCTTTGTTTTTACCTTTGAAATATAATATCGATAAGCGAACGTCATCTAAGAAAAACGGAGGCTCATCACCTCCGTTTGTTTTCCTCTCAATAAGCAAAATACTGTGAGTTTGCCACTCTGCAGCAGTTTCTACCGAATAGTCTTAAATGCTGCCATGTGCATTAGCTTGTCCGCACAGCCGTCCATCCAGTTGGGATGCCGTTTACGCTGTTTTTCCGCCATGCTGCACCTGGTGCTGCCGTTAAGGTTCCTGTCGCTGCTACATCTTTGAGCCAGTCTTTAGTACATTCAGTTGCACTAATGTTTGTGGCCATACATTTCACGCTATTCAGGAGAGAGCAACCATTGAACATGTCGTAATAGCAATAATCTGTAAGTGTCGTAGCAGGCAGGTCAGGGGCCTTCGTCAGATTTGTACAACCATTGAACATGGAGCCATAGCAGAAAAACGCCAACGTCGTAGCCGGCAGGGCAGGAGCCGCAGTCAAGTTGGTGCAACCATTGAACATACCTGCATAGCAATAATCTGCAAGTGTCTCAGCAGACAGGTCGGGAGCCTTCGTCAGGCTAGTGCAGTTTTGGAACATATGCACATAACAATAATCTGTAAGCGACTTAGCAGGCAGGGCAGAGACCTTCGTCAGGCTAGTGCAGTTTTTAAACATTTCTTGATAGCAACATTTAGCCAGCATCGTAGCAGGTAGTGTGGGAGCCGTTGTCAGACTTGTGCAACCATTGAACATAGAGCTATAGCATCCAAAAGCCAGATTCTCAGCAGGCAGATCAGGAGCCGCAGTCAGGTTGGTGCAGTCAGAGAACATAGAACTATAACAATTAATAGCTAGATTCTTGGCAGGCAGTGTGGGAGCCGTCGTCAGGCCGGATTTTTTGAACATTTCTTGATAACAACTTTCGACCAGCGTATCAGCAGGCAGTGCGGGAGCAGTCGTTAGACCCGTGCAGCCGTAGAACATGCCCATGTAGCAACGGGATTTCAGTGCCTCTGCAGGCAGGTCGGGAGCCGTTTCCAGTTTGATACAACTATAGAACATAGCTCTATAGCAATTTTCGGCCAACGTATCAGCAGGCAGTGTGGGAGCCGTCGTCAAGCCAGATTTTTCGAACATTTCTTGATAGCAACTTTCGGCCAACGTCTCAGCAGGCAGGTCGGGGGCCGTCGTTAGGCTGGTGCAATTATAGAACATGTTACTATAGCAAGATTCGGTCAGTGTCGTAGCAGGCAGAACCAGTGGATTGTTTTCATGGCTCAGAATATGAATATTCTCCTTGAATAGCCCATAGAACGCATAATCTGCAGACAGGCTCGTAAGAGAGGCAAAGTCGTTTGATTGAATTAGGCTCATGACATTGCCATATACATAGCAGTCAGCAGAGCAAGAGAATCTACTAAAATCAGTATTCTTTGTTGCATAAGTAGCATTGTCGCCGCGGAACATCACCTTGTTGCCAGCGGCTACAAGTGTGATTTCCTGTCCCGAAACGTAGTTCTCCCATGTAGAACCGTCGGTGCTGTATTGTACCCCACCAGTCATTGTGTTTGCCAACGTGAATGACACCTTGACCCCATCCTCTTTAGCCTCGAACGTAAGCGGAACGTCGCGATCGTTCGAACAGCTAATCATCATGGCACCCACCAACGTGAAAACTACCATGCTTAGAACTCTCATACACTTTTTCATTTCCATTTCCATTTTCTTATTTGTTATTTTAGTTTTTAGCTTGATTATGAATATTGAAGTTAATACATTATGTGTGTGTTATTACTTTCGGCTACAAAGTTACAAAGAATAATTGAATTGCCCATCAATTTATCGGAGAAAATGAGGGAAATCGAATGAAAATGTCGTCACTTGTGGGCGATTGCTGTTTGTGTGTTTACCAACGGGCAGGAACGATGGTTTTTGTTTTGAGTGATTGCTGTACATTGATGATGCGCTGATTCTTGCTTCCGCGGAACAGAAGCGATATATCGCGTTGTGCAATGATGAAAGGCCCATCGACCAATACATCAATATATTGGAGTAGGGGCATGAACTCCTCGTGTTCCAAAAGTTCTTCCCACAGATAGCCCGTATAGCACCAGATGTTGTAATCGAATTGTTGCTTGATTTGATGTGCCAGTTCTGTCACACCTTCTACTTGGAAGAAGGGGTCACCACCCGTGAAAGTAACAGGGAACTCGTTGTAACTGATGACAGCCAGCAACTCTTCGATAGTTGCAGGTTTTCCGTTGTTGATGTCCCAGGACTGAGGATTGTGACATCTTTCGCAATGGTGGCGGCATCCTGCGAAATAGATGGATGTCCTCAATCCTGGTCCGTCAACCGAGGTTCCTTCTGCTATACTCAGAATCTTGAGTTCCTGTCCCATTATCATCTCAATTTAAACATTTGCCCTTAGCCACCTCCTTAAAGTCCCCCTAAAGGGGGATTTAGAGGGTCTTTTATTTATGTACCACTCGGTCTTTCAACTCTGCGAGTTTACCTGAATTCCAACGGTCAGTAGTACCTACGAGATAACCGGTAATACGCTGGAGGGTGTCGATGTTGGTGCTTCCGCACTTAGGACATACGGTCAGACCCTCTGTTGCATCCTCATAGCCGCAGTCCATACAACGGTTGCGGTTGTGGTTCACAGAACCGTAGCCTATATCGTAACGGTCCATAAGGTCCACGATATTCATGATAGCTGCCGGGTTGTGGGTTGCATCTCCGTCGATTTCCACATAGAAAATGTGTCCGCCTCGGGTGAGGTTATGGTATGGTGCCTCGATTTCTGCCTTATGGCGTGGGCTGCAATGATAGTACACAGGTACGTGGTTAGAGTTGGTATAGTAGTCCTTGTCTGTTACCCCTGGGATGATACCGAATTTCTTTCTATCGAACTTGGTGAATCGTCCTGCCAATCCTTCAGCTGGTGTAGCGAGGATGGAGTAGTTGTGCTGATAACGCTGGCTGAATTCCAATACTCTGTCGCGCATATATGTCACAATCTTCAAGCCCAGTTCCTGACTCTTCGGGTCTTCACCGTGATGATGGCCTGTGAGGGCAATCAGACATTCTGCCAATCCGATGAATCCGATACCAAGGGTTCCGTGATTGATAACGCTCTCGATGGTGTCGTCGGGTTTCAGGTTCTCTGCATCAACCCACAAGCGTGACATAAGAAGCTGGAACTGCTTGGCGAGTGCGGTCTTCTGGAACTGGAATCGTTCGTCCAACTGCTTAGCTGCAATTTCAAGCATATTGTCGAGCTTGGCAAAGAAGGCATTGATACGTTCTTCCTGATTCTCTATAGGCATACACTCGATGGCGAGTTTCACGATGTTCATGGTCGTAAACGACAAGTTACCGCGTCCGATACTTGTCTTTTCGCCGAAGCGGTCTTCGAATACTCGTGTGCGGCATCCCATCGTAGCCAGTTCGTACTTATAGCGCTCAGGGTCGTTGATGTTCCACTTTTCGTGTTGGTTGTATGACGCATCGAGGTTGACGAAATTGGGGAAGAAGCGGCGTGCTGTCACCTTACAAGCAAGACAGTAGAGGTCATAGTTGGGGTCTTCGGGCAGGTAGCTCACACCTTTCTTCTTCTTCCATATCTGGATAGGGAAGATGGCTGTAGAGCCTCCTCCTACACCCTGATAGGTGGAATTGAGCAATTCACGAATGACACAGCGTCCCTCTGCAGAGATGTCTGTTCCATAGTTGATGCTGCTGAATACCACTTGGTTACCGCCACGTGAGTGGATGGTGTTCATGTTGTGGATAAATGCCTCCATCGCTTGATGCACACGCTGTACGGTGCGGTTGATGGCATGCTGCTTTGCACGCTCCTTGCCTGTCAGTCCACTAAGGTTGCCATATATATAGTCTTTGATGGGTGCATCGTATAGCTCCTGCAGATCCATACCGCTCATCTGCTCGATGTACTGCACCTCTTCTTTATATGACGCGCGCACGTAAGGGGCCATGTAGAAGTCAAACGCCGGTATAGCCTGACCTCCGTGCATTTCGTTCTGGGCTGTTTCGAGTGAAATACAGGCAATCACGCTGGCGGTCTCGATACGCTTGGCAGGACGACTCTCTCCGTGACCTGCGCTGAATCCGTTGAGCAGGATGTGGTCGAGCGGATGCTGAACGCATGTGAGAGATTTGGTAGGATAGTAGTCTTTATCGTGGATATGCAGGTAGTTTTTCTTTACGGCTTCACGTACATCTTCAGACAGTAAGTAGTCGTCAACGAAAGGCTTAGTACTTTCGCTGGCAAATTTCATCATCATGCCAGCAGGTGAGTCGGCATTCATGTTGGCATTCTCGCGAGTCACATCACTACGCTTTGCTTCGATGATTTCCAGGAAGATGTCGCGTGTCTTGGCTTGACGTGCGATACTGCGTTTGTCACGATACGAAATGTATTTCTTCGCAACCTCCTTACGAGGGCTGCGCATGAGTTCGATTTCCACCATATCTTGGATTTCCTCGACACTCATTTGGTCCTTTCCTTGCATACCGATCTTGTCGGCTATGCGCTGGATGAGAGCTTCGTCCTCACCCTTCTCGGTTGTCAGCATCGCCTTGCGGATGGCGGCTTTGATTTTTTCTTCGTTGAAGCCGACGATACGTCCGTCGCGCTTTAATACTGTCTGTATCATTTTCGATTGCTTTAGGTAAAAGTTTGTTTAATTGCGAATTTGGTTGCAAAGTTAAGAATAATAGTTGAAACAAACAAACATTTTTATAAAAATTTTTCAAGAAAATTTCAATTTTGGAAAACTTTTACTTGTTTAAAATTGTATAACTCGCTGTATGGCAATGACAAGAAATGTTAAAACGGAAAACTTTGATTTTTATTGAAAAAGTAAACTTTTCTCGTTTTTGTCATTTTAACACTGTTATTTTGAGTCGTAGAATGAGAAAAACTACTATATAACAGGAAAATATCTGTATAAAAAGTCTGTTTTTTGAATCGTTTTGTTTTTCATGTTCGAATAATTTCTTATCTTTGCAGCATGAAAACAAAAGCATCACATATCGCCCAATATCGTCTTTTCGCTCTATTGACGATTTTGACTCTCTGTGCATCGCTCCAAGTGACTGCCCAGAACACAGAACGTAGGCCCAACAACACCACGTATTTCTCAACTAACGAGTTGCCCGATCCTACTGTCTATCTACCTGTTCCGCCTGATACTGCCAGCACATTGTTTGTTGGCGACTTTATGCGTTGGATATGGGGCAAGTCAGTTCGCAGTACGGAGAGAGGGCGTCAAGCCAGTTGGGAGTCGCTCTACGGGGTGCGTCGTATGGCAACGGTCTATGGCGATGCAATGAACATGAAAATTACAGAGGAGGATACACCAGCTATCTGGAGATTACTGCAACGTGTAGGTGAGACTGGTAACAAGGCAACAGGCAAAGCTAAGCGAAAGTATATGCGTGTACGACCATTTGCACGTATGAATGAACACGTATGGGGTGAATTCGACAACGAATGGGACCTTCGTCACAATGGTTCCTATCCGTCCGGACATACTGGTTTTGGATGGAGTACAGCATTGGCTCTTGCAGAAATGGCTCCAGAGTACCAGGACACCATTCTGCGTCGAGGATATGAATATGGTGACAGTCGTGTCATTGTAGGTGCTCATTGGCAAAGTGATGTAGATGCAGGACGTCTTGCAGCCTCTGCTGCCTTTGCCCGTCTGCACACCTCGACGGAATATTCAGAAGACTTGGAGAATGCCCGTGCTGAATATCGGCGTATTAAAGGCATTAAGGCACAAGCGACATCAGCAGGTTATCCTCATATAGAGCACATCATCGATTCACCAGCCGATACTGCCTCTTATCATTATTATGGCGATGTGGCCTATTACTGGCAAGCAAAATCAGAACGTAACACTTTACGAGGCGAGGAAGCTGTGACTGATACGGCCTGCACCATCAATTATTTCCTGCAAACCTATGGGGCTTGTACAAACATTCCTATTGACATCACTTCCACGCCCGATATTGCAGCATACGTCACATACGTATTTGACGAACTATGTAACGCCTGCTCTCAATCTAAGTCCACAGGATTCCGTCTGCGTCCATTCGTTCGGATGGGTGAGCATTCGGCACTGCCTGAGAAAGATGAACGCTATAGCAAATCATCAAGCTATCCGTCTTCTCATTCCATCATAGGGTGGGGTATTGCTCTTGCACTCGTCGAAGTAATGCCCGATTGTCAGGATGCCATCCTCAAGCGAGGATATGAATATGGTCGTAGCCGCACGATTCTCGGCTTCCACTTCAAAAGTGATGTTCAAGCAGGCCGCCTCGTTAGCTCTTACACCCTCGCCCGCCTCCACAACGAGCCTGATTTCCGACAGTTTCTAACAGCAGCTCAAAAAGAGTACAAAGACGCAAGCGGTCCCACACCGGAAGATTAACTCCAAATCGCTTATTGGTTATGGGTTATTCGTTATTGAATTGTTCGATGATACTACTTTGGCTTTGCCAAAGAGAAAAAATGTGTCGGAAATAAAAATAAATTCAATTTTATTTTGTCGTTCGCTTGGCTTTTACTATCTTTGCAATCACTAATGATATCTAGTCATACCTCGTGAAGATAAAATGGATCATATCTTGCATAGTTCTCATTCTCTGCAGTTGCATCATGAGCTGCAGTGACGATGTGGATGTAACGTTGCGTCACGAGGTAGATTCTCTCAACTTATTGGCTTATCGTACTCGCTACATAGGGCTTGATACCACCGCCAAATACTCTCAGATGGCATTCGAGGCTTCGGTGAGGTCTGATGGCACGTTGTATCGTGAGGGTAGGGCTGATGCGTTGTCAAACTTGGCTTTTGTGCAATACATGATGATGGACTATGATAGTGCAACAGCGCTTTATACTCAAAGTGCGAAGCTGTCGAAGAACATCATCACGCAAGCTGTGGCAGACATCGGACTTATGAAGATTTGTCATATCACGGCTCGCAACGATGAATTTCTGGACTATCGCCATGAGGCAGAGATGAAATTGCAACGTCTGTCGGAATCGCTCGACGAGATGCAACTATCGCCTATGCAGTTTACGTTCCTCAATTATGCCAAGAGTGAATTCCATTTTGCTTCTGCTACTTACTACAACGGTATTCTGCATCCCGAACTTGCGGATGCAGAGATAGAGGCGATAACGAACGATATGGGTATCGTGAACTTCGACATTGCCCAGTTGGCTCGCTATTACATTTTGCAAGGAGAATACGAAACGGGGCGCGAATTGGGTATGAAGTTCAACTTGACTTACATGCTGGCAAGTGCTTCACAACATATCGCCAAGCAACTGATTGATTATCCTGACCGGATAAATCTGGACACGATGTCAGATGATTCCATCCCTCCGTATGCATTGTTTATCGCTCAAGATGCATTGCGTCTGTTCCGCGAATATGGTTCGCTATACAGCAGGGCTGTCACCTACCTGACAATTTCGGATTATTATGCAAAAAACGGAATGCTCGAAGTTGCTCTCGACACCGCTACCAAGGCTTTGGAGTTTGTGAACATCCAACACATGGGCGTATATGGCGATGATATAGATTTCCTCACCCCTTATTCATCGCGTAGCGATGTAGAACCCACTGAACTCAGTTGGCTGAAACGTAAAGACATCAGCTGTGCTTGGGAGTGGATTGCTAATATCCGCAAACACCTCGGTTTGTTGTTTGAACAGATGAATATGCAAGCGGCTGCCGATTATAATAATCACATCTATTATACGATTCTGGACAATACCCGACAGGACAAACGACTCGAACATCAGATTGAGGACCTGGAACAGGAGAAAGCCGATCAGACCACGTGGGCATGGATTGTATCCATCTTCTCTGTGTTGTTGTTTGTGGCCATATTCTTATTCATTCGTCACCAGAAACGAGCTACGGAGCGGTCGTATGCAAACGATATCAATAACGTGGAGGCGTCGTTCAATAAATGGATGGACGAGAATGAGGCTCTTTATAACTCTCTATCAGAAAAGGAAAAACTGATTGACAGTGAGACTTACATACATGAACAACATATTACAGAGAACAAACGAAGTTATATAGACCGTTGTACCAGTCTGTCGCTGGTGTACAGCATCACGCCTTTCCTGGACCGCGCCATTAACGAACTGAACAAACTCAACACTACCCAGGAAGCAGATGAAGTACGCACAGAACGTATTGCATATCTCTCGGAACTGATTGACCGTATTAACCTCTATAACGAGGTGTTGTCGCATTGGATTAAGGTGCGCCAAGGTATGGTGAACCTGAACATCGAGAATTTTGAACTGCAACCATTGCTCGATACGCTTAGCAAGAATCGTAATACGTTCTCAAACAAGGGGCTGACGCTTCATGTGGTTGAGACCGATGCGGTTGTGAAGGCAGATAAAGCTCTGACATTGTTTATGATGAATACCCTGCTCGATAATGCCCGAAAGTACACACCAGCAGGGGGAGAGGTAGGCATCGACGTGCAGGAAACAGACGATTATGTAGAGATTGGTGTGACCGATACAGGGCGTGGTCTGTCGAAAGAGGATATTCGTACGATTTGTCAGGAAAAGGTTTACGACTCGAGTCAGATAGGTGATGTGGCACACGACGAGAACCTGAAACAAAATAAGGGATTCGGATTCGGACTGATGAACTGCAAGGGTATCATCGATAAATATAAGAAAACGAACGCAGTCTTCTCTGTCTGCATGTTTAACATCGAGAGCCAATTGGGCAAAGGTAGCCGATTCTATTTCCGTCTGCCGAAAGGGGTAGTTCGTGCGATGCTGGTGATGCTCATGCTGATTCCCGCTTTCAAAACGATGAGTGCGCAATCCCAAGAGACAGTCGATACTGCTATCGTATCGATGACTTTACAGTCGAAACAGGAACAGGTGTCGCAGGAGCAAGCATATGAATCGCTGAAAAAAGACAATGCAACAAGACAGACGTTCATTATCCTTGCACTGATGCTGGTAACGATTGCTTTCGTGGTGTTCTTAGTCATTTACTACCGCGTTCATATGTTGCCTGTCTTCAATATGCGACAATTGATGCAATTCAACAAGCGCTTGTTTGAAGAAGACAATCCAGACTTGCTTGGGTTGGTCTATACAGGTATCAACGACATCAAGGCTGTTGACGGTATCGCTCTGGGCATCCTACAGAACGAGACATCGCAGCTGATGATACGAAAGTCACTCAACTGTCCGACTCCCGATACGGTGGAATCGCTTACTCGTCACAGTTACGAAATGGGAAAAGAGATGACTGTCCGTGATGGCATCGTGCGCACTTATCTGCTCACGGTTCCAACCACATCACAGGAAGACGATATGGAGACTGCTACTGATAGCAATGTTGGTGTGCTTACGGTTGTGTTCCATAATGCCTCACTATCGTCACAAGATGAGAAAATCATCCAACTCATAGCAGAACAAGTCGCCAAGTATGTGTATTTCTCTGATACGAAGGTGGAAAACCAGAAGGTAGAGCTGCAATTGAAGGAAGATGAGAAGTTGAGAGCAGAGAAAGAGGAGAACACCATCCATATTCAGAATATGGTGCTTGACAATTGTTTGTCGGCCATCAAGCATGAGACAATGTACTATCCGAATCGCATCCGTCAGTTGCTTGACGATGCGCAGCAAAAGCAGACCTTGCCAAATGAAGAAAATATCGCTCAGTTGTCTGAACTCATCAATTACTATAAAGATGTGTTCTCGCTGCTCAGCGCCTGTGCTGCCCGTCAGTTAGATAATGTGATGTTCAAGCGCAAGACTATCCCTGTCAGCACATTGGCACAATATGCCCAAAAGAGCATGAAGCGGATGGCGAAGAAGACAGATGTGGATATCGACTTCGTGGTAGATGCAAATTCGCAACTGAAGGTAGTCGGTGACCAGCAGATGTTGGAGTACCTGATAGATAATCTCATCTCCGCTGCGCTGACTGTTCAGCAGGATCGTACCATCCGATTGTTTTTTGACCGTTATGATGAATTTGTCCGCATCACCTTTGTTGATGAGGAAGTTGCGAAAAGTGAGAGCGAATTGTCAAATTTGTTCTACCCAGAGCATCTGCGTTATGATGAAGATGTTGACCGATTGGTTGGTGTGGAATATATGGTATGCCGTCAGATTGTACGTGAGCACGATGAGTATGGTGGTCGACGGGGGTGCCGCATCATTGCTTCGCCTTGTGGAAAGGGGTATAAGATGGAAATTATGATTAATGGAATATAATAAGATTTAGAATAACAATTAAAAATATTGTATGAACAAGTTTAATGTAATCATTGTTGAGGATGTCATGCTGGAATTGCGTGGTACTATTGAAATTTTCAAGAACGAGATTCCTGAAGCAAACATCATTGGTACAGCTCAGAACGAAGAAGAATTCTGGGATTTAATTGCAAAGGAAACGCCAGACCTGGTACTGCTTGACTTAGGTTTGGGTGGATCAACAACAGTAGGTGTTGATATCTGTCGGAAACTGAGAGAGAAACAGATGCCGGTGAAGGTTCTCATCTTTACAGGCGAAGTTTTGAATGAGAAACTATGGGTTGATGCCCTCGATGCAGGAGCCGACGGAATCATTCTGAAAAGTGGCGAACTACTCACTCCTGGAGATGTGCAAAGTGTGTTGAGCGGTAAACGCTATGTGTTCAATCAGCCCATTCTGAAGAAACTCGTAAAGCGATTCAGAAAGTCTGTTCTTAACGAGTATCGCCGTCAGGAAGCCTTTGTGCGTTACGACATTGACGAATACGACGAGATATTCCTGCGTCACTTAGCATTGGGTTATACGAAAGACATGATTGCCAACTTGCGTAGCATGCCGTTTGGAACCAAATCGTTGGAGAAACGTCAAGTGGAACTTATCAACCGTCTGTTCCCTCATGGAGAGAGCGAACGTATCAATGTGCCGCGACTGGTGACCCGCGCATTCGAACTCAGAATCCTCGATGTAGATAATCTGGAGCCAGATGAAGAATAGTCGAATTGTCAATTGGATGCCTATCGGACTGCTTTGTCTGATACTGCTGCATGCCGTCGTTTCGTGGATAGGCGATATCTACGGATGGGGGTTGAACAACCTGTTCAGTCAGGCTGGCATCCGGTGGACTGTGACTTACTTCATGTTTAATATCTCCTGTGCTCCATTTGCAGAGGTAATGTTGACACTCATCGCAATAGGGGTGCTGACGGAGTCAGGTATCTTCGGTGCATTCAGCAAGAAAGCATCGTTAAAACAAAAACGAGCCCTCTCGCTTGCCATGTTGGTGTTGACCATCATCATCGTGGTTATTGCCTGTATGGTTTTTCTCCCCAATGCTGTCCTGCTCAGCCCGTTCGGCACATTGAGTGACTCACCTTTTTCACAAGGACTATTGGGTATCACCTGTACTATGGTGATTGTTGTGGGAAATGTTTATGGACTTTCATCAGGTCGTTTTTTCAACCTGACAGATACAATCAATGCACATGTGTCGCTGTTGATACCATGTCTGCCTTGTTTCTTGTCGATGATACTGACAGCCATTCTAATGGGGTCGTTGACCTATTCCAACCTCATTCCGATACCGTCAACACTATTCACGGTATTATCGTGGTGTTTGTATCTCATCCCGTTTGTGGCACAATTGATGCATATCTTCAAATCGAATCATAAAAACATCATATCATAATCTAACGAACAGTCATTAAGATGAAAAAACTACATTTAATCCTCTTTGGAATGTTATGGCTGCTGACCTCAATGGCACCAGCGGTAGCTTCTTCGAATCATTCACATGATGTTTCCGAGCAGACGAAAGCAAAGAAACGTATCATCAAGAAAATCGACCCAATTGTGGTGGAGTGTCCACAAGGCACCAATCCACGTCTTCCTTGGCAGGTATGGGTAACTTATAGCGATGGAACGGGTGAGTGGCGTCAGACTCGCTGGTCGAATGCTGCACAACAGACCGAACAGACCGAGCAAACTTACTTGGTTGGACGTAAATTCACGGTCGAGGGGGTGATTACCGGTGACAACACAACCGAAAGCGGCTATCCCATCACAGCGACTGTTACCGTGGTGAACAAGAAGTGGGAAACGCCTACACGACCTATCGCAGAGCCTCTTCCGCTCACAATGGTATCTATTACAGGCGATAACCGATTGACATGGAACCGCAACCTTGATATTCGTGCGATTCTCTCATGGGACATCACCCAACAACTCTACAACTATCGTGATACCTACGGATTATCGACAGAAGGTTATAAGGTGGCTGACGGTTGGGATTCGCCTACCACCAAACTAAAAGGTCATGGTTCTGGGCACTATATGTCTGCATTAGCATTTGCTTATGCTTCGACGTATGGAACTGCAGAAGGCCGTCAGATCCGTGAGCGTATCGAACGGATGGTTAACGAGCTGCGAGAGTGTCAGGAACGTACGTTTGTCTGGAGCGATTCTTTAGGTCGCTATTTTGAGGCACGCGACTATGCTCCTGAGCCCGTATTGAAAGAAATGAAGGGTACTTGGGCGGCATTCAACGAGTACAAAAAAGATTATAAGCACTACGGATATGGATATCTGAATGCCATTCCTGCTGCCCATCCAGCTTTGATTGAGTGTTATCGTGCTTACCATAACGAAGAATGGGTGTGGGCACCTTATTATACTATACATAAGCAATTGGCCGGATTGATTGATATTGCAAATGTGATGAATAGTATCACAACCTCGCTTAATGATGTACAACCCCGACAGAATCAGGGTTGGCATCTCACCAACAAGCAGATTGCTGAGAAGGCGTTGCTGATAGCAAAGGATATGGGTCTTTGGGTATGGAACCGCTTGCATTACCGTACCTATGTAAGTACAGAGGGCGATAAGCAGCAGCGTCAGGCACGTCCGGGCAACCGTTACGAAATGTGGAACATGTACATCGCTGGTGAGGTAGGTGGCATGCAGGAGTCGCTCTCACGTCTGTCAGAGATGGTGACTGACCCTACTGAGAAAGCCCATTTACTCGAAGCTGCCAATTGTTTCGACTCGCCTGCTTTCTATCAGCCTTTGTCCACTAATATGGACGACATCCGCACTCGTCATGCCAATCAGCATATACCGATGATTACTGGTGCGCTCCGTTCGTATCGTAGCAATAACAACCCATATTATTACAATATCGCCTACAACTTCTGGAACATGATTCAAGGCCGCTATGCCTATGCGATGGGTGGTGTAGGTAATGGTGAAATGTTCCGTCAGCCATACTCTCAGATGCTGAGCATGAATACAAGTGTCAGCAGAGGGTGGGGCAGAAACGGCAATACTGTTCCCGATCCCAATATCAATGAAACCTGTTGTGCTTATAATCTGGCGAAGCTGACGAAAGACCTCAATTGCTTCGACCCTGACGATGCACGTTATATGGATTACTATGAGCGTGTGCTCTTTAACCAGCTTATAGGTTCGGTCAATCCAGATCGCTACTCATGTACCTATCAGTATGCGGTGGGAATGAATGCACAGAAACCATTTGGCAACGAAACTCCGCAGTCAACCTGCTGTGGAGGTACGGGTGCCGAGAACCATGTGAAATATCAGGAAGCGGCCTATTTTGTTTCTTCCCCTTCTATAGGAGGGGGCCAGGGGGAGGCTACGATTTGGGTAGCACTCTATATGCCTACGGTGGCACAATGGTCGCAGAAGGATGTGGTGATTGAGCAAGAGTGTCTGTGGCCGGCAGAGTCATCAAGAATCAAGATTAAGAAGGGTAGTGCTACGTTTGCCATGAAGGTACGCGTACCATATTGGGCTACTCAGGGTTTCAACGTGAAACTCAATGGTAAGTCGCTCGGAAAAAAATACCAGCCGTGCTCTTATTTCGAGATACCTGCACGTCAGTGGAAGGAAGGTGATGTGGTAGAGGTTACAATGCCGTTTACAACGCACATCAACTGGGGCCCCGACAAGATGGAGCTGGCAGCTACGACGGCTAATCCTCAGCAAACTTTCACGCCGATGTGGGTTGGTGCTGTGATGTATGGTCCGCTGGTTATGACTACCGAGGCTGTGAAATCATGGGACGAAGCCGACTTCACCCTCAGTTCAGACTTGCATGAGTTGCAACCACAACCTGTTCAGGCAGGTACAGGTAAGGATGCAAACCTATATACTCTGAAGCTGAACGACAAATTGTTTGTTCCCGACTATTACGAGACTCACCGCTCTACTCACTATCTGCGTCTTAATGTGCAGACAGATGTGAAGGGAGGCAAACAAAGTTCGAAACTGACAAAGACCACGCTCGAATCGGCTATCAAGATTGCGAAAGAACGTAAGGCCGAGCAAGAGAAGTGGAACGCACTCACGGTGAAAGTGCCCGCCCATGCTCCATGGGCTCCTCACGGCTATGCACGTCTTCTGGAACAGCTCGCGAACGCAGAAGCAGTCAACGAGAAGGATGCCAAGAGTATGACACAGACAGAAATCAACTCGGCTGCATCGCTCCTCAATATGGTCATCAACACCATGCGTCCGGGCAACCTCGCAGAGCCAGAAGACCTTACTGAACTGCAAAGTCTCCTCACCGAGTGCAAGGAGATACGCGATAAGACCACCGAACTGCGTGAAGCCATCAGCTATGCCGATATGGTAGTAGGTTATGTGAACGGAGGTAGCGGTACGAAGGATATGATTGTGAAGGCGCTCGACCAACTGAAGACTGCTAAAGCGAATAATAAATAGAACAATCATTCAAAATAGTAAATAATAGTATGGAATTTGTCATGATTTTGCAACTGCTAATCGTTCTGGCAGCTCTTTATGTAGGCTCACGATATGGCAGTCTGGCTCTGGGAGCCATATCGGGTATCGGTTTGGCTATCCTCGTCTTGGGGTTCGGCATGAAGCCGGGGACTCCTCCGACCGATGTGATTTATATCATTATTGCTGCCGTAACTTGTGCGGGCATTATGCAGGCAGCAGGAGGCATGGATTGGCTGATACAGTTAGCTGAGAAGTTGCTTCGAAAACATCCTGCACACGTTACGTTTCTTGCTCCGCTTTGCACCTTCTTCCTTACAGTATTGGTGGGTACTGGGCATGTAGTATATACTTTAATGCCTATTATCTGCGATATTGCATTGAAGAAAGGAATACGTCCCGAACGTCCTTGTGGTGTGGCATCTATTGCTTCGCAGGTAGGTATCACCTGTTCGCCTATCGCAGCGGCTGTCGCTTCGTTTGTGGTGATAAGCAATGAGTTCGGATTCGATGTAAATAACCTGCAGGTCATCTCCGTGACCATCCCTGCCTGTTTGTGTGGACTGCTTGCTGCTGCTGCATGCTCATATAAGCGTGGTAAGGATTTGGATAAAGATCCTAAGTTTCAAGCCCGACTGGCAGATCCTCAGATGCGCCATTACATGTATGGTGAAACGGCATCGTTACTCGACAAAAAAGTTGATAAGCATGCCAAGCTGTCGGTCTATATCTTCTTGGGTGCGCTTGCTGTAATTGTACTCTATTCATTATTGCAGATTATTGGATGCGACATCCGACCTATTGTCGGTACGGGCAAGTTGGCTGATGATGGAACGGAAGTGATGAAACCAATCGGCATGAACATCATCATCCAAATTGTGATGATTACAGCTGCTGCCATCATGATTCTCTTCGCCAAAGCCAGCCCAAAGAAAGCGGTAGCAGGTCCTGTGTGGCAGTCGGGTATGGTGGCTGTTGTAGCCATTTATGGTATTGCTTGGTTGGCCGATACCTATTTCAGCAACTATATGCCTCAGATGCAAGAAGGTCTGAAAGGGATTGTGACCAACTACCCTTGGGCCATTTCCATTGCCTTCTTTGCCGTTTCTGTGTTAATCAATAGTCAAGGCGCAGTTGTTGTAGCTATGTTGCCGTTAGCTTACTCCCTCGGCATCGCTGGCCCTGTTTTGTTGGGGGTGCTCCCGTCGGTCTATGGTTATTTCTTCATCCCGAACTATCCTTCCGATATTGCGACAGTGAACTTCGACCGTTCGGGCACGACGGTGATAGGCAAATATCTGCTCAATCACTCGTTCATGATGCCAGGTCTCGTAAGTGTAATCGTCAGTACCCTCGTGGGTTCGCTAATTACGTGGATTGTGTATTAAAACTAAAAGTATATGAAAAGATTTTTGATGATAGCCTGTATGGCAGGCTTGGGGCAGCTGCCCATGATGGCAGACAACGAAGTGCCAGAAGTAATGAAAGAATCAGATGTAGTGATTGACGAACCCGAAGTGGGAATTGAGTCGAGTGAGTTTGAGCCTGCGGGAACGCCTGGCGAGGGTTTCCTCACTGCCATTGTGAACCGTACGACGGGGCATGCGATGGAATCGCAGACGGACAATCCGTTCCTGCCGCTGCCGTATGGGCGGACGCTCACGGATTTTGTGACTCCCCCGAAGGTAGGTGCTTATTTCATCGGTAAATACGGCTACACAGACCGTAAGGGCCTACATGGCGGCGATGCGTTCAGCCAGCGTCTGATTCGTGCTTATGTCGACGGTACAATCCTTCTCGACTTCAAGTACCGCGTGCAAGTGCAGATCAATAACAACTCCTTCCACATGAAGGACTATTTTCTCGAGTGGGCACACTGGAAGGAACTGGCGATTAAGGTCGGACAGTACAAGCGCGCCTTCCTCTTCGAGAACCCGTATAATCCCTGGGACGTAGGCTTCGGCGACTACTCGCAGATTACGAAGAAGCTTGCAGGAATGGGCGACTATAACGGGGAGCCTGCTGCAACGGGCGGACGCGACCAAGGCATTCAGTTGCAGGGAGATTTGTTCCCCGACAGGCGCGACGGCCACCGCTACCTGCATTATCAGCTTCAGATGATGAACGGCCAGGGGATTAACACCAGCGACGCCAATCACAAGCGCGACTTCCTGGGCACGCTGCAGGTGCAGCCCATCAAGGACCTCTTCATCGGCGTGTTTGGATGGACGGGCAACTACACGCAGAACGGCGTGACGGTGGATCGCAATCGTTGGGCTGCATCGGTGAAATACGAACATCGGGGCTGGAGTGCACGCGCTGAGTACGCTCACTCGACGGGCCACAAGATTTCGGACTACAACAGCTACGACGGCTCCTTCCGCGGAACAGGTCGTGCCGATGGCTGGTACGCTACCGTTGGCGTGCCTGTTACTGACTGGCTCAAAATCTATGCCAAGTACGACGCCTACCGCGATCAGGGCACATGGGCGAGCAACCGCACCATGTATTGCCTCGTTCCGAATATTCAGCTTCACAAGAATCTGCTGTTCCAGGTTCAAGGCAATTTCGTGCACGACCGCTATGTGGCCGACCATAATTACCTCGAATGTTGGGCAGAGATGTACGTGAGATTTTAGCGAACAGATACATTTATTTATTAACCCTTTAATTACCTTTACTGCCTTATGAAAAAATACTTAGCAGAAATGGTGGGCACAATGGTGCTCGTACTTCTCGGCTGCGGGACAGCCGTAAGTTTGAATTGTGGTGCAGACACAGCATCAGTAGTAGGGACCGCAATGGCGTTCGGTCTTGCAGTCGTAGCGATGGCGTACACGATCGGTGGCACAAGCGGATGTCACATCAATCCGGCGATCACCCTCGGTTGCCTGCTGACAAAGCGTATCAGCGGGAAAGACGCTGTGATGTACATGATTTTCCAGGTTATCGGCGCGTTCATCGGTTCAGCCATCCTCTATGCGCTCGTAGCCACGAGTCCTGAGGCTGCTCAGGGTACAACGACAGGCGCTAATGCGTGTCAGGCTGGTATAAGCGTCACCACAGGTCTCATCGCAGAGATTGTCCTCACGTGCATCTTCGTCTTCGTCGTCCTCGGCACGACAGACTCGAAGAAGGGTGCAGGCAACTTCGCAGGCCTCGCAATCGGTCTCTCCCTCATCCTCATCCACCTCGTCGGCATCCACTACACCGGTACGAGCGTCAATCCAGCACGCTCCATCGCGCCGGCTGTTTTCGAGGGTGGACAGGCACTCAGCGACCTGTGGATCTTCATTGTCGGACCATTTGTCGGCGCTGCTTTGGCGGCTGGCGTATGGAAGATGATCGAAGAGAAGTAACTCTGCGCGAGACGCAAACGATGAAGGACGTAGCGTTCTACTACGTCCTTCGTCATTAATGTGTGAATCATCGCCTATGCCCGGCTCAATTTTGATCCACCATACCGCCTCCGCCTGGAGGAGTTCCGCCGCCGTTGTCGTTGCCTTCGTTATCGTCGCCTCTGCCGCCAGGTGGGGTGGCGTTGTAGCCCTACAGCAGCATTTTCCACTGTGGAAATCGACATTGCATCCCTACAGCAGCATTTTCCGCCGAGGAAATCGACATTGTATCCCTACAGCAGCATTTTCCACTGCGGAAATCGGCATTGCATCCCTACAGCAGTATTTTCCGCCGAGGAAATCGGCATTGCATCCCTACAGCAGCGTTTTCCGCTGAGGAAACCGGCGCTGTATGGCTACATCGCCATTCTGCGGGCGGAGGGCGCCCATCGTTTTTATTGGTTTTTGTTTTCATGGCCGTGATTTATAATTTTCGATTGCAAATATAGATATTTTCAGCGAAAGACGGAAGCGAATGGCGAAAAAATTGCATTTCTTGTCGCGATTTTGTGCAAAAAGCATCCGATTCAGCATCACGATGCCTCGCATCGCCTTGTAGGCATCATCATCAACGTAACATCAAATAACCGAATATCGTATGGACAAACTTAGGAAATACACTTTAGCGTTTCTGGTCGCAGTGCTGCTGTCGTTCGCGGCTGTAGTGCAGGCGCAGACGGATATCAACGCTGAACAGCAGGCTTATTTCGACCGTTGGACGATGCTGACAACCATCGCTCACCAGGCGAAGGACCACGCTGCGTTCGATGCCGTTGTAGAGGCTGCAAGGGATGCGGCTTCGGTGGTTGATATCGAGACCTGCGACGCGTCGGTATGGTATGCGCTGAAGCAGTTGCTGCGTTCCGGCACGACTGCCACCGGCCAATTCGAACTCACGGCGCTCGTAGCCAGCGGCTCGGAAGTGACCGACTACGCTGCCACCGCGACGGGCGGAGTGACGTATCTGCTCCGTGATATGCCGGCAGGAACATACACGCTCAAAGTGCAAGCCTTCCAACGTCCATACGAATACCTGACGGCGAACGCGCGCTACGAATCGGGCGCCGACGACCGGCGGGCATACATGTATTTCGATACGGAGACGCAACCCCTGAAGCATATCAACGATGATGCACGATTCGTGCCCCTCGCTTCGGGCAAGTGGCAAGAAGGAGCACATCAACGCTCCATCCCCGCCGACGAGGCGGGAGCGAAGGCGGCATTCGATGCCGGTCTATACTGGAACGTGATGCGTGCGACGCTCGATGCTGAGTCCGACGTGACTTTGGGCATTCGTAGCCTCGCAACATCGCCCTCCAGCTGGATGGTCTGCGACAACATCCGACTTTACTACGGCGCGCCGCGGGTTAATGTCATGTTGGAGTGGGACGGCACGCTCCCCGTGACGGAGGACACCTATGCCGACTTCAATACCAGCCTCCGCCTGGAGGATCATGTCATTTACGATCTGTGCCTGCCTTTCGACATGAGCCGCGAGCAATTACAGCAACAAGGGCTTCGCGCTTTTGCCATCGGCAGTGTCGTTGCCGTCGAAGGCCATATTCAGGAGCAGCTGGTGCCGGTCGACGAAATCAAGGCGGGCTACCCGTACTACGTTCAGGCGACAAGCAATACAACGTTACAAGCCAAAGACGTGCTCGTGCGTGCAATGCGCCCCGACAGTGTCCCTGCGCTGTGGGGAGGTGCGTACATGGTCGGTAACTACATGCGCCAAGGGTACGGCTTCAGTATGCATCTGTCGCCCGAACTCCGTCAGTACGAAGGCAATCATACGCATACTATGACGAACCTCCAGAACGTGCATTTCACTGTCAACCTCGAGAACGAAGCCGTGCGCCGTTACCTCACCGAAGTGACCTACACGGAGGAGTCGCCCTCGGTCGTAAGCCAATATATCACTACGCCGCCCATTCGCCGCGACCAGCCGCGTTCGGTATTCATCCCCGTGCCGCTCGCCGACAAGGAGCTGACGCTGAAGCTCGCTCTCGACGCCGACTACAGCGCGGCATCGACTACGACCTATCCGGCACGGACAACGCTTTGCGAGGTTCAGAACCTCACACCCGCGCGCGTATATTATTATAAGGTGGAGACAGCCGACGGCGACATCCTGACCAGCGGCAGCTTCACGACCGAAGGTACCGTGCGCATGATTCACGCCTCGTCGGTAAGCAACATCCGCGACCTCGGAGGGTGGCTGAACTGCGACGGCAACCGCCTGCGCTACGGCAACATCTTCCGCGGCAGCGAGATGAACGTCGGTCAGGTGATTTCAGAAGCCGACCGTCAGAAACTCCTCGACGTAGGCATCCGAGCCGAAATCGACCTGCGCAACATAAAAAATGCAAGCGGCAACAACACCTTCTCCGCGCTCGGAGCGGACATTCCCTATCATTTTGCGAACCTCGACCGGTGGGGCGACAACACCCTGCAACTCGACGTTGCGAAGTGGAGCAACATCTTGAAGTTCCTCGTCAAGCACGTCTGCGACAATAGGCCGGTCTATTTCCACTGTCAGATAGGAGCCGACCGCACGGGATGCCTCGCACAAATGGTGCAAGGGCTGCTCGGCCTGTCGCGCGACCAGATGTATCTCGACTATGAGCTCAACTCGATGTCGAAAGCAGGCGAACGCCGTAAGGAGAAGCTCGACCCTGCCGTGAACTACATCCTACAGAGTTCGAAGGGCAGCACCCTGCAGATGCACTATTTCAACTTCATCAATCAGAAGCTCGGCATCGCGGCGACCGACCTGCGCGATTTCATCAACACGATGGTCGAGGGAGAGAGCAGCATCCTGAATCTGCCGCTCCGCTTCGACAGCGAGGACGGTTCGTACTTCGAATCGCTCGACGATATCTACGCCACATGCCCTGTAGGCTCTAGGATTGCATCCGGCGCACGTGCGCACATCGCTGCCGAGGGCGACATCGAATACTCGATAGGGATGAAGATGGAAGGGCTGATGATTTCGTTCTACTCTATGGAGCTGAAGCCCGGCACGCGTTACACGCTGACCATCCCTGCGGGGGCTGTCATCGACCCCGACAGCGATGCCAACACCGCGGCGCTCACGCTCACGTTCCGCACACCCGACACCTTCGCTCAGCAGGGATACCTCTACGCGCCTGCAATCCGTCAATTCCTGAGTCGAGGCGCCAACTTCGGCACACGCGTCGTAGCCGACAACTTCGGCTTGCCTGTGAAAATCGCCACCGATGCCGACGGCGACCGCGTCATCTCGTTCCTCGACAATGCGCTGTGTATCTCGCACGACGGCCAAGGCGACCGCCCAAAGACCGCCCAGAACCTGAAGTGGACCATCGTGCCGACCGACGAAGGCTTCTTCCTCCGCGCTTCCGACGGACGTTACATGACAGCCTCGAACGGCTATTTCGTAGCCGATGCTGTATCGCAAACCGACGCAACCGCCTTCGTGATGCTCTCAGCTGACGAGCAACGACAGCTCGTGCAGCAGGCGCAGAACGAAAGTATGCTTACAGCAGCACGCCTCGCAAACGTAAAGGCTAAATCCGCCGAACAACTCCAAGCCGCGCTCGCCGATTTCGAAACCGAGGACTACACCGCGAAAATCATGAATGCCACATCGGGCAGTATCGATACATGGACGCTCACCGAACCCGCAGACGCCAAGAACGCCAGCTCGCACGCATACAACGTGGGCGACTTCGGAGGTGAGCTGCTCAACAAGCACGGCTACGTCAGCCAGACCATCAGTGTCGATAGTCTAGGGCTTTACCGACTGAGTGCCACCATCTTCGTCCGACAAGGCAGCAACACCAACTGCTACACGCTCGGCGACGAAGGATATACCCTCTCGAACGCCAGTGTGACCGTAAACGACCGATACTGGGCGATGATACCCGACTGGTATTCCGATGCGACCTCTACAGCGACGCCCGACAACCAGAGCCAAGCCCGCAACCTCATGAACAGCGGAAAATACAAGGTCGAGGTCTATGCGTACGTCGACGACACGAAGCAACTCGACATCCGAATCAATCAGCCTGCCTACACCACATGCTCCTGGTGCGTGTTCAACAACTTCACCCTCACACGCATCCTCACCGACAGCGAGGGTGGGGCAGACCCCGACGACGACAAATTCGGCACGGGTATCGATGCTTTAGCAGTCACGCAGCAAGCCGTCAGTCCGTTTGGCACACCTATAGCCATACAACAGCAAGCCCCATCCCCGCACATCTATGATTTGCAAGGACGCAAGCTCTCACCCGAAGTGACACACATCCGCACCGGAACATATATCATCAACGGCAAAAAAGTCTTTGTAAAATGAATTTATATCAGTCTTCGCCTGCAGCAATTCAGCTTGTAGGCGAAGATTATTTTCTCACTTGGCCGTTCCCCCGAATCACCCACTTATACGTTGTAATCTCCTCAAGGGCCATCGGTCCGCGCGCGTGGAGCTTCTGTGTACTGATGCCGATCTCTGCTCCCAAGCCAAATTGAGCTCCATCTGTGAAGGAGGTCGGTGCGTTGGTGTACACACAGGCGGCATCAACCTGACGGATGAATTGTTCGGCTCGAATTGAATCTTCCGTCACGATACTCTCGCTATGACGCGAACTGTAGCGGCGGATGTGAGCGAGGGCTTCATCGAAGGTGCACACGGTCTTCACCGCTATCTTATAGTCGAGGAATTCGGTGCCGAAACATTCGTCTGTAGCCCGACAGAGTAGGGTAGAAGGATAGTTGCCTTCCAACAAAGCGTACGCAGGTTCGTCTGCATAAATTGTCACGCTGCTTGCAGCGAGAGGTGCACAAAGTGCAGGAAGGTCAGGCAGACGTTCGGCGTGAACAATCAGACAATCGAGGGCGTTGCACACGCTCACGCGACGCGTCTTCGCATTGTTCACAATCGCCTTTCCTTTTTCCAAGTCGCCATATTCATCGAAATAACAGTGGCAGATACCCGCTCCTGTCTCAATTACAGGTATGGTGGCGTTTTCCCGAACGTATTGAATCAGTCGACTGCTACCGCGAGGAATTACCAAATCGATGAAACCGTTTGCATGCAACATTTCCGTCGTCGCTTCGTGCGTGGCTGGCAGAAGTGTTACAGCATCGGGATTTATGCCGTTTTGTTGAAGTATCGCTTTAATAAGTTTTACAATCGCCTGGTTGGAATTATCGGCATCCTTACCGCCTTTCAGCACACATGCGTTTCCGCTCTTTAGACATAGTGATGCTACGTCGAAAGTGACGTTTGGACGTGCTTCGTAAATAATGCCAATTACGCCGAAGGGCACGCTGATGCGCGATAGCTCAAGCCCATTCGGCAGCGTGTAGTGCTTCAGTACCTTACCCAGTGGAGAGGGTAGTGTGGCTACATGACGGGTATCTTCAGCAATACCGGCTATACGCTCGCTAGTCAGTTTCAGGCGGTCGTACAATGGATTGTCTGGCGACATCAGCGCTAAATCTTTAGCATTAGCTGCCAATATCTCGTCGGTATGTGCGATAGCAGCATCTGCAATAGCATTGAGTACTTGGTTAATTGTGTCCTTGTTGACTTGTGCAAGCTGTATGCTTGCGTCTTGTGCTTGTTGGAAAAGGTTCATAATGGCTATATCCTCCCCCTAAAGGGGGCCGGGGGGTCCTATTTTATATACAAATAATCATAATGTATCAGCGGTTTCTTGCTGTGATGGCCAATCACTTTACGAGCCTCAGCGCTATCGTACGAAGTACGTCCCACACCAATTTCTTGCCCCTCAGGGTTCTTGATGCTGATGATGTCGTCTTTCTCGAATTCTCCTTCTACAGCCGTCACACCAATAGGAAGAACACTTAAAGCATTACTTCCGCAAATTGCCTCTACTGCTTTGTCGTTCAGCGTGATACTTCCTTTTGCGAAATCCCCGCTATGAGCAATCCACTTCTTGATGCTTGATACCGGTTGCTTGGCAGGTACGAAGCGTGTGCAGAGTGTTGTGTCAGGTTCTTGGATAAGCTTAATGAGGATGTTGTCGCGTTTTCCGTTTGCAATGATGACAGGTATTCCTTCGTCTGCTACCTTGCGGGCGATATTGCACTTGGTTATCATGCCTCCGCGTCCAAAGCCCGATTTACCTGTCTGGATGTAGTCTTTGAGGTCGGAATCAGGTTCCACACTACGGACGACCTGACTCTTTGCGTCTTTTGGATCTCCGTCGTAGATACCGTCGATATTGCTGAGGATGATGAGTACATCTACATCGAGCATCGTTGCTATGAGGCCACTCAGTTCGTCGTTATCCGTAAACATCAGCTCCGTCACAGATACCGTGTCGTTCTCGTTTACGATAGGAATCACGCCATTCTCCAGCATCACCTCCATGCAATTACGCTGGTTGAGATAATGGCGACGCGTGCTGAAGTTCTCCTTCATCGTCAATACCTGTCCCACGGTGATATGATGGTCGCGGAACAGCTCGTAGTAGCGGTTGATGAGTTTCGCCTGACCAATTGCAGAGAACAACTGACGCTGATCCACAGAATCCATGTGGTGGTTGATGGCCAACTCACTTCGTCCGCTTGCCACAGCACCCGAAGAAATCAGCACCACTTGGATGCCCTCACGACGCAGCACAGCTACCTGATCGACCAGTGCTGACATACGTGTCACATCCAACGTGCCGTCATCTCTCGTCAGTACGTTACTTCCTATCTTTACCGCAATACGTTTCATTTCACTCTGTTCTTCTCGTCTGGGAATACTAGGGCAGGCTTGAAAGTCTTCGCCTCTTCAAAGTCCATCAGGGCATACGACATGATGATACAGATATCACCAGCCAGCACTTTGCGGGCAGCTGCACCGTTCAGACACACACATCCGCTACCACGCTCACCCTTGATGACATAGGTCTCGAAGCGTTCGCCGTTGTTGTTATTCACTACCGTCACCTTTTCGCCTGCTATCAAGTTTGCGGCATCCATGATGTCCTCATCGAGTGTGATGCTACCCATGTAGTGCAGGTTTGCCTCTGTGATGGTAGCACAGTGAATCTTCGATTTCAGTACTTCTATCAGCATGACTTGTATTTGATGTTATCGATTAATCTAACGGGTATAGCACCGCAGAACACCGTGATGCATCCCACCACATAGTCGGAGTCGTTCCATTCGTTCAGACTCAGGAGCGAGTTGCCGTCTACGATCTCGTAGTACTGCACCTCCAATCCGTCTACTGCATTAATGGTGTCAATCACCCATTGCTTCGTTTCAGCGAGCGTATGGCTCTTGGCATAGTTCTGGCTTGCAAAGAGAGCCTGTGAAATCGTCACGGCAATCTTGCGCTCTGCAGGGGAGAGTAGGGTGTTACGGCTCGAAAGTGCCAATCCGTCCTCCTCGCGTACGATAGGGCACGGACATATCTGCAATGGGAACTTCAGGTCTTCCACCATGCGGCGGATAACGGCAATCTGCTGGAAGTCCTTCTCGCCGAAGTAGGCACGGTCGGGTTCAGTCATCATAAACAGCTTGCTCACCACCTGACACACACCGTTGAAGTGACCGGGACGGAAACCGCCTTCCATCACCTCGTCCGTAGGGGGATAGCTAAACTGTCGCGTGTCGGGTTCAGGATACACCTCCTCCACCGTTGGAGCAAAGACTATCAGCTCCTTGTCGATGAAGATATCGAACACGCTTTCCAGCAACTTACAGTCGTTCTCCAGCGTGCGAGGGTACTTCGCCAAGTCATTCTTGTCGTTAAACTGAGTAGGATTCACAAAGATACTCACTACCGTCACATCGTTCTCTGCCAGGCTTCTTGTTACCAGCGAAGCATGTCCTGCATGCAGGGCACCCATCGTGGGCACGAGGCCTACCGACTTGTTGTCCAATCGCTGTGCTTTCAGCTCCGTTTTCAAGTCCGATACCGTATGTACTACTTTCATTTGCAATCTTTATTGATATTTGATCTTTGATTTGAACTGCAAAGATAGGAATTAATTCCTATATAGCAGTTGTTTCCTTTCATTTTTTTTTACATTCCGTTGTTTTCTTTCGTGATTGCCTGCAAAACACGATTGGCGATTGACAAATCAGATGTTTATCTGTTTACTGCACGATACTTAAACAAGCGGCGCCAGTCGAAGCTGACACCGCCTGTGTTTTGATGGGGTAGGGACGTGCTTATTACTTATCTTTCAGCAAGTCACGAATCTCCGTGAGAAGTACTTCCTCATTGCTTGGAGCAGGAGGTTCTGCAGCTGCAGCTTCCTCTTCCTTCTTGCGGAGGCTTGACAACTTAGCGATACCCTTGATCATGAAGAAGATACAGAGGGCGATGATGAGGAAATCGATTACGTTCTGAATAAACTGACCGTAAGCAAACACAGCAGCACCAGCCTCCTTGGCTGCTGCAAGAGTGGT
The DNA here is from genome assembly GCA_017615245.1 of Bacteroidaceae bacterium. GTDB lineage: Bacteria > Bacteroidota > Bacteroidia > Bacteroidales > Bacteroidaceae > Colivivens. Next base: position 41,050 of record JAGAAL010000039.1, read on the forward strand.
GTAGTTCCCGTCACCAAGGTTGATAAATTGGTCAACGAAACTAACACCGCCCATGAGTTTTCCAATCAGCGGCATGATGATGTCGCTAACGAGTGAACTGACGATTTTTCCGAACGCACCGCCGATGATAACACCGACTGCCATGTCCATTACATTACCCTTGAGGGCGAATTCTTTGAATTCTTCTACAAATTTTGCCATAGTCGTACGAAAATGTAAAAATTTAAAAATTATAAAATGTAAAAATTTAGAAATTATAAAATGTAAAAATTTAGAAATTAAATAATTTAATAATTACGAGGGCAAAGGTAATGAAAAATGTAAGAATTAAAAAATTTAAGAATTAAAAAATCAAAATAAAGAAGAAAAATAATGAAAAAAGATAGAATACGTATATTGTATAGTACAATAATTTGTAACTTTGTGCACGCAACCATTCATTATGAAAACTTTGCAATCAGTCATAGCAACCATAGTACTGTTCTGTATCGCATTAACGATGCAGGCACAACAGGTAGTTGTTACTGTAGGCGGCCAGGCAAATGGTCGGCGAACAGTAGGGGAGCAGGTGGGTATGGATGTAATTGGTCACGTATATGGTACGGATGAGATGGAAGAGAAGCCGTATCCGCTGCCGAATGCTCATATTCATTTGGTGTGTTTGAACGATACTGCTGTATCTGCTGTAGCTGTATCGGGCAAGGACGGAGTGTTCCACCAGTGGATGAGTGTGCTGAAGAAGCGTGTGAAGAAGAATGATGTGCCCAGGGTGGCGATGAAGGTGTCGTACGTGGGTTATGAAACGTATGTGAAAGAACTGAAACTGACGTATCGCTATTATAATGAAGACCATAAGAACTATGGTGGGAGTTGGACTGTGACTCTCGACAGCATCATATTGAAAAGCAATCCAATGAGTACAGAAGAGGTGCAGATCATAGGGGAGTTGACGCGAATGTATGAGAGTGGGGACACAACGGTGTTCAACGTGGATGCTTACGAGATGCCGCGAGGAACGGTGTTGCTAAACCTGATACGTCGTCTGCCTGGATTGCGGTATGAGGAGGGTCAGCTGACCTACAGGGATAGTGTGATTCATGAGATCAGGCTGAACGGTGAGTCGTTCTTTGCCCACGATATGAAGATAGCGCTGGAGAACATCGAGAACGAGGACCTGAAGCAGTTCCGTGTGTACAAAACGCAGGCTGACACGCTGAGTACGGACACAACCAAGCATTGGGTGGCGGACATGATTACAAAGAAACCTGTGAATCGTGTAGAGTTGACGAAGCCGGAGATTGGTACATCGAACATCAAGAATACCTATCACTTCCAAATGCAGGGCCTGCAATGGAAGTCGGGCAATAAGGGAGAGTGGAATGCAAATATTCAATTGGACGACTTGCCCGATGCCAACTCGAAGAAAAACAGCAATAACAGGATTAACGGAAGCTACAGAAGACAGTTTGGAAAAATTAGTGTGCAGTATCAACCTCAGTATTCCTATACTGACAGACGAAGCGATAGTGAAATGCTCAGTTCGACCATCATGCCTGAATATGAGCAGTATACGACTTCTACATCTCTGTCGAAAAACTACAATAACAATACGGCCCATTTTTTCAATATCAACAAGCAGTTAAAGATGGGCGCTTTGTTTGCGAATGTTAACTATAGCAACGGCGACGCTAAGTCGCATGGCCAATCGAACGATGCAACCTATAACGGCAATCCGTTCACAGGTGACAACAACGAACTGATGGACGAGGAACAACTGAAGGGCATCACGCTGAACCGCAGAAGCAGTGAGAACTGGACACGTTCGCATCAGCAATCGTTCAATATGCAAACCAACTTTTATCGGTATTCTGTCGGAAAGATGAATGGTGCTCAAGTCCGTATGAATCTGAACACATACAACAGGTATCAATCATCGACAGAACGTCAGCAAACAGATTACCTGCAATATGGCGATAGTGTGTGGCGCTATCTGCGAGAGAGTATTGCTCCTACACATTCGGTACGTCTCAGCCTTTCTGCAAATACTGGTTTAAACTTTGGCGATAAGGTTCGTCAAGTCATTGACTTCAGCTATGAATTCACACACGAAAACAGTGAATCGGAACGTATCTACTTCGACCTGACAAACAACCACCAGCAATTAGACAGCATCAGCATCTACCAACGCACAAAGACGGATGGCCATCATCTGGGAATAAGTTATAACGCCAACTTCAAGAACTTAAGTTTCAGCCAAAATATAGCGTTTGTCCCCACGCGCGAAAACTACCACTATGAACGTAAGGACGGAGTGATGGCAGACACCACCCAACAAGCACCATTACTGAATCTTTATACCTATTTGTCGTATAGTTTTGCCCAGAATCGCTCTGTGAACATCAGTTATCGGTATAATAACCGTTTGGTTCCTGGCTCGAACCTGGTAGAGCCAACTACAAACGACAATCCTCTTTACATCCGTTTAGCCAACCCGAACCTGAAGATGCCAGAAAACCATAGCTTTGATATAAGTGCCAATTGGGGTGGGGGATGGTCGTTTAACGGCGGCTATAATTTCACACGAAACGACATCTCATATCGCTCTCTCTATAACACAAAGACAGGTGGAACCATCTCAACATCTGAGAACATCAATGGCAATTGGGGACTTGACGGAAATGCAAGCTATCGGACAGACTTCAAGCATGCAAATATCAGTATAAATGCCAACTACAATTATAGTCATACGGTCAGCTACTTGCAGACCCTTGGTGCCACAGAAAGCGAGAAGGGCACCTCGAATGTACACAACATTTCCATAAATCCTCGTTTCGCGCTTTATGGAAAACATTTCGATTTAACGCTGAATGGAAACTATCGCTACCAATGGGGCGAAAACAGTTATGCGACTTCGATGGATAAAATCCATTCGTATAACCTCAACAGCTCCCTGAATTATTGGTTAGGGAACAGGCTCACCCTCAAGACAGACCTGAACATTTCAGGACAGGCAGGAAGCAAGATGAAGGATGCGAACCGTACGGACTTCATCTGGAATATGGGTGTGGAATACAAGCTGCTGAAGGACTATAGAGGATTGCTGAAACTCACTTGGTACGACATCCTGAAGGAACGTAGAAACTTCTATTTATCCATCACTGACACAGGACGATACGAGAACCGCAGTTCAGGCAATCCGCACTATGTGCTGCTGACGTTCCAGTATAAGTTGTATAGGATGAAATAAGAAACATAATGAAAACTATTCAATCAGTCATAACAACTTTGATGTTGCTTTGCATGTCGTTGGGAATGCAGGCTCAAGCTGTGTATATTACTGTACCGGATGGGAGAAGCATCGGGTCGAGTAGGACGAGAGAACAGCGGCCGGTAGGGGACACGTGGGGGTTGAGCGTATCGGGTAAGATATACGGTTCGGATGAGCTGGAGGAGAAGCCGTACCCATTGCCGAATGCTCATATCCAGCTGGTGTGTCTGAACGATACGACTGCGAAGACCGTTGAGACGTCGTGGGGTGATGGTATGTTTTATGGATGGTTGAATGTGGTGAAGAAGCGTATCAAGAAGAACGAGGCGCCGAGGGTGCAGATGAAGGTGACGTTTGTGGGGTATGAGCCGTATGAGAAGGTGCTGACGCTTGAGAAGCAGTATGCCGATGAGGAGCGGAAGAAGGGTAACTATCAGTGGGGATTGCATCTTGACTCTGTGGTGCTGAAGAGCACGCCGATGAGTACGCAGGAGGTGCTGATAGTAGGGGAACTGAAGCGTATGTATGAGAGTGGGGACACGACAATCTTTAATGTTGATGCGTTCGAGATGCCTCGGGGAACGGTGTTGCTGAACCTGGTGAGACGTATGCCTGGATTGCGATATGAGGAGGGACAGCTGACGTACAGGGATAGTGTGATTCATGAGATCAGGCTGAATGGTGGGTCGTTTTTTGCGCACGATATGAGGATTGCGCTGGAGAACATAGAGAACCAGGACCTGAAGCAGTTCCGTGTGTATAAGACACAGGCAGACACGCTGAGTACGGACACGACGAAACACCTGGTGGCGGACATGATTACGAAGAATCGGGTGGACAACGTAGTGATGACGAAACCTGAGGTGGGTACGACGAACATCAAGAATACGTATCATTTCCAAATGCAAGGACTGCAATGGAAGTCGGGCAATAAGGGAGAGTGGAATGCAGATGTGAGGCTGGACGACTTGCCAACTGCTTCCACAAAGAAAAACAGCAATAATAGCGTGAACGGTAGTATGAGAAGACGATTTGGTAACACCTCTATCGCATACAGACCTAACTACAACTATATTGACAACAGATACAGCAGCGAATTGCTGAGTTCGACCATCATGCCGGAGTATGAGCAGTATTCGATATCGACGAGTGAGTCGAAGAACTATAATAACAACACCGGCCACAACTTGAGCGCTAACGGGATGCTGACGGAGCGTGGCTTTTGGAGCATCAACACGAACTACAGCTATAACGACTCGCAAGATTACGACAGGAGTTCAAATGCCTCGTACAGCGGTAATCCGTATGGGGGTGAGAACAACGAGCTGCTGGACGAAACACAGCTGAAGGCCATTGGGCTGAACAGGCAGACGAGTGAGAGTCAGTCGCGTTCGCATCAGCAACAGTATAGCATAAACGGTCACTTCAATAGGAGTTTCGAAGGAAATAAGGTGTTTAAGTACCCATCTATCAGTTTTAATGTTGCCTATAGCGGCAACGAACAGTATGGGTCGTCGACCGAATGGCAGCAGACAGACTACCTGCAGTATGGCGACAGTGTGTGGACCTACAGGCGTAGGAACATTACGCCTAGCAATTCGGGACGATTCACTGCATCGACTGACTATGGTTTCCAATTTGGCCCTGAGAAGCTACGTCAACGCATCAATCTGACCTATGAGTTCGAGCACGACTACAATGAGCGTGATAACGTGTATTACGACCTGATGAATGACGGGCGGCAGTTGGACAGCCTGAGTTCGCATGAACGGACGATGAATGTGGAGCATAGGATTCAGGCAAACTATAATATCAATATAAAGGGTGTGAACCTCAGTGTGAATGCAGCGTATATGCCAATACGTAACAGGTATGAATATGTGCGACTGGACGGGGTGAAGGCCGACACGACACAACATACGGCAGACATAAGCGGAACGGTGCAGATGTCGTATCAGTTTACACCAAGCCGTTCGATGTCTTTATACTATTATGTATCGTCACGAATGGTTTCGGGTTCTAACCTGGTGCAACCTACAACAATCGACAATCCGCTGTTCATCAGGGTGACGAATCCGAACCTGAAGAAGCCTGTGACTCATTCGTTCAACCTGAATACAAACCTGGGGGCATGGCAGTTTGGAGCTGGTTATGGATTCAGTCGTAATAACGTATCGTCGCGCTCGATCTATAACAAGAAGACGGGTGGAACGATATCGAGCCTGGAGAACATCAACGGCAACTGGAGCACGCGACTGAATGCAAGGTATGGGACAGACTTCAAGCATGCGAATATCGCGATAAACGTGGCTCACAACTACAATCACTCGGTGAACTACATACAGACGAGTGACGCGGAAGGGAAGAAAGGTATGTCGAACGTTCAGAACATAGAAGTGAATCCTCAATTCACACTATATACTCAGCATTTCGATTTGTCGTTGAGTGGACGTTATAACTACCAATGGGGTAACAGCGACTATGCAACCTCAATGGATAAGATGCATAACTACCAAATCAACTCATCCTTCAATTATTGGATAGGGGAGAGGTTGACATTCAATACGGACCTGAACGTTTCCGGACGAGCAGGTGGTAAGATGAGGGATGTGAACCGTACGGACTTCATCTGGAATATGGGTGTGGAATATAAGCTGCTGAAGGACTACAGAGGGCTGCTGAAACTGACGTGGTACGACATCCTGAAGGAGCGTAGTAACTTCAGCACCAATATCTCGGCAACAGGACGTTCAGAGCTTCGTACATCGGGCAATCCGCACTATGTACTGCTGACGTTCCAGTATAAGTTGTATAGGATGAATTGACAGACCCCCTAACCCCCTTTAAAGGAAGACCCCCTAACCCCCTTTAGGGGGAATTATAAAATGTAAAAATGAAAAAATTATAAAATGTAATATAGCAGAATGTCATCTGCACTCCTGAAGTCCAGTTCTCTCCCTCGGGAGAGTTAGAGAGGGGCCATTGTATAGTCTATATTGCATTTTTAACTTCTTGGAGAAAAAATAGGGTAGGGGGAGCGAAATAATAGACAGTTTATAATTTATAATTTATAATATTTTTGTAACTTTGCACCCCGAAAAGAAAATTAGGATGAAATACCGCATTTTATACATACTTTGGATGGTGATGTTTATATTGCTGATTGTGGCATGTGCTTCACAGAAACATTATTGTAATTGCGGATAATGGCAGATAATTCTTAAGTTATAAGTTTTTTATATTAACAAATCAATTTGAAAGAAAATGACAAAAGTAGCAATTAACGGTTTTGGCCGTATTGGTCGTCTCGCATTCCGTCAGATGTTCGAGGCTGAAGGTTATGAAGTAGTAGCTATCAACGACTTGACAAGCCCAAAGATGCTTGCTCACCTGTTGAAGTATGACACCGCTCAGGGTGGTTTCTGTGGCAAGTTCGGTGAGAACAAGCACACTGTAGAAGCTGGTGAGGACTTCATCGTAGTTGATGGTAAGAAGATTACTATCTATGCTATTCCTAACGCTGCTGAGCTTCCTTGGGGCAAGCTTGACGTAGACGTTGTTTTGGAGTGCACAGGTTTCTATACATCTAAGGAGAAGGCTTCTGCTCACCTGACTGCTGGTGCTAAGAAGTTTGTTATCTCTGCTCCTGCAGGTAACGATCTGCCTACTATCGCTTACAATGTAAACCACAAGACTCTGACTCCAGCTGACACCGTTATTAGCGCAGCTTCTTGTACTACTAACTGTCTGGCTCCTATGACAAAGGCTTTGAACGATTTCGCTCCAATCCAGAGCGGTATCATGACAACTGTTCACGCTTACACTGGTGACCAGATGATTCTCG